>NZ_JBFAAD010000014.1:0-197150 GCF_040639555.1 Streptomyces sp. NPDC023838
ACGCCCGGTTACATTCCGAACCCGGAAGCTAAGCCTTTCAGCGCCGATGGTACTGCAGGGGGGACCCTGTGGGAGAGTAGGACGCCGCCGAACAATCATTGCGGGAAGCCCCGCACCATGATCCGCAAGGATTAATGGTGCGGGGCTTTTCTGCGTTCCATGGCAGGATCTGGCCATGGATCACGTGATACGCCCCGTGCGGGCCGACGAATGGCGCAAGGCCAAGGAGCTCCGGATGGCCGGGCTCGCCGACCCTTCTGCCCCGGTTGCCTTCCTTGAGACCGCCGAGGAGGCCCGCGCCCACCCCGACATCTTCTGGCAGGAGCGCACCGCCGGCGTCTCCAGCGGCACCGGCGGCCGCCAGTTCGTGGCCGAGGGCCCGGACGGCACATGGGCGGGTACCGTCGTCGTCCTGGTCGAGCAGCCGGGGAACGTGGACTTCTTCGGGGTGGACATCGAAGCGCCCCAGGGACATGTGGTCGGCGTCTTCGTCCGCCCCGAGTTCCGGGGCATCGGGCTCACCGAGAGGCTCTTCGAGGGCGCGCTGGAGTGGGCCTGGTCGCTGGAGGAGCCGCAGCTCGAACGCGTACGGCTCTATGTGCACAACCAGAATGGGCGGGCCGAGGGCTTCTATCGGAAGTTCGGGTTCGCGCGGACCGGGAAGACCACGCCCGCCCCGGCCGGGCTGCCGAACGAGTACGACATCGAGATGGTGTGCCCCCGTCCGTAAGCGCCGAGGGCCTCGGCCCTTACAGCCGGCTTCCTCACGGCTTGAGCGTCTCCGTCCAACGGGCCCGGGCTTGTTCCGCCGAGCGGAGCAGGGCCAGGGTCGGCAGGCCCAGGTCCTGGCCGGTCGAGAGGAGTTCGGGCAGCCGGGGCAGCGGCGCGACCGCGGCCACGTCGTCCAGGACCAGCGCCATTGGTGGGTCGAGCCGACCGTCGGGTGACCGTTCGGCCATGCGGCGGCCGTGCTCGACCACGTCTGAGGCGAGGGCCGTGAGGAGCGGCATCGCGGCGGGGCGGGACCGCGGGTCCTCGATGGCTTCACCCACCACGTAAAGCGTGCCCCCTTCCGCGGCGAATGATTCCAGCGCGAGCGAATCCGCTCGGTTCGGCGTGCAGGCCTCGCGGATGTGAATCGAGGAGAGGGCGTCGAGCGCACGGGCCGTCAGTTCCTGGGCGATCTCCCGGCGTTCGGGGTGCGCGGTCAGCGCCGACTCCAGCAGGCCCGCCGAGCCGCTCATGGCCTTGGGGTGGGTGCGGAGTATGCGTACGGCCTCGTGGGCGCCGGTGCCCTGGGCCCAGCGGTGCATCTGCTTGACCGCCTTGCCGTCCCGGCTGTCCAGCGCGGCCGCGTGCAGCCAGCACCGGAGCAGCGTCTCGGCGGTGTCGGCCATGGCGGCGTCGATACGGGCCTGCGGGCGTACGGGTGCGAGCAGCGCGGTCGCGCGCGCCGCCGCCACGTCCGCGTCCTCGCAGCCGCTCGTGGGCGACCAGTGCAGCCGGGCCGGGGTGTCGCAGAGGTGCCCCGGGTCGTACACGTGCACCGGGCCGAGCTTCGCGCGCGCGTCCTTCGTCTCCGCCCACAGGGTGGGGTCCGAGGTGATGACGAGCGCGGCGCCCTCGGCGTCCTGGATGGCCTGGACGGCGGTGGGGCGTCGGGTGTCGGGGCCGCCGTAGACGAGCCGGGGCGGGCGGGCCGCGCGGGGCGCCGGGAGCCGCCCGGCCGCGGCGTCCGTCTGCCGGGGCGCGGCGCCGGCCGCCGGTACGGGATGCGGGGCGGGCCCGTTCGCGTACGCGCCATCCGTACGTACTGTGTGCGTCGCGCGGGACGGATCCCAGGGTTCCGGCGTGGCGGGAGCGGCGGAGTGGTCGGGTCTGCTCGGTACGGCAGGGGCGGCAGGGGCGGCAGGCGCGGCAGGCGTGGCCAGTGACTCCAGGGGTCCGGTGCGGCCGGTGGGGCCGGTGGGGCCGGTGGGACCAGTGGGCCCCAGTGCGTCCGGGCCCACCCCCAGACCCGGACCCGCGCCCACTCCCAGACCCGCATCCAGACCCTGACCCCCCACCGCATCCCCCCGCATCGCAGCCGACGCCTTGGCTCTCGCGCGTACCGCGCGCCAGCGCGACCACGTGCCCAGGGCGAAGATGAACAGCACCAGGAGCACGAGCAGTTGGCCGATGAGCAGGCCCCAGAAGAGGCCGTAGCCGGAGAGCTGGGCGGCGGGGGTGTCCGGCCAGGCGGCCGGGAGGTCGTGTGGGGCCTGGATGAGCCGGCGCAGGGCGAGCGGGGTGCGGGTGAACGTCACTGCGTCCGGCCAGGCGCCGTGGCTGAACAGGCCCGCCAGGCCCGTCGCCGTCCAGACCAGGACGGTGAGGCCGAGCAGGAACGCGAGCAGCCCGACCAGCAGGGAGTCGGGGATGCCGCGCTCCTCGCCGCGGGAGCGGGACTCCGGCATGTCAGGCAACCTCCGGCGTGTCGGGCCAAAACGTGCGTGTGTCGGGGAACTTCCGTGGTGCGGGCGGCCGTTGATCCGGCAGGCCCCTCGACGGGGAGGGGCCGCCGAACCGTCAGGCCACGGTCGACTCGGGCGAGGAGGTGCCGGACATTTGCTGTTCCATCATCGCTGCCCTGCGCTCGCTCTCCGCCTCCAGCCGGCTCTCCAGTTCATGGGCGAGTACGTCATCGGTCGCCGCCGACTCCGTCATCGCCCGGTCGGTGAAGACCAGCGGCCGTTCCCGCTCGGTGATCAGGTGTTTGACCACCTGGACATTGCCGTTGACGTCCCAGACGGCGATACCGGGCGTGAGCGTCGGGATGATCTCGACCGCCCAGCGTGGCAGGCCGAGCACTCCGCCCGTCGCCCTCGCCTCGTCCGTCTTCTGGGCGTAGATCGTCCTGGTCGACGCCATCTTCAGGATCGCCGCCGCCTCCCGCGCCGCCGCCCCGTCCACCACGTCCGAGAGGTGGTGGACGACGGCTACGAAGGACAGGCCGAGGCGCCGACCGAACTTGAGCAGCCGCTGGAAGAGCTGCGCCACGAACGGCGAGTTGATGATGTGCCAGGCCTCCTCCACCAGGAAGATGCGCTTCTTGCGGTCGGGCCGGATCCAGGTGTGCTCCAGCCAGACGCCGACGATCGCCATCAGGATCGGCATCGCGATCGAGTTGCGGTCGATGTGCGAGAGGTCGAAGACGATCAGCGGGGCGTCCAGGTCGATGCCGACCGAGGTCGGTCCGTCGAACATGCCCCGCAGGTCGCCGTCGACCAGCCGGTCCAGGACGAGCGCCACGTCCAGGCCCCAGGCCCGGACGTCGTCTATGTCGACGTTCATGGCGACCGCCGAGGCGGCCTCCGGGTGGCGCAGCTGTTCCACGATGTCGGTGAGGACGGGCTGGCGGTCGGTGATGGTCTCGTTGACGTAGGCGTGCGCCACCTTCAGGGCGAAGCCCGACCGCTCGTCCAGGCCGTGCCCCATCGCCACCTCGATGATGGTGCGCAGCAGCGCCAGCTGGCCCGTGGTGGTGATCGCCGGGTCCAGCGGGTTGAGCCGGATGCCGCCGTCGAGGGCGGCCATCGGGTCGAGCCGGATGGGAGTTATCCCCAGCTCGCGCGCGATGAGGTTCCATTCGCCGACGCCGTCCTCGCCCTGGGCGTCGAGCACGACGACCTGGCGGTCGCGGAAGCGCAGCTGGCGCAGCACATAGGTCTTCTCAAGGGCCGACTTGCCGTTGCCGGACTCCCCGAGGACCAGCCAGTGCGGCGCGGGCAGCTGCTGTCCGTACAGCTGGAAGGGGTCGTAGATGTATCCCTTGCCGCTGTAGACCTCGCGGCCGATGATCACGCCCGAGTCGCCGAGGCCGGGCGCGGCCGTCGGCAGATAGACGGCCTGCGCCTGGCCGGTGGAGGTGCGCACCGGCAGCCGGGTGGTCTCGACCTTGCCGAAGAGGAAGGAGGTGAAGGCGTTGGTGAGCGCGGAGAGCGGATCTCGCATGAGCAGGGCCCCTATCAGCTCTCGGCTAGCGGCGGATGCCGGTCGCGAACGGCAAGGTGTTGACGAAGGCCCGGTGGTGCTCGCGGTCGCACCACTCCAGCTTCAGGTACGACTTGCCGGCCGAGGCGCGGATGGTGCGCTTGTCCCTCGCCAGGGCCTCGGGGGAGCGCGCCGACACCGTGATGTACCCGACGAGGTTGACGCCTGCCGCGCCACTGGCGAGATCTTCACCCCGTTGGTCGAGGCGGCCGTGGGCGGCGATGTCGCGCGGGTCGACGGTCCGGTTCATCTTGGCCGCGCGCGAGGCCTCGGCCTCGTCGTTGGTCTTCTCGGTGAGCATGCGCTCGATGGCGACCTCGGTGGGTTCGAGGTCCATGCAGACCGCGACCGTACGGATCACGTCCGGGGTGTGGACGAGGAGGGGGGCGAGGAAGTTGACGCCCACGGGGGTCATCGGCCACTCCTTCACCCACGCCGTGGCGTGGCACCAGGGCGCGCGCGTGGACGACTCGCGGGTCTTGGCCTGGAGATAGGTGGGCTCGACCGCGTCCAGCTCGGCGGGCCAGGCGTTGCGCTTGGTCATGGCCTGGATGTGGTCGATGGGGTGGTCCGGGTCGTACATGGAGTGCACGAGCGAGGCGAGCCGCCCCTGGCCGAGGGGCTGGCGCACCCGGATGTCGGCCTCGGCGAGTCGGGCGCAGATGTCGGTGAGCTCGCGGGCCATGACGACGGCGAGCCCGGCGTCCCGGTCGAGCTTGCGGCCGGGCTGCGGGCGGGCGGCGCGGGCCATGGCGTTGGCCTCGGCGGCGAGCTCGCGCGAGTACTGCATACAGGCGACGAGATACGCGCGGTGCTGCTCGCTGGAGGTGGACACCATGGACTGGAGCTGCTCGTAGGACTCCTGGAGCCAGCCGGGTGAGCCGTGGTCGCCGCGCTGGGCGACGTCCTTGGCGTGCGCGTCCGGGTCGGCGGGCAGGGTGCGGGCGAGCATCTGGAGGCGGGTGACGAACCCGTCGCCGTTGGCGACGTGCTTGAGCAGCGTGCCGAACCGGTCGACGAGGGCTTCCTGGTCCTCCGAGTCGCGCAGGCCCACACCGGGGCCCTCGATCTCGATGGCGGCGGTGACGGTCCGGCGGTCGGCGTGCAGCAGGACGGCGATCTCGTCGGGGCCGAAGGGCGCGGCGAGCCAGTTGATCCGGCCGATGCCGGGCGGCGGTCCGATCTCGACCTCGCGTCCGTCACCGCGCACGCCCGCCTCCATGGCGGAGGAGCGGTAGGTGGTGCCGCGGCGCAGGGAGCGCTTGTAACTGCGGTTGATCTCGAACCACTTGTAGAAGGTGCGGTGTTTGTACGGGAGGTACACCGCGGCGAGCGCCAGCATGGGGAAGCCCATGAGCAGCACGATCCGCAGGGACAGGACGGGGACCAGCAGTCCACACATCATGCCGAGGAACGCGCCGCCGATGATCAGCGCGATCTCGCCGGTCTCGCGGTTCTTGCCGACGATCGCCGACGGCCTGGCCCGGCCGATCAGATACGTGCGGCGGGGCGAGACCGGTTGGGACTGGGTCGTCAACGCCCTCCACCTCCTGTGCTGTTGTTGCCCTTGTTGCCGGTGTTGCGGCTGCTGTGCGGGGTGCCGCTGGTGGGTCCGGAGCCGTTACGGGGCGGGGGTGCGGCGGAGGGGACATGTCCGCCGCCGCCACCGCCGCCGGAGGAGCCCCGGCTGCTGTGGGCGGCCACGCCGCCGGAGACCGGGTTGGCGGGCCGGGGCTGGGCGCTGTTGCCGCCCTGGTTGCCCCGGCTGCTGTGGGTCTTGATGCCCTGGGAGACGAGGGCGGCCGGGGAGGAGATCACGGCGGCCGCCTGGGAGCCGTCGGTGGCCTGCTTGCGGTTGGTGCGGGCGGCGGCGATCTCGTCGCCGAAGCCGGGTACGAAGCGGTAGATCATCGCGGAGGCGAAGATGGCCAGCAGGATGATGGCCAGGCCCGAGACGACCGCCTGGAAGGAGTCCGGCCCCTTCCCCGCCGAGAGCGCGCCCGCCAGGCTCAGCACGATCACGATGATGGGTTTCACCAGGATGATCGCGATCATGATCCCGGCCCAGCGGCGGACGTGACCCCACATGTTCTTGTCGACGAGTCCCGAGTACACGACGACGCCGAGCAGCGCTCCCACGTACAGCAGGAGGGCGCGGATGTAGAGCTCCAGGAAGAGGATGCCGGCCGCGAGGATGGTGACCAGGGAGACGACGATCAGCATGATCGGGCCGCCGCCGATGTCCGTGCCCTTCTTCAGCGCGGCCGAGAACGACCCGAAGAAGACGTCGGTCTGGTCGCCGGTGCCGGAGGCGATGACGTCGGTGACGGCGTCGGTGGCGTTGACGACGGTGTAGAGGATCAGCGGGGTGAAGGCGGAGGCGAGCACGGTGAGCCAGAGGAACCCGACGGCCTCGGAGATCGCGGTGGTCAGCGGCACCCCGCGGATCGCCCGCTTGGTGACGGCGAGCAGCCACAGGACGAGCGTGAGGATGGTCGCGGCGGCGAAGACTACGGCGTAGCGGCCGAGGAAGGCGGGGTTGGTGAAGTCCACCTTGGCGGCGGTCTTCACGAACTTGGAGAGCGTGTCGACGACCCAGACGGCGGCGTCGGCGCAGCCGCGGGCGAGGGAGGTCAGGGGGTCGGCGGGGTCGCCGGGGGCGACGGTTCCCGGCGAGGTGCTGGGCTTGCCACTGCCCGACTCGCAGTAGTCCTTGGCAGGACCGCGGATGAGGTCGCAGGGCCCGGCGGTGCTGGCTCCGGGGCTCGGCGTGGGGCTGGGGGTGGGGCTCGGTGCCGCGTACGCGTACGTGGCGGCCAGTACGGCGGTGGTCTGCACGGCCGTCAGCGCCGTGGCGAGCGGGAGGGCGCGGCGGGGCCGCTTACCGGGCATAGGTGAACCCTCCGTACTGCTCGACTGCGTCGGCCATGTCCTTGGCGGTCGCGGCGGCCTGGTCGCGCCCGACGGGTGCCGGACCGTCCTTCTGGGTGAAGTCGGTGACCTTCCAGTCGTTGCCGACCCACTTCAGCTGGAACGTGTTGGTGTACCAGCCCTCGGAAACGGGGTTCTTCGAGCCCTCGCCCGCGAGCCCGAACAGGGCCGAGTACCAGACGGACACGCTCGCGGCTTCGCTGCTGTACGTCTCCACCTTGGAGCCGACGGGGTTGAACCGGGAGATGAAGGTCAGCCCAGTGGGCGCGCTGCCGTCCGGTTTGAGCCCGATCCGGGCCAGGAACTCCGGACCGGAGTACGCCCGGTCGAGGTCGCCCTGGCGGGCCGCCGCCACGTCCGGCGCGTACACGGTGCTCACGATCTCGTGACGGCGGGCCGGGTTGTACATGCCGTCCGAACCGAGCGCCACGACATAGTTCACCGCCGCCGACTGCGCCCCCTGTTCCGTCTGGGGGAAGCCCGTCGGGATGCCGGCCGCTTTGCCCTGGACCGGCTTCGTGCCGCTCGCGGCCGTCGGGTTCGGGTCGGACTGCTTGGGGTCGTCGGAGGAGCCGTCACCGCCATCGCCCCGGTTGGCGAAGGCGATCGCGGCGACGAGGAGGACCACCACGCCGACGACCATGAGCAGGGAGCGCGAGGCGCGGACGGGGCGGCGGACGCCGCCGTACACGTCGGCGCCCTCGCCCTCGGGCAGCCGGGTGCGCGTCTGGCGCGTACCGCCGACGGTGCTGTACGCGTCCTCCGTGCGCCTGGAGTCGTGCTCGTCGCCGAGGCTCATGCCGCGTACGCCCCCTCAACCCTTCGCTGGTCCGTCGTGTAGTACGACGGTAGCCGTGCTGGTTCCCGCGCGGGCGCGGTGTGGTGACTCGACATCAGGGAGACGCAACCTCAGCCGGTGGGCACGACGGACGGATGGTGTGGGAGGAGGGCCTGGGCGGGCCCTCTGGGGACGAACGCGGCGGGACGGGGCCGGACCTGAGGTCGGGTCAGACGGCCATCCCGTACACAATGGTGAACAGCGTGCCGAGTGAGCCGATGATGAAGACTCCGGTCAGCCCGGCCACGATCAGACCCTTGCCCTGCTCCGCGCTGAACGTGTCGCGCAGAGCGGTCGCACCGATCCTCTGTTTGGCCGCGCCCCAGACGGCGATGCCGAGGCAGAGCAGGATGGCCACGGCCATCACGACTTCGACCATCACCCGGGCCTCGTTGCCCAGGCTCCCGAACGGCCCCCAGTTGGGCGCGATCCCGCCGATGATCGTGGTGATGTCGCCCTTTTCTGCTGCCAGGTACACGTAACTCACCGCCCCTGTCGGGTAGTTCGATGCCCCTGCCCCATGGCATGGGTCAGGCTCTATCTTCGCTGATGAAACCGCCCGGGTATGTCGACTTGGCGGCTCTCTTTTCCGGAAACCGCACAGCTGTGCCGGTCGCACCGCCCTGACCTGCGGTGGACCGGTTCTCTACGGATTCGCGTATGGTTACTCTGTGTATCATGCATGGTGACTCCGGGCAATGACTGTCGTTGGTGCACTCTGGGCCCGTTCGCTTGAGTGGAACTTGCGCCGGTGCGTTTTCGGGGGCGCGGGCGGGGGCGTCGGCGGCGGCCGACGGAGGGGCAGCGGAGGGCCGGTGGGGGGCCGGGCGGGGCGCTTCACAGACTCTTCTCAGAAAAGTTCCAGGAGTCTTCTCAGGTCCGCGCGTCAGGGTCGGGGCCATGAGACACGTCTCCCAGCTGCGTGCGCTGTCGGCGGTGGCGGTGCTCCTGGTGATCCCGTCGTACGGGGGCACGGCGTACGGGGGTCCGAGCGCCGGGCCCGCCGGTACGACCCGGCCGGCGCCCGCCACGGCCGCCAACGCGCGCGTGGGCGCCCTGTTCGACGGGGGCCTGGACGGGGACCACTTCTGCACGGCGTCGGTGGTGCACAGCGAGGGCCGGGACGTGATCGTCACGGCGGCGCACTGCCTGGACGACCAGGACGACGCGGTGTTCGCGCCCGGCTACCGGGACGGGCAGGCGCCGTACGGGACGTGGCCGGTCAAGCAGAAGTACGTGGACGACGCCTGGTCGGACGACCAGAACGAGGACGACGACGTGGCTTTCGCGGTCCTGGGCCCCGGCTCGCTCAACGGCGGCCGGGTGGAGGACGCGGTGGGCGCGGCGCCGCTGGCCACGGACGTGCCGGCGGGCGGCACGGTGACGGTGACGGGCTACCCGGGCGACTCCGACACCCCGCAGTCCTGCACCACGCGCGCGACGCCCTTCGGCGACACCCAGCAGCGCGTCGCGTGCCCCGACTACCCCGGCGGCACGAGCGGCAGCCCCTGGGCGGCGCCGGACGGGTCCGTGGTGGGTGTCATCGGCGGCTACCAGCAGGGCGGGGACGACCCGGACGTGTCGTACAGCGTGGTGTTCGGGACGACGACGGCGGCGCTTTACCGGTTGGCGGTGGGGGACGTCTGCTGAGGGCTCGGACCGCCCGGGGTGCTGGGGAGTCGTACGCGCCCGGCGCCCCGCCGACCAGCAGCGCCCGGCGCCCCGTTCAGTACTCGCCGTCGAGGTCCGTTCCCTCGGGGGCGCGGAAGAACGCCGAGACCACGTTGACGAGGATGAGCGGCTTCTTGCCGGCCGCGGGCTTGTCCCAGAGCTCGACCAGCACCGTGAATCGCTGCTCGGTCGTCGAGTCGGCGTTGAGCTCCAGGGTGCCGGCCGCCGTGCCGTTGGGGCCGTACTTGTTGATCTTCCAGCCGTTGCCCGGCATCCGGTCCTTCAGCCGCTGGAAGCCGGCCTGGAGCTCACTGACGGGTACGTCGTACAGCGACCACGGGTGCCGGATCTGGTAGAGGTGGTCGGGGTCGGACTCGCTTCGGCCGACGCCCGGTCCCGGCTGGGTGGTCTTGGCGTCTTTGATCGCCATCAGGTCGAAGAGCTGGCTGGAGAGACGCTTCGCCTTCGCCCGCGCCTCGGGGACGGCCAGCGTGGTCGGCTTGTAGCTGAGGCCGTCCGCGTTCGTGGCCTTGTCCATGGGGCATCCCGTCGTGAGAGTGGCGAGGGCGAGCGCGCCGGCCAGCGCCGTGAGCACCGGTCGACGGCGGCGCGCCGTGGTGGTCGTGCTGGTCAATGCGCTTCCTTCACCTGGTCGTATCGTCCGGCGACGACCGCGGCCTGGTTGCGCAGGCTCACACTGCCGGAGTCCCAGCCATGCCGGGGCTGCCCGCCACCACGATGTCGTCGGCGGCCAGCTTGCCCCGGTTCGAGGCGTCGCCGACGACCGTCGAGCCGTAGCTGTGCGAGGTCGGCGAGCGCGCCGGCCGTGCCGGTGCGCAGCTCGCCCGCGACCTTGCCGGCGGAGCTCCAGGGGGACTTGCTGAACTGGACGTCGGGCGCGCCGCCGCCCCCCTCTTTGCCATTGGCAGACGCGAGCCGCATTCCGGAGGCGGGAGGCAGCTGCCCTCCCGGCAGCCCTCCCGACAGCGCTCCCGAGGCCCCGCCCGACCTGGACGGAGTGCCCGCGAAGAGCTCTTCCCACTGCGTGCTGAGTGCCATCTGCGGCCGTTCCCCCGTTGCCATGCCTTTTGGTTCCCTTTACTTGCCGATGCAACGTAGCAACGATGCGGAGGGGGAGGCGAGCCCGGTGATCTGCCCGTTTGTGTACGTCAAGTGATCGCTCTTGGGTGTGTGTGATCACAAGAGGGTCAACGGGCGTGAGGAGATGGCGTGTTACGTGACAGAGTCGTCAGGTGGACGCGCTCAAGCCCCGGGATCCGGCACACATAGGTACGTACGCCCTGCTCGCCCGGCTGGGCGCGGGCGGGATGGGCATGGTCTATCTCGGCCGCTCGCCAGGAGGCCGCCTGGTGGCACTGAAGGTGATCAAGGAAGAGATCACCGACCACCCCGAGGCGCTGGCCCGCTTCCGCCGGGAGGCGGAGACGGTACGCGCGGTGCGCAGCGCGTACACCGCGAACCTGATCGACGCGTCGCTGGCGGCGCCGCCGTACTGGCTCGCCACGGAGTACGTCTCCGGGCCGACCCTGAGCCGCGCCGTCG
Organism: Streptomyces sp. NPDC023838; assembly: GCF_040639555.1. Lineage (NCBI taxonomy): Bacteria > Bacillati > Actinomycetota > Actinomycetes > Kitasatosporales > Streptomycetaceae > Streptomyces > Streptomyces sp. NPDC023838. The sequence continues at coordinate 11,036 of NZ_JBFAAD010000014.1, forward strand.
CCGACCGGGGCCCGTTCCCGCCGGACACCTGCCGCAAGCTGTTCGCGGCGTTGGCGGAGGGGCTCGCGAGCGTGCACGCGTACGGGGTGACGCACCGGGACCTCAAGCCCCAGAACGTCATCCTGGCCCCGCAGGGCCCCCAGCTCATCGACTTCGGCATCGCGCGCGCGGCGGCGGACACGGCCCTGACGGCCCCGGGCACGGCCCCCGGCACCCCCGGCTTCACGGCACCCGAGGTCCTCCTGCGCAACGAGGTCGGCGACCCGGCGGACGTGTTCGCCCTGGGGGCGACGATCGCGTATGCGGCTACGGGGAGGGCGCCGTTCGGGTCGGGGCCCATGGACGCGGTGTCGTACCGGGCCGTCCACGAGGCGATCGACGTGGCGGGCGTCGAGCCGGAGCTGGCCGCGCTGATCCTGGCCTGCGCGGCCAAGGACCCGGCCGCGCGGCCCACTCCGGCGGAGGTCATCGTGCGGTGCGCGGTGACGTCGGCGCTGGTGGAGGACCCGTACTACCAGGCGCTCGCGACGGGCCTGACGGAGCCGCCCCCGCACGACCTCCCCACGGCGACGGCCGCAGGCCTGATACCCCCGAACCACCCCACCCCGCCCTACCACCCCACCCCGCCCTACCCCCCCACCCCGGCCCCCCGCTCCCGCCGCCGCACCCCCTGGCTGGTGACGATCGCGGTGGCGGCGGTGGTGGGGGTGACGGCGGCGGTGGTGGTGCGGGGGTTGCCGGGTGGGGGCGGGGCAGGAGCTTCGGGCTCGCCCCCGACGGGCAAGCCCTCCGGCGGGACGTCGGCGGCCACTCCGACCGGGTCCGGGGGAGCGGCGCAGCCGCCGCGGTACATCGAGAACAACCGTGTCTCGCGCGACTACTGGACGCTGTCCAAGGACCCCGCCACCGCCTCGCACGGGATAGGCGAGTGCCACACGATCGGCGGGGAGGGGAACCTGCCCGCCGAGTTCCAGACGGCGGTGGAGAACGCCGACGACCAGGGCCTTCCGTACGTCACGAAGAAGGCCAAGATCGTGATGCGGATGAAGAACGCGGAAGCGAAGGACACCAGGCCCGGCCCGTACTACGTCTCCGTCGGGGTGAAGCCGCCGCACGAGATCGACCCCGACACAGGCAAGCCGTTCGTGGACCTCACGATGGAGAACAAGTCCGTCGGCTACACCAGTAAGCCGGTGGACATCTACAGCAAGTGGAAGTCCGGAGAGTTCATCGAGCTGACGTATCCGGACGACTTCGCGAGTCACTTCGGGGGCAAGGCCGACAACGCCATCCCGGTCGCCAACGACCCCGGAGACTGGACGGTGGTGTTCTATCACGTCAAGGGCAGCCCTACGGACTACGCGAGCATCGCGTGTTCTGGCTTCCGAGTGAAGTAGGCGGTGAACCGGGCCCGGATGGGGGAGGGTTGAGGGGTGCGTAAATTCCTGGTGGCCGGAGGCATCGCGACAGGGGCGGGCGTGGGCTTCGTCGCCCTGCTCGTCGTGGGCACGTACTCGGCGGCGGCCGGGCTGAACTCCGGGCTCGGCGCGGGCAAGTCGGTCGGGCTGGCCAAGGGTGCGGTGCCCGCCCTGTACCAGCCGTTGGTGCAGAAGTGGGGCAACCTGTGCCCCGCCCTCAACCCCGCCATGCTGGCGGCCCAGTTGTACCAGGAGAGCGGCTGGGACCCGACGGCCAAGAGCCCGGCCGACGCGCGCGGCATCGCGCAGTTCATCCCCGGCACCTGGGCCACGCACGGCATCGACGGCAACGGCGACGGCAAGAAGAACATCTGGGACCCGGCCGACGCGATCCCCTCCGCCGCCTCCTACGACTGCGAACTGGCCGGGTACGTCAAGAACGTGCCGGGGGACCAGAGCAGCAACATGCTGGCGGCGTACAACGCGGGGTCGTACGCCGTCATCAAGTACGGGGGCGTGCCGCCGTACAAGGAGACCCAGGGCTACGTCAAAACCATCCGCACCCTGGAGAAGAGCTTCGCCCGCCCTACCACCCGCGTGCAGCCCTCCCAGCAGGCCGCCGGGGCCATCTACTACGCGCAGAAGAAGCTCGGTACGCCGTATCTGTGGGGCGGGGAGGGGACCGCCGAGCAAGGGGGGCGGTTCGACTGTTCGGGGCTGACGCAGGCCGCGTACTCGACCGTCGGGATCACGCTGCCGCGCGTCGCCAACGACCAGTACAACGCCGGCCCGCACCCCTCCCGCGGCGAGCTCCTCCCCGGCGACCTCGTCTTCTTCTCCGACGACCTCACCAACTCCCGCGCCATCCACCACGTCGGGCTGTACGTCGGCGGCGGGTACATGATCAATGCCCCCTACACCGGCGCCGTCATCCGCTTCGACAAGATCGACGCGCCCGACTACTTCGGCGCGACCCGGGTCACCAAGGACGGCGCGGCCGCGTTGCCGACGTTCAAACCGGGTACGTGACCGGCGGTACACAGTGGCTGGATCTCGTCGGAACTCTCCGTCAGGTCATGGCCCTGAGCTGCGACGATGAGTCTCTCTTCGGTAACGTCGTGGTGATCATTCCGTGGAGAGTGGAACGCGAGGGCCGTTCAGGCCGTTCAGTGGACAGTGACCGCAGAGTACTGACCACGGGGGTTGGTAGCTACACGCACAGGCAAGGGGCCTCGGCATGGCTGGACTCGCGCTGGACGGGTCGAACCCGGACGTCAGCCTGCTCTACGACATCAACGGACTCGCCGCTTCCGCCCCCTCGTGGTTCGACCGCGTCATGGAGTTCGTCGGCGAGTACGGGATCCTGCTCGCCCTCGTCCTCCTGGTGCTCTGGTGCTGGTGGAGCCTGCGCCGCGGCGAGGACCGCGAGAGCGCCCTGGCCTCGCTCGCTGCCCTCGTCTGGGCGCCGCTCGGCGCCGGGATCGCGCTGCTCGTCAACATCCCCATCAGGGGATTCGTGGAGCGGCCCCGGCCCTTCGTCACCCACAAGGGACTCGACGTCCTGGTGGACGGCAAGACGGACTACTCGTTCGTGAGCGACCACGCCACGATGGCGATGGCGATCGGGGCCGGACTCTTCGTCGCGCACCGCAAGTTCGGGCTCGCCGCGCTCGGGCTCGCGCTCGCCGAGGGCTTCTGCCGGGTCTACATGGGCGTGCACTACCCCACGGACGTGGTCGGCGGCTTCGCCCTGGGCACCGCCGTCACGCTGCTGCTCGCACCGCTCGCCCTGATGCTGCTGACCCCGCTGGTGTCGACGGTGGCCCGCTCGCCCCGCCTCGGCCGTCTCGTACGGTCGCGGCGCGCCGGCCAGTCCGCGCTGCGGCTCGCCGTGGACCTGCCCGAGCCCCGGTCGGAGGCCGAGAAGGGCACGGGGCCGGGAGCGGGTCCCGGGGCGAACGACCTGGCCGCGTAAGCGGCTTCACAGCGCCTGGGGGAAGTCGAACAGGCGCGTCGGGTCGTAGCGGCGCTTGAGCTGGGCGAGCCGGGGCGCGGCGGCGCCGTAGTACGCCTTGCGCCAGTCCGTCAGCTCCGGGTCGGCGTAGTTCTGGTAGGCGGCCCCGTTGGCGTACCGGCTCAGTGCGTCATGGGTGGTATTCAGCCATGCCTGTTGGGCCGTTCCGTGGGTGCCGGGGCGCCAGGAGGCGATGTACTGCGCGAGCACCCGCGAGCGGCGGTGCACGAACGCCGTCGCTGTCGGGGACACGCGGTTCAGCGCCCCGCCGAGCGCCGTGAGCGCCACGCTGCCCGCTCCGCCGCCCTGAGCGGCCGTCACGTTCCCGAAGGCCTCGGTCCTGGCGAGCAGGGCCCGTACGCCGTCGGCGGGGACCTCGCGGTCGAAGAACGCGGACCGGGCCGCGTACGTCTCGCGCTGGAGGGCTCCTTGCGGGTTGCGGCCGGGGGTGGCGCCCGCGAGGTGGCACTGCGCCTCGGAGAGGGCGGCGCACCCGCCGTACGCGAGCATCGCGTCGGTGTAGCCGTGGCGGCGCAGCGAGACGGAGGCGGCGGGTGCGCCGACGCGGTCGGCGAGGCGGTCCACGGCGTTCTGGAGGTCGCCGTAGGAGCCCAGCGAGAACGCCGAGACGGTGACCGTGGGGGCGGCCCCGGCCCGTACGCCGCCGGCGCCCGCCGCGAGATGGGCGGCGGACCAGATCTCGTCGGGCTGGTCGGGGCCCCACTCCTGCCAGGCCTCGATCACCGCCTGCGCCCTCGCCCAGGGCCAGGACAGATACGCGGTGACGGTCCGCGGGGCATCGTGCGTACGGAAGGTGAGCTCGGTGACCACGCCGAAGTTGCCGTTGCCCGCGCCGCGCAGGGCCCAGAAGAGGTCGCGCTCGCGGTCGGCGTCGGCGGTGAGCCGCTTGCCGTCGGCGGTGATGAGGGTCGCGGAGGTGAGGCTGTCGCAGGTCGCCCCGTACGCGCGCGTGGCGACGCCGTGGCCGCCGCCGAGGGTGAGGCCGGTGACGCCGACCGTGGGGCAGGAACCGCCGGGAATCGTACGGTCGTTGCGGCCCAGGGCGAGGTAGACGTCGAGCAGCCGGGCGCCCGCGCCGACCCTGGCGGTGTCGCCTTCGGTACGGACGCGGTTGAGCTTCGACACGTCGAGGACGAGGCGGCCGGTGCCGGAGGACCACCCGGCGTACGAGTGGCCGCCGCTGCGCAGGGCGACGGGGGTGCGGTGGGCGCGGGCGAAGACCAGGCACTCCTGGACGTCGGCGTCGTTCGCCACGTATGCGACGGCGGCCGGTCTCAGGCTGTCGAAGCGGGTGTTGTAGAGCTGGCGCGCGGTCGGGTACGGGGCGTCGCCGGGTCGGACGAGGGACCCGGCGAGTGAGCGCGCGAGGGCGGTCCAGGCGGCCGGGGAGGCGCTGGGGGCGGGGCCGGTGCCGGTGCCGGTGGCCCTGGGCGGTCCGGGGGACGTGGAGGGCTGGTCGCGGGCGGCGCCGGAGGTGCAGGCGGACGCCGTGGCCGCGGCGAGGGCGGCGCCCGCGGCCCCCGCGGCGAGGAGGGAACGCCGGTCCATGCGGGGAGGTCTTCCCGGACGGCCGGGTCCCGAACCGTCCCGTGCTTCGTCCTTAGTCCCGTTCCTCGTCCCGTTCCTCGTCCCGTTCTTCGAACGGGGTGGTGTGGGTCCGGCGGTCAGAAGGCCGCCGACTCGTGCTGATCGGCGTCCGTCCTGGCTTTGTCGCGGGAGCGGCGGGCGGGGCCGGTCCAGCCGCAGGAGCAGCGGGCGTGGGCGAAGCTGCCGCGTTCCGTGGTGGTGGTGCGGTGCTCGGGAGCCGGGGCTTGGTGGGGCACGGGGCAACGGTACCCAGGCCCGGGCGCGGGCGTGACCGGGGTGGGGCCGCGGTCGTTAAGCGGGGCGGGTGGTGTGGCCGGACGTGGATGGCGTTTGGGGGTTGGACGGCGATGACGGTGCAGCGGCAGAGGCGTGGGGGCGCGGGGTTCGCCGGTGCCGTTGTGACCGGCGTGACCGGTGCGACGGCGGCTGGGGTGACCGCCGCGGTGGCTGTCGTGGGTGTGCTCGTCGCCGGGTGCGGGGCGGACGGGCCCTCGGGCGCCGGCGGGCCGGGCGCGGCCACGGCCGAGCCGGGCCAGGTGGTGGCGCGGGCCGCGGACGCGCTGGTGGCCGCCCGTAGCTCCAAGACCAGCACCTCCATGGAGGTGGCGGCGGGCGGGACGCGGGTGACGATCCGGGGCGAGGGGGTCTACGACTTCACGCGCCGCATGGGCCGGTTGAAGGTCGTGCTGCCCAAGGACGCGGCGGGCGCGGAGGAGCACCGGCCGATCACCGAACTGCTCGCGCCCGGTGCGCTGTACATGAAGAACCGGGGCGCGGGCGTCCCCGTCGACAAGTGGGTCCGGGTCGACACGGCGACGCTGCCCGACGGCAACCTGGTCACCGGCGGGGTCACCGACCCGATGGTCGCGGCCGAACTGCTGCGCGGGACGGGCGCGGTGACATATCTGGGCGAGGAGGACCTGGCGGGCGTCCGGGTCCGGCACTACCGGGGCACCGCCGACATCCCCCGCGCGGCGGTCGCGGCCGGGCCGCACGCGCGCGGATCGCTGGCGGCGGCGGCGAAGGGGTTCGGCCGGGAGAAGGGCGCGGTGCCGTACGACGCGTACTTCGACGCGCAGGGGCTGCTGCGCAAGCTGCGCCAGCACTTCAGCTACGTCAACGAGGGGCGTACGGTCGCGGTCGCCTCGACCACGCTGCTGTACGGATTCGGGGTGCCCGCGACAGTGCGGCTGCCGGCGGAGCGGGACATCTATGCCGGAAAGATCGAGTCATAGGGGTTCGGGGGGCGTTCGGGAATTCAGTCATGGGCGGTGGCGGAAATGGTCCGTCCGTGCCATGCGCGGTGTGTGTCCTCCTCCCTACGCTAGGAAGCCGACGACGGCAGAAAGAGGGGTAGAGGGGTGAGGTGCGTGGCCGGGCTTCGCAGCGCAACCGTCCAGGACCACGTGGCCCTCGTCGAGATCGAGCTGTGCGGCGAGCTGATGATCGCCGCGTCGGCTGCGGCCGGGGAGCGGCTCAGTCCAGACCTGATCGACGAGGTCCTCAAGGTCGAGCCCGAGGGGCGCGGCTGATTCCTGCGGCGGGGGGTGGGGCGCGGGCTTGCTCGGCATGGGGCGCCACGTTTCGGCCGGGGCGGCCGGGGTGCCGGGGTGCCGGGGTGTGCTTGCTCGGCCCGGGCCGCCGCGTTTCGGCCGGGGGCCGGGGTGGGGGTGTACGCCGGGCCTGCCGGACCACCGGCCTGCGGGTCCCTCGGTCTGTGCGCGCCAGGGTCGGGCCGGGTCAGGGCGGGGGTGCGCAACCCGGCGGGACGGGGTTGCCGCTGTGCCCACCCGTGCCGCCCCTAGCGGCACGCATGCCCACAGCGGCGGCGGGGTGAGCGGCGGCGGGGCCAGCGTGCAGCACGCTGCGACACACAGCGGCGGCGCGCACGCTCGCTGCGGCGGCCGGGTTGGGCCCGGCGCGGCGCCACGCATGCGACGCACAGCACGGCGGCGCGCACGCCCGTGGCGGTGGCCGGGTTAGCGGGCGCGGCGGCACGCATGTGACGCACAGCGCAGGGGCGACCGTTGCGGCGGCGCGCCCGCCCGTGGGGGCGCCGTGGTGGTGCCGGGGGCCGGCCTCGGCCCTACGTGCGCAGCAGGCGGGCGATTGCCTTTGTTGCCTCTTCTACCTTCGCGTCGATCTCCCCGCCCCCCTTCACCGCCGCGTCCGCCACGCAGTGCCGCAGGTGTTCCTCCAGGAGCTGGAGGGCGAAGGACTGGAGGGCCTTCGTGGACGCGGAGACCTGGGTGAGTATGTCGATGCAGTAGACGTCCTCGTCCACCAGGCGCTGCAGCCCGCGGATCTGGCCCTCGATGCGGCGCAGCCGCTTGAGGTGCTCGTCCTTCTGCTTGTGGTAGCCGTGCACCGTGTGCGGCTGGTCCGTGAGGACGGTGTCCGGCTCGGCGGGCTCGGTGGTCGTCATCGCGTCCTCCCGTTGTGCGAAGAGGGGCTGGATACCCCTCGTGGGTATAGGGTAACGAACCCTGCCGAAGCGGGCCCGGAAACGGGCCGGGGGCCCGTGCTGATCACTGTGCCTGATGGGCGACACTGAAGTACGCCGGTTAGCCGTGGCCGGATGATGCGCCTAGCATCAGCCTGACCGAATCCAGAGCACCCCGAGGACCCCACGTGCGCTTTCGTCTGACCCCCAGGGAGACGAGCTTCTACGACATGTTCTCCGCATCCGCGGACAACATCGTCACGGGCTCGAAGCTCCTCATGGAACTGCTCGGAGCGGACTCCGCGTCCCGGGCCGAGATCGCGGAGCGCATGCGGGCAGCGGAGCACGCGGGCGACGACGCGACCCACGCGATCTTCCACCAGCTGAACTCCTCCTTCATCACGCCGTTCGACCGCGAGGACATCTACAACCTCGCCTCGTGCCTCGACGACATCATGGACTTCATGGAGGAGGCCGTCGACCTCGTCGTCCTGTACAACGTCGAGGAGCTGCCCAAGGGCGTCGAGCAGCAGATCGAGGTACTGGCCCGGGCGGCCGAGCTGACCGCCGAGGCCATGCCGAACCTGCGGACGATGTCCAACCTCACCGAGTACTGGATCGAGGTCAACCGGCTCGAGAACCAGGCCGACCAGATCCACCGCAAGCTGCTCGCCCATCTCTTCAACGGCAAGTACGACGCCATTGAGGTGCTCAAGCTCAAGCAGATCGTGGACGTACTCGAAGAGGCCGCGGACGCCTTCGAGCACGTGGCGAACACGGTGGAGACCATCGCCGTCAAGGAGTCCTGAGCTTCGTGGACACCTTCGCACTGGTCGTGACCATCGCGGTCGCGCTCGGATTCACATACACGAACGGGTTCCACGACTCGGCGAACGCCATCGCGACCTCCGTCTCGACGCGGGCGCTGACCCCGCGCGCGGCGCTGGCGATGGCCGCGGTGATGAACCTCGCCGGCGCCTTCCTCGGCCAAGGGGTCGCGCACACCGTCAGCAAGGGCCTGATCGCGACGCCCACCGGCGACAAGGGGATGGGCATCCTCTTCGCCGCGCTGCTCGGCGCGATCGTCTGGAACCTCGTCACCTGGTACTTCGGCCTTCCCTCGTCCTCCTCGCACGCGCTGTTCGGCGGCATGGTGGGCGCGGCGCTCGCGGGCGGTACGGACGTCATCTGGTCGGGCGTCCTCGAAAAGGTCATCATCCCGATGTTCCTGTCGCCGGTGGTCGGTCTCATCGCCGGTTACCTGGTGATGTGCGCGATTATGTGGCTCTTCCGCAAGGCCAACCCGCACAAGGCCAAGCGGGGATTCCGTATCGCGCAGACCGTCTCGGCGGCCGGCATGGCGCTCGGCCACGGCCTCCAGGACGCGCAGAAGACCATGGGCATCGTGGTGATGGCCCTGGTCATCGGCGATGTGCAGAGCGCCGACGCGCCAATTCCGGTGTGGGTGAAGATCGCCTGTGCGGTGATGCTCTCGCTCGGTACGTACGCGGGTGGCTGGCGGATCATGCGGACGCTCGGGCGCAAGATCATTGAGCTGGATCCGCCGCAGGGGTTCGCCGCGGAGACGACGGGGGCTTCGCTCATGTTCGTGACGGCGTTCCTCTTCAAGGCGCCGATCTCCACGACCCATGTCATCACCTCCGCGATCATGGGTGTGGGGGCGACGAAGCGGGTCAACGCGGTCCGTTGGGGCGTTGCCAAGAACATCATCCTGGGCTGGTTCATCACCATGCCCGCGGCCGCGCTCGTGGCGGCGGCCAGCTATTACGTGGTGCGGATCTTCTTCGGCTGAGCCGCACTGTTCGGAACGGAAAACGGGCCCGCCCCCTGGCACCAGGGGGCGGGCCCTTCGTCTTGCGGTGGCACCGCCATGCAGCACCGCAGACGGCTTGGGGGCTATCCGAAGCGGCCCGAGATGTAGTCCTCGGTGGCCTGGACGGACGGGTTGGAGAAGATCCGCTCGGTCTCGTCGAGCTCGACGAGACGGCCGGGCTGGCCGACGGCGGCCAGGTTGAAGAAGGCCGTACGGTCCGAGACACGCGCCGCCTGCTGCATGTTGTGCGTCACGATGACGATCGTGAAGCGCTCCTTCAGCTCGCCGATCAGGTCCTCGATGGCGAGGGTGGAGATCGGGTCGAGCGCGGAGCACGGCTCGTCCATCAGCAGCACGTCCGGCTCGACCGCGATCGCGCGGGCGATGCACAGCCGCTGCTGCTGGCCGCCGGACAGGCCCGAGCCGGGCTTGTTGAGGCGGTCCTTGACCTCGTTCCAGAGGTTCGCGCCCTTGAGGGACTTCTCGACGACGTCCGCCAGCTGGTTCTTCTTGTACGAGCCGTTCAGTCGCAGCCCGGCCGCCACGTTGTCGAAGATCGACATGGTGGGGAACGGGTTCGGGCGCTGGAAGACCATGCCCACCGTACGGCGCACGGCCACCGGGTCGACGTCCCTGCCGTACAGGTTCTCGTCGTCCAGGAGCACCTTGCCCTCGACGCGGCCGCCGGGGGTGACCTCGTGCATCCGGTTCAGGGTGCGCAGGAACGTGGACTTGCCGCAGCCGGACGGGCCGATGAAGGCCGTCACGGAGCGGGGCTCCACGGTCATCGAGATGTCTTCGATCGCCTTGTGGGAGCCGTAGTAGGCCGTCAGGCCGCTGACGTCGATTCGCTTGGCCATGGGGATCACTGCTTCTTTCGAGCGTGCGAGAGAGGGTCGCTGATATGGCCGCGTCAGCGACCGGTCTTGGGGGCCTTCCAGCGGGCGATGCCGCGGGCCACCAGATTGAGGATCATGACGAAGGCGATCAGCACCAGGGCCGCGGCCCAGCCGCGGTCGTAGGACGCGTCGCTGCCCACCCGGTACTGCTCCCAAATGTAGAAGGGGAGCGAGGACTGGGCGCCGTCGAAGGGGTTCGTGTTGATCAGCTGGCTGCCGAAGACGAGCAGCATGATCGGGGCGGTCTCACCGGCGATACGGGCGATCGCGAGCATCACGCCCGTGGTGATGCCGCCGATCGCGGTCGGCAGGACCACCTTCAGGATCGTGCGCCACTTCGGCACGCCGAGGGCCAGCGAGGCCTCGCGCAGTTCGTTCGGGACGAGCTTGAGCATCTCCTCGGTGGAGCGGACCACGACCGGCATCATCAGGATCGCCAGCGCCAGCGAGCCCATGAAGCCGGACGGCTTGAGCTCGAACATCAGCATCAGGGTGAGGATGAACAGGCCCGCCACGATGGAGGGGATGCCGGTCATCACGTCGACGAAGAAGGTCACGGCCTTGGCGAGCGCGCCCTTGCCGTACTCCACCAGGTAGACCGCCGTCAGCAGGCCGAGCGGGGCGGAGATCAGGGTGGCGATGCCGACCTGCTCCAGGGTGCCGATCAGCGCGTGGTAGACGCCGCCGCCCTTCTCGAAGCCGGGGACGCCGGCCATGGAGTGGGTGAGGAAGTTCCCGTCGAGGACCTTGGTACCCCGGCTGATCGTCGTCCACAGCAGGGAGATCAGCGGGACGAGGGCGAGGATGAAGCAGACCCAGACGAGGGAGGTCGCGACGCGGTCCTTGGCCTGGCGCTTGTTCTCGACGTACGTGGTGACCACGTACGAGATGAGCACGAACAGGAGCGCGGAGATCAGGCCCCACTGGACCTTGCTCTCCAGGCCGAAGACGAGGCCGGTGCCGCAGCCGAGCGCGACTCCGGCGGCGCCGAAGGCGGCCCCGGCCCAGCGGGGCAGGCCCCGACGGCTCAGGCTGCCCTTGCGGGGCGCGGAGGGCGCCGGGCGGGTGTCCTGGACTACTGCGTTCGACATCAGGCGTTCGCCCCCGAGTACTCCTTGCGGCGCGCGATGATCAGGCGGGCCGCGCCGTTGACCAGCAGGGTGAGGACGAAGAGCACCAGGCCGGAGGCGATCAGCGCGTCCCGGCCGAGCTCGTTGGCCTCGTCGAACTTCGCCGCGATGTTCTGGGCGAAGGTGCCGCCACCCGGGTTGAGCAGGTGGAGCGAGATCAGATAGCTCGGGGAGAGGACCGTGGCGACGGCCATCGTCTCGCCGAGCGCGCGTCCCAGGCCCAGCATGGACGCGGAGATGATGCCGGAACGGCCGAAGGGCAGCACCGACATCCGGATGACCTCCCAGCGGGTGGCGCCGAGGGCCAGGGCGGCCTCCTCGTTCATCCGCGGGACCTGGAGGAAGACTTCGCGGCTCACGCTGGTCACGATCGGCAGGATCATGATCGCGAGCAGGATGCCGACGGTGAAGAGCGAGCGGGCGACGCCGACCTCGGTCTTCTCGAAGACGTACGTCCAGCCGAGGTAGTCGTCCAGCCAGGAGTTCAGACCCTCGAGGTAGGGCACCAGGACGAGGGCGCCCCAGATGCCGTAGATGATCGAGGGGACCGCGGCGAGCAGGTCGACGACGTAGGCGAGGGGCGCGGCCAGCTTGCGCGGCGCGTAGTGCGAGATGAACAGCGCGATGCCGACAGCGATCGGAACCGCGATGGCCATCGCGATGATCGAGCTGACGACCGTGCCGAAGAGCAGGACGGCGATGCCGAAGACGGGCTTCTGCGCGGCGGGGTCCCAGTCGAAGGTCGTGAGGAAGTTGCCCTCGTCCTTCGAAATGGCGATCCCCGCGCGGACGCTCAGGAAGACGGCGATCGACGCCATCAGGACGAGCAGCAGGATGCCGGAGCCCCGGGAGAGGCCGAGGAAGACCTTGTCGCCCGCGCGGCCGGTGGACCTGTGGCGCGGGGCGGGTGCCGGAGCCGCCGGTGGCGGCGGGGTGTTGGTGGTTATGGAAGCCATTGATCTTTCCGGTCTGTGGGCGGGGACGGCAGCGGTCCCCTGGCGGCGGTGCACCGGATGGTGGGGGCGGGGGCCGGATCGGGGCCCCCGCCCCGGAGGCCTCCGGACGACCGGTCCAGCGGTCGTCCGTCGGCCCGACAGGTGTTACTGCAGGCCGGCCACGGTCTCGCGGACCTTGGTGTTGATCTCGGCCGGGATCGGCGCGTAGCCGGCGTCCGACAGGATCTTCTGGCCCTCGTCGCCGGCGGTGTAGGTCAGGAAGGACTTGACCGTGCCGAGGGTGTCGCCCTTGTTGCCCTTGTCGCAGGCGATCTCGTACGTGACGAGGACCAGCGGGTAGGCGCCGTCGGCCTTGGTGGCGTAGTCCAGGCTCAGCGCCAGGTCCTTGCCGGTGCCCTTGATCTTGGCGGCGGCGATCGCCTTGGAGGCGTTCTCCGGGGTGGCCTTGACCGGGGCGGCGGCGCCCGTGTTGAGGTCCACGGTCTTGATGGACTGCGCGGTGGCGTACGAGAGCTCGAAGTAGCCGATCGCGCCGTCCGTCTGCTTGACCTGCGCGGCGACGTCGGAGGAGCCGGCCGCGGCCTGGCCGCCCGGGGCCGGCCACTTCTTCTCGGCCGGGTACGGCCAGTCGGCCTTGGCGGTGGCGCCCAGGTACTTGCCGAGGTTCTGGGTGGTGCCGGAGTCCTGCGAGCGGTGGAAGGCCTGGATCGCCTTGTCCGGGAGCTTGGCGCCCGAGTTCAGCTTGGCGATGGCCTCGTCGTTCCAGTTCTTGATCTTGCCGGTGAAGATCTTGGCGATCGTCGGGGCGTCCAGGACCAGGCTGTCGACACCCTCCAGGTGGAAGCCGATCGCGATCGGGCCGCCGACCATCGGAAGGTTGATGCCCTGGCCGCCGCCGGCGCAGACCTTCTTGGAGTTGGCGACCTCCTCCGGCTTCAGCGCGGAGTCCGAACCGGCGAAGCCGACCTGGGACTGGTTGAAGGCGATGATGCCCTCGCCGGACGAGGAGGCCTTGTAGTTGATCTCGACGCCCTTGCAGGCCGCCATGTAGTTCTTGACCCAGAGGTCCATGGCGTTCTTCTGCGCGGAGGAGCCGGAGGCGAGCAGCTGGCCCTTGGCGCCGTCGCACTTGATGTTGGACGCGGCGTTCGTCTTGCCGCCGGTGCCACCGGAGGTGCCGGAACCGCTGTCGTTGTTGTCGCTGCCGCACGCCGTGAGGGCCAGGGCGCTGGACACGGCGATGACGCCGAGAGCGGTGGCGCGGAGCCGGTTCTTGCGCTGAAGCTTCACTTTCGGGTGTTCCTTCCAGGAGCCGCCGGTGTCCGTCCGTTGTACGGCGGCGTGCGAAGAGGTGTCCGGCCGGGCGGGTCGCCTCGCACCGTGTAAGGCCGAAATTAGGCAGAACAGGTGAAGCTGCCGACGGAGGAGAGTGAACGGAAGGTGAACCGTGTCGGACAGTGCGGTGCCGACCGTTACCGGTTTGTGTTCAGCCCGGCCCCGGAGTGAACGGCGCGCTGCCGGAGGGCGCCCCTGAGGTGTCGCGGAGCCCGTCGCGACCACGCGGAAAACCGGCCCTCACGACCGGTGCGGTCTGCCCTTACGACCGGTGCGGTCCGCCCTCACGGCCGGTGCAGCGCGTCCAGCAGGGCGTCGACCAGCAGCCGGTCGCGGGGCTCGGTGAGCCGGTGGCGGGCGGCCGCCGGGGACAGCCACAGCACCCGGTCGACCTCGTCGCCGGGCACGAAGCGCCCCTCGCCCGCCTCGGCGGCCCAGTAGTCGACGTGCTTGGGGCGGCCCTGCACGTCGATGTAGTACGCGGAGGGCAGCCGGGAGCCCGGCACGCACGCGTGCCCGGTCTCCTCCAGCACCTCCCGCAGCGCCCCCGCGAGCGGTTCCTCGCCCTGCTTGAGCTTGCCCTTGGGATGCGACCAGTCGTCGTATTTCGGCCGGTGGACGAGGCAGATCTCCAGCCCGCCGCCACTCCACGGCGAGTGGCGCCACAGCACGCAGCCCGCCGCGAGCACCGGCCCGTCCGGGTTCACGGCGCGGTCACCGGCGCGGGCGTCACCGCCGCCATCGGCTGCCACACCTGCTGGAAGGCGAAGCGGGCCGCCTCCACCTCGTGGCGCTGGTCGGCGTGGAGCACCCCCAGCGCGTATGCCGTCGCCGGGGCGATCCGCGGGGTGCGGGCCGCGGCCGCCGCCGCCGCGGCCGCCTCCGCGGCGTCCCGGTGCCGGTCGAGCGCCCGCCCGGCCCGCAGCAGCCGGTCGTCGCCCTCGTGCGGCAGGCCGGTGCGCAGCACCTCCTGGGCGTACCGGTGCAGCCGCAGCAGCAGCCGCACCTGGTGCCAGGGCGCGTCCTGCGCCTCGCCGGACTGGGCGAGGGCCTCCGCGTTGTACGGATGGGCCGCGCGGGCCAGCGGCAGCGCGGCCACCGCGTCCGCCAGCCGCTGCTCGGCGAGCTGGGCGGCGGGCGGCAGCACCTCCACCGCGTACGCCGCCGCCGAGCCGGACAGCGGGACCTCGCTTGCGAGCAGCGCCACCGCGTCGGCCACCGCGTGGAACCGGGACGAGCCCAGCGCCTGCAGGGCCGCCGAGTGCGCCCGGGTGCGGGCCAGGGTCAGCTGGCGGTCGAGCAGCGCCCCCGCCCGCGCCGCGCCCACGGCCAGGGCCCCGGCCGCCGACGCCCCGTGCGGCGGCGGGACTTGAGCCGCCCCGGAGAGCCGCTGGAGGCCGTCGAGCAGCCGGGCCAGCCGCGCCGCCAGGGCGTGCTCCCCGGCCAGCGTGGCCGAGAGCCAGGCCAGTTCCGTACGCAACGGCTCGGCCCAGGACGGGTCGAGCAGCGGGCGGAAGGTGTGCAGGGTGCCGCTGATGCGGCGGGCGGCGCGCCGCAGCGCCCGCGCGGCCTCCTCTGCGCTGTCGTTGTCGGACCCCGCCTCGCGGTGGAGGCGGAGGCTGCGCAGGAATTCCCCCGCCTGCGCGTGGAGATAGGGGGACAGGACGTCCCCGGCGGTCTCCGGTCCCGGGGATGTGTCATGGCGTAGCACGCCGGCGCCTCCGGGCGTCTATCAGCATCTCCTGTACGTGGCGCAGCGGCTGTCCGTCGGCGTCGGCGGCGTGCCGGGTCCACTCCCCGTCCGGGCCCAGGTGCCAGGAGGAGGTGGTGTCCGACATGCCGGTCTCCAGGAGCCGGGTGAGAGCCGCGCGGTGGGCCGGGTCGATGACCCGGACCAGTGCCTCGATGCGGCGGTCCAGGTTGCGGTGCATCATGTCGGCGCTGCCCAGCCACACTTCGGGCTCGCCGCCGTTGCCGAACGCGAAGACCCGGGAGTGCTCCAGGAAACGCCCGAGTATCGACCGCACCCGGATGTTCTCGGAGAGCCCGGTGACCCCGGGGCGCGCCGCGCAGATGCCGCGCACCCAGATGTCGACCGGCACACCGGCCTGCGAGGCCCGGTAGCAGGCGTCGATCACGGCCTCGTCGACCATCGAGTTGACCTTGATGCGTACGTAGGCGGGGCGCCCGGCGCGGTGGTGGGCGGTCTCCTTGTTGATGCGCGAGACCAGCCCGTCCCGCAGGGACTTGGGGGCGACGAGCAGACGGCGGTAGGTCTCGCGGCGCGAGTAGCCGGACAGCCGGTTGAAGAGGTCGGAGAGGTCGGCGCCGACCTGCGGGTCGGCGGTGAGCAGCCCCAGGTCCTCGTAGAGCCGGGCCGTCTTGGGGTGGTAGTTGCCGGTGCCCACGTGCGAGTAGCGCCGCAGCGTCTCGCCCTCCTGGCGCACCACCAGCGACAGCTTGCAGTGCGTCTTCAGACCGACCAGGCCGTACACCACGTGGCAGCCCGACTCCTCCAGCTTGCGGGCCCACTTGATGTTGGCCTGCTCGTCGAAGCGCGCCTTGATCTCGACCAGGACCAGGACCTGCTTGCCGGACTCGGCGGCGTCTATCAGCGCGTCCACGATCGGCGAGTCGCCCGAAGTCCGGTACAGCGTCTGCTTGATGGCGAGCACGTCCGGGTCGGCCGCGGCCTGCTCCAGGAACGCCTGGACCGAGGTGGAGAACGAGTCGTACGGATGGTGCAGCAGCACGTCCCGCTCGCGCAGCGCGGCGAAGATGTCCGGCGCCGACGCCGACTCGACCTCCGCGAGGTCGCGATGGGTCCCGGCCACGAACTTGGGGAACTTCAGCTCCGGCCGGTCCAGCGCCGCGATCCCGAAGAGGCCGGTGAGGTCGAGCGGACCGGGCAGCGGATACACCTCGGCGTCGCTGATCTTCAGCTCGCGCACCAGCAGGTCCAGGACGTACGGGTCGATGGACTCCTCGACCTCCAGGCGCACCGGCGGCCCGAAGCGGCGGCGCATGAGCTCCTTCTCCAGCGCCTGGAGGAGGTTCTCGGCGTCGTCCTCCTCCACCTCCAGGTCCTCGTTCCGGGTCACCCGGAACATGTGGTGCGCCAGCACCTCCATGCCGGGGAAGAGCTCTTCGAGGTGCGCCGCGATGACGTCCTCCAGCGGCACGTACCGCTGCGGCGAGGCCTCCAGGAACCGCGAGAGCAGCGGCGGCACCTTGACCCGGGCGAAGTGGCGGTGCCCGCTGACCGGGTTGCGCACGACCACGGCGAGGTTGAGCGAGAGCCCCGAGATGTACGGGAAGGGGTGCGCGGGGTCCACGGCCAGCGGGGTCAGGACCGGGAAGATCTGCTGGCGGAAGAGCGTGAAGAGGCGCGCCTGCTCCTTCTCGGTCAGATCGGGCCAGCGGATCAGATGGATGTTCTCGTCGGCCAGCGCCGGGGCCACGTCCTGCTGGTAGCAGGCGGCGTGCCGGGCCATGAGCTCGCGCGAACGGGTCCAGATCAGGTCCAGGACCTCGCGGGGCTGGAGCCCGGAGGCGGAGCGGGTGGCGACGCCGGTGGCGATGCGGCGCTTGAGGCCCGCCACCCGGACCATGAAGAACTCGTCCAGGTTGGAGGCGAAGATCGCCAGGAAGTTGGCCCGTTCGAGGAGGGGCGTGGCCGGGTCCTCGGCGAGCTCCAGGACGCGCTCGTTGAAGGCGAGCCAGCTGCGCTCGCGGTCCAGGAACCGCCCCGACGGCAGCTCGTCGCCCCCGGGGGCGTCCTCGCGGTCGCGCTCGTACCCTTCGTACCCGTCCAGATCCGCGTCGATGTCCGGCTCCAGATCGGAGACGGCGGCCGCGAGGGTGTGCGGCCGGTGCGCGGCTATGGAACCGACCGACGGCTGGGAGGCGGGCTGGAGGTGGACCTCGGCGCTGGGCTGCTGGCTCATAAACCCATTCTTCCGCGCCGGGCCGCTGTCAGGCGCGTCGGAGAGCCAGTCGGAGCGGGCAGGCGTGAGCGCCTTGGGGCGGGCGGCGGTCCCGTTCCGGGAGGGTGGCACCTCGGGCTGCATTGAGTGAGCGTCGCAAGCGTGTCTGAATACCCGGTAACGAGGACATGACGTGCGGGAATCCGTGGCCCGTCACAGGCCCCGTAGGGGCGCGGGGCGGTGACACCATACGGCTCCGCCGTGGGGGCGTGACCGGCCCACCACGGTCCGCACGTCCGATACTGACCCCCGGGAGGACCCGCTCAGGACTCCGTGCGGTACATGAGATCCACCTCGTGGACAGTGAAGCCCAGCCGCTCGTACACGGTCACCGCCGCCGTGTTGTCCGCGTCGACGTACAGCATCACGGCCGGCAGACCCTCGGCGGCGAGGTGGCGCAGGCCCGTCGCCGTGAGCGCCTTCCCCAGGCCGCCACCCTGCGCGTCCGGCCGGATCCCCACCACGTACACCTCCCCGATCCGCTCCTCGGCGTGCACCTTGGTCCAGTGGAAGCCCACGATCCGGCCCTCGCGCTCGGCGAGGAAGAAGCCCTTCGGGTCGAACCAGGGCTCCGCCTTGCGGTCGTCCAGGTCGCGCTGGGTGAGCGAGCCCTGCTCGGGGTGGTGGGCGAAGGCCGCCGCGTTCACGGCCAGCCACGCCGCGTCGTCCTCGCCGGGCACGAAGGTCCGTACGCTCACGCCCGCCGGGTACACCGGCTCGGCGATGTCCGACGGGGTCAACGGCCGTCGCATCTGGCGCAGTTCGCGGAAGAGCGTGAGCCCGAGGACCTGGGCGAGGTGGCGGGCGGCGGAGTGCCCGCCGTGCGCCCACACCCGCAGCCGCTTGCCGGAGGCGCCGAGGAGCGCCGAGCCGAGCGCCCGGCCGTGGCCGCGGCCCCGGTGGGCGGGGTGGATGACGAGCTCCGCGGCCGGTGCCTCGACGGGGTCGGTGTCCTCCAGCTGCGCGTACCCGATCAGTTGGGATTCCTCGCCCGTGGTGACCGTGAGCAGGAAATGGCGGATGCCGGGCCGCCGGCCGCCCCGCAGCTGGAGCCGCCCCTGCTCGGACACGGCCTGCTGCCCGTCGGTCCGGGCGGCCTCGGCGAGCAGCGCGAGGACCTCCTGGGCCTGGGGGTGGGACAGCTCGTCGAGGGTCTGGATCTCACGTCCGGAGGGGCCGGGCACGGCGGGCTCAGTCGTCATGTGTACGAGCCTACGGCGACCGGGGGCAAAACCTGACGTACCGCCAAACGGCAACCATCCCGTAACCCCACCCCCCTGTCGCGCTACGCGCGTTGACTCTAGGCTTCCGCTCGCGGCGGCCACCCCGTCGGGTTTCGGCCACGCCCGCCACGCTTCACGACCAGCTGAACCAGCTGAACCAGCTGAACCAGCTGAACCAGCTGAACCAGCTGAACCCGCAGAACCTGCTCAACCCGCAGAACCACGCTGAATCACTTAGGGGAGAGATGACAGCGACATCCAAGAACCGGGGCGGCCGCGCGGGCCGCCGGGTCCTGGCGGCCGCCGCCGGGCTCACCACGCTCGGCGCGCTCGTCGCCGCGATGCCGGCCGCCGACGCCCACGACAAGGGCCACGGGCACGGGCACCCGAAGCCCTCGCGGACGGTGGACGTCCAGCTCCTCTCCTTCAACGACCTGCACGGCAACCTGGAGCCGCCGGCCGGCTCGGCCGGGGCCGTGAACGAGAAGCAGCCCGACGGGACCGTGAAGTCCATACCGGCCGGCGGCGTCGAGTACCTGGCGTCCTCGCTGCGCACGGCGCGCAAGGGCCACCCGTACTCGATCACCGCCGCCGGCGGCGACATGATCGGCGCCAGCCCGCTGCTGTCCGGGCTCTTCCACGACGAGCCGACGATCGAGGCGCTCAACAAGATCGATCTCGATGTGACGGCCGTGGGCAACCACGAGTTCGACGAGGGCGCGATGGAGCTCGCCCGGATGCAGAACGGCGGCTGCCACCCGGTCGAGGGCTGTTACGAGAAGGGCAAGAAGTTCCGGGGCGCCGACTTCCCGTACCTGGCCGCCAACGTGACCAGCGAGAAGACCGGCAAGCCGATCCTCAAGCCGTACACGGTCTGGAAGAAGAACGGCGTCAAGATCGGCTTCATCGGCGTGACCCTGGAGGGCACCCCGGACGTCGTGACCGCCTCCGGCGTCAAGGGCCTGAAGTTCCACGACGAGATCGAGACGATCAACAAGTACGCCAAGGAGCTCGACCGGCAGGGCGTGAAGTCCATCGTCGCCCTGATCCACGAGGGCGGGATGCCCACGACCAACGCGTACAACTACGACTGCGACTCGGCCGGCCCCGGCAGCGGTCTGTCCGGCCCGATCGTCGACATCGCCAAGGGCGTCACGCCGAAGGTGGACGCGCTGATCACCGGCCACACCCACCAGGCGTACGCCTGCACGATCCCGGACCCGGCGGGCAACCCGCGCATGGTCACCTCGGCGGCCTCGTACGGCAAGCTCTTCACCGAGACCACGCTCACGTACGACAAGCGGACCAAGGACATCGTCCGGACGGCCGTGAAGTCCCCGAAGTCGGTGAACCGCATCGTCAGCCGCGACCAGGCCAAGGCGAAGGACATCACCGACCTGATCGCCCGCTGGAACAAGCTGGCCGCGCCGATCGCGGGCCGCCCGCAGGGCTACATCGCCGCCGACATCAACGGCCGCGGCTCCGAGGCGCCCGAGAAGCCGCTCGGCGACCTGATCGCGGACGCGCAGCTCGCCGGGCTCTCCCCGGCCGACAAGGGCGGCGCCCAGCTCGCCTTCATGAACCCGGGCGGCATCCGCTCCGACCTCGTCTACAAGGCGAGCGGCAGCGAGGGCGACGGGGTGGTCACCTACGGCGAGGCGTTCACCGTCCAGCCGTTCACCAACATGATGAACGTCGTCGACCTGACCGGCGCCCAGCTCATCCAGGGCCTCCAGCAGCAGGTCAGCGGCGGCAACGCGGCCTCCCCGAAGATCCTCCAGGTCTCCAAGGGCTTCACCTACACGCTCGACATGACCAAGGCGGGCGCGGACCGCGTCCTCGTCGACACGGTCAAGCTGAACGGTGTCGCCCTCGACCCGGCGAAGACCTACCGCGTCGCCATGAACGAGTTCCTCGCGGGCGGCGGCGACGGCTTCGCGGCGCTCGGCCAGGGCAAGAACAAGCTGGTCGGCGCCTCCGACCTGGACGTCTTCGACGCCTACCTGGCCGCGAACTCGTCGGCCTCCGCGCCGCTCGCGCCGCCGACGGGCGGCCGGATCACGGTGGTGGGGAAGGTGGCGGGCGACTAATCCCGTCTTGGGCGAGTAATCCCGTCCTATAGGCATGTGGGGCGCCGGAGTGTTTCCGGTTTCCGGTTTGTACGCAGGTGGGGCGCCGGAGTGTTTCCGGCGCCCCACTTTTGGCGGCCCGCGGTACGAACGACAAGCGCAGCCGGCGGCGCGCTCACGCGCCCGGGGTGTCCGGCGGCGGAGTGGGGGCGCCCGGCAGACGAATCGTGGCCACCGTGCCGTTGCCGTCCCCCGCCGCGCCGAGCGCGATCGTGCCGCCCGCGTGCTGGACCGTACGGGCCACGATGGACAGGCCGAGCCCCGAGCCCGGCAGCGAACGGGCCGAGGGCGAGCGCCAGAACCGCTCGAAGACGTGCGGCAGTTCGTCGGCGGGGATGCCGGGACCCTGGTCGCGCACGGTCAGGCTGCCCCGGTCGAGGGCGACCTCGATGGTGCCGTGCGGCGGGCTGAACTTCACCGCGTTGTCCAGCACGTTGACGATCGCCCGCTCCAGGGCCGCCGGCTCCGCCCGTACGTACCAGGGGGCCAGCTGCGCCCTGATGTCCAGCTCGGGCCCGCGCAGCCGGGCGCGGTCGAGCGCGACCCTGGCGATGTCGTGGAAGGCGACGACCTCCAGCGGCCCCTCGCGGACCGCGTCGGGCCGGGACAGCTCCTGCAAGTCCCCGATCAGCGAGGCGAGTTCGGTCATCTGGGCCTTGACGGACGCCATCAGCGCCTTGCGGTCGGCGGGCGGAATGGCCCGCCCGGTCTCCTCGCTCCTCGCCAGCAGCTCGATGTTCGTACGGAGCGAGGTGAGCGGGGTGCGCAGCTCGTGCCCGGCGTCCGCGATCAGCTGCGACTGCCGGTCGCGGGAGGAGGCGAGGGCGGCGGTCATCGCGTTGAAGGACCGCGAGAGCCGGGCGATCTCGTCCTCGCCCTCGACCGGGATGCGGACGGTGAGGTCCTCGGTGCGGGCCACGTGCTCGACCGTGCCGGTCAGCCGGTCGACGGGGCGCAGCCCCGTACGCGCGACCCAGAGCCCGGCGGCGCCCGCCGCCAGGACACCGACCCCGGCAAGGCCGGTCAGCAGCAGCGCGAGCCGATTCAGTGAGGAGTCGATCTCGGTGAGCGGGCGGGAGAGCGAGACGGCGACCGTCCTGCCCGCGATCTCCTGGCGCTGGGTGCGCACCCGGACGTCCACTCCGCCGTCGGTGACGCTGCTGTGCAGGGTGTCGAGCCGGTGTCCCCGGGCGACGGCGACGTCCTGGGACTTGACCTGCACAGGCGGCGACTCGGGCGCCGTACACCGGGTGCCGTCCGCCAGGACGACCTGGATGTACGCGTAGCCCGACTGCCGCTCGTCGGGCGCGGTCCCCGGAGTGAGGCAGTTGGCGACCGCGGCCTGCACCAGCATGGGCGGGGCACTGGTGTTCCGCAGCGTGTTGTCCAGCTCCTCGCCGAGCTGGGCGCGGGTCAGCAGCCAGCAGGCCACCGAGACGGCCGCCACCGCCACCGCCACCGCTGTCGCGACGAGCAGCGCGAGCCGGGATCTGAGCGGCAGCTCGCGGAACCAGCGCACCGCTCTTCTCACTCCGCGCCGCCCGAGCGCAGGGCGTACCCCACCCCCCGCACCGTGTGCACCACGCGCGGCTCGCCGCCCGCCTCGGTCTTGCGGCGCAGATACATGACGTACACATCGAGGGAGTTGGACGACGGCTCGAAGTCGAAGCCCCAGACCGCCTTGAGGATCTGCTCGCGGGTCAGCACCTGGCGGGGGTGGGCCAGGAACATCTCCAGGAGCGTGAACTCCGTACGGGTCAGCTCCACCACTCGCTCGCCCCGCGTCACCTCACGGGTCGCCAGGTCCATCCGCAGATCACCGAAGGTGAGGACGTTGTCGTCGGGCTGTTCGCCGCCCGCCGTCGCGGCGTACGAGCTGCGGCGCAGCAGCGCGCGGATCCGGGCGAACAGCTCGTCCAGCTCGAACGGCTTGACCAGGTAGTCGTCCGCGCCCGCGTCGAGGCCGGTGACGCGGTCGCCGACCGTGTCGCGCGCGGTGAGCATCAGGACGGGGGTGGTGGACCCGGCGCCGCGCAGCCGCCGGGCGGCGGTGAGCCCGTCCATCCGGGGCATCTGGATGTCGAGGACGATCAGATCGGGCTGGTACGCCTCCGCCTTGGCCAGCGCGTCCAGACCGTCGACGGCGACCTCCGTCCCGTACCCCTCGAAGGCGAGGCTGCGCTGGAGCGCCTCCCGCACGGCGGGCTCGTCGTCGACGATCAGGATGCGGTGGGTGTCGTCCTCGGCGGATGCGGGGCTCATCGGTCTGGGGTCTTCCTCGGGGGGTGTGGGTGGGGCGTGGTCCGGGTGGTCGGGCATGGTCCGGGTGGTCGGCCTGGTCCGGGCTGGGTGCTGTCCAGCGTCGCATGCCGCGCCTGTGCCTGCCGTGAGGATCAGCTGTTGCTGCTGTCGCCGCCGCTGCTGTCGTTGCTGTTGCCACTGCTGTTGCCGCTGCCGCTGCCGGAGCGGAGGGCGTCGAGGTCGGCCTTGACGGTGTTGACCGGGATGGCGAACCCGAGCCCGACACTGCCCGCCGCCGAGGAGGAGGACTGGCTGGCGGAACTGGGGCTGTACATCGCGGAGTTGATGCCGATGATGTTGCCGTTCATGTCGATCAGCGCTCCGCCGGAGTTGCCCGGGTTGAGCGAGGCGTCGGTCTGGATCGCCTTGTACGTGGTCTTGGACGAGCCGGTCTCGCCGTTGAACTGCTGCCCGCCGAATTCGAACGGCCAGCCGCCGCGCCCTCCGCCCTGCTGTCCCTGACCCTGTCCCTGGCCCTGACCCGGTCCCTGGCCCTGCTCCTTCGCCACGGTGACGTCGCGGTTGAGGGCGGAGACGATGCCGCTGGTGACGGTGCCGGTCAGGCCCTCGGGGGAGCCGATGGCGACGACCTGGTCCCCGACCTTGAGGTTGTCGGAGTTGCCGAGGCTCGCGGGCTTGAGCCCGGCGGCGCCCTGCACCTTGATGAGCGCGAGGTCCTTGTCGGGATCGGTGCCGATGACGCTCGCGGTGTACGTCTTGCCGTCGCTGGTCCGCACCTTGACCTGGTCGGCGCCGGCGATGACGTGGTTGTTGGTGACGATCTCGCCGCCGGAGGTGATGATCACCCCGGATCCGGTGGACTCGCCGGAGGTGGAGGTCGCGCTGATCTCCACGATGCTGGGCGAGACGGCCTGGGCCACGCCCGCGACGGTGCCGGTGGTGTTCCTGGACGCGTTCGTCCCCACGACGCCGGGCGCGCTGGCGCTGGCGTCGCCGCCGGCCCACCGCTCCACGAGCGTGGCGGTCCCGCCCCCCACGGCCGCGGCGGCGAGCGCGACGGCGGCGAGGAGCCCGACGGAGCGGCGGGCTCGGCGGTGGGTGGGGGCGGGGGCGCCGGGGGCGCCGGGGGCGGTGGGCTGGCCGGGGTCGCCGGGGATGCCGCCTCCGCCCCCGCCCCCGTTCGCCGGCCAGATGGTGGTCCCGGGCCCCGCGTGCACGGGCTGGCTCGGCTCGTACGGGGGCGGCGGGGGGTAGGCCCCGGACGCCTGCGGATACGGCTGCGGCTGCGGCTGCTTCGGCTGCTGCTCGGGGAAGGTCATGTGCATCACCTTCGCGGCGCTGGATGAGAGCCGTCTGAGGACGGGGTGAGAAGCCCGGCAGAAGGGTGTTTGCCCGACATAAAGGGGGGTGGGTGGTGCCCGGTTTTTCTCCCCCACCCCGCCCCTCCCCGAAACCCTCCGGGGGTGGACGGGGCGGCTCTCCCCGGGGGCCTACGCCCCCGGCCCCCGGCCGGGCCCACGCCCCGGCTCCCCCGGCGGGGTCGCCCTCCCCGGCGGGGCCCCCGGCCCCCGGCGGGGCCCCCGGCCCCCGGCGGGGCCCCCGGCCCCTGCACCCCGCTCCAGGGGGCTGCGCCCCTGTGCCTGCCACGGGGCGGGGGTGGAGGTGGGGGACGCCCCGGTCCCTCCGGGCTGGGGGCTGCGCCCCCGCCCCCGCTTCGGGGCTCCGCCCCGGACCCCGCTCCTCAAACGCCGGAGGGGCTGAATTTGCCCCGCCCCTGCCCCCTCAGGGGCGCGGGGAACTGCGCGACCGGCCCCCACCGGCCCGCAGACAAAATCCGTGCCCCCCGGGACGGCGCCCCCACAGCCCCGCAGACGAACCACACCTCCAGGCAGGCCCCCACTCGCGCCGAGCCAGCAACCCCCCAGGGGCGCGGGGAACTGCGCGAGACCGGCCCCCACCGGCCCGCAGGCGAACGGGCTGAACCGGCCCCCTCAGGGGCGCGGGGAACTGCGCGACCAGCCCCCACCGGCCCGCAGACGAATGGGCTGCACCGTCCCCCAGGGGCGCGGGGAACCGCGCGACCACCCCCACCCACCCGCAGGCGGACGGGCTGAACCGGCCCCCTCAGGGGCGCGGGGAACTGCGCGACCGGCCCCCACCGGCCCGCAGACGAATGGGTTGCACCGTCCCCCGGGGCGCGGGGAACCGCGCGACCAGCCCCACCCCACCCCACCCCCAGACAAATCCGCAGCCGAAACACGGGGCCCGGGGGCGAAGCCCCGGCGTGGGGTCGGGCGGAAACACGGGGCCCAGGGGCGAGCCCCGGCGTGGGGTCGGGCGGAAACACGGGGCCCGGGGGCGAAGCCCCAGTGTGGGGTCGGGCGGAAGCGCGGGGAGGGGGCGGTGGGGCCTCGAACTGGCGCGCGTCAGGGGATAGCCTCCGGCCATGCCCAATGGTCAGTGGTACCCGCCGGAATGGCCCGACCGCATCCGCGCGCTCGCACACGGCGAACTCACCCCCGTGCAGCCCCGGCGAGCCGCGACCGTCATGTTGCTGCGCGGCGGGCCGCTCGCCGTGCACATGCTGCGCCGCCGCACCTCCATGGCCTTCGCCGGCGGCGCCTACGCCTACCCCGGCGGCGGCGTCGACCCCCGGGACGAAGCCCGGAGCATCGGGTGGGCAGGGCCCAGCCGGGAGACCTGGGCGGCACGCCTGGGCGTGGGCGCGGACGACGCCCAGGCCATCGTCTGCGCGGCCGTCCGCGAGACGTACGAGGAAGCCGGAGTCCTCCTCGCCGGGCCCGACGCCGACAGCGTCGTGCGCGACACCACTGGCGACGACTGGGAGGCCGACCGCCAAGCCCTCGTCACCCGCGACCTCTCCTTCGCCGAGTTCCTCGACCGCCGCGGCCTGGTCCTGCGCTCGGACCTGCTCGGCGCGTGGGCGCGCTGGATCACCCCCGAGTTCGAGCCGAAGCGGTACGACACCTGGTTCTTCGTCGCCGCGCTCCCCGAGGGCCAGCGCACCCGCAACGCCTCCACCGAGGCCGACCGGACGGTGTGGATCCAGCCCGCCGACGCGGCCGCCGGGTACGACGCGGGCGAGCTGCTCATGATGCCCCCGACCGTCTCGACCCTGCGCGGCCTCCTCCCGTACGCCACCCCCGCCGACGTACTCGCCGCCGCGGCGGCCCGCGACCTCACCCCCGTTCTGGCGCGGGCGAGCCTCGGCGACGACGGGGAGATCGTGCTGAGCTGGCCCGGGCACGACGAGTTCACCAAGCGCGTGCGCACCGGCGGCGGGACGCCGTGACCGCGACGCACCCCTCGCACCCCTACCAGCCCCTCACGGAAGGTGCCCCCGCGTGACCGAAGCCGCGGCCCTCCCCGGCCAGCCCCGCGGCGGGGTGCTCTCCGGCCCCGCCACGACCCGTACCGTCAACGTCCTCGCGCCGAACCCCTCCGCGATGACCCTCGACGGCACCAACACCTGGATCGTCGCCGAGCCCGACTCCGACCTCGCCGTCGTCATCGACCCCGGCCCGCTCGACGACGCCCACCTGCGGAACGTGATCGCCACCGCCGAGCAGATGGGCAAGCGGGTCGCGCTCACCCTGCTCACCCACGGCCACCCCGACCACGCCGAGGGCGCGGCGCGCTTCGCGGAGCTGACGCGCACGCACGTACGCGCGCTGGACCCGGCGTTGCGCCTGGGGGACGAGGGGCTCGGCACCGGCGACGTGATCACCACGGGCGGACTGGAGATGTGGGTGGTGCCCACCCCCGGCCACACCGCCGACTCCCTCTGTTTCCATCTCCCCGCCGACGGGGCCGTGTTGACGGGGGACACGGTCCTCGGGCGCGGCACCACCGTCGTGGCGCACCCCGACGGCCGCCTCGGCGACTACCTCGACTCCCTGCGGCGGCTGCGCTCCCTCGCGGTCGACGACGGCGTCCGCATCGTGCTGCCCGGGCACGGTCCGGTCCTCGACGACGCGCAGGGTGCCATCGAGTTCTACCTCGCCCACCGCGCCCACCGGCTGGCCCAGGTGGAGACGGCGGTGGAGAACGGCCTCACCACGGCGGCGGACGTGGTGGCCCGGGTCTACGCGGACGTCGACCGTTCGCTGTGGCCCGCGGCCGAGCTCTCCGTACGCGCGCAGTTGGAGTATCTGAGCGAGCACGGGTTGATCTGACGCGAGCACGGGTTGATCTGACCGGGGCCCTTCAACTTGCCTTCTGCCACGGTGCACTTGTCAAGGAGCGGCGTGTCTGGCACGTATCCACAGACTAGGACCGACCACTGACAACGGGGCCCGCCTCCCGGAGGAGACGGGCCCCGTCACGTACGAACGCGCAGGTGAACGGCCGTATCAGCGCGAGCGCTTGGCCAGTCGCTCGACGTCGAGCAGGATCACCGCTCGGGCCTCCAGACGCAGCCAGCCGCGCTGCGCGAAGTCGGCGAGGGCCTTGTTCACCGTCTCGCGGGAGGCGCCGACCAGCTGGGCCAGCTCCTCCTGCGTCAGGTCGTGCACGACGTGGATGCCCTCCTCCGACTGCACGCCGAAGCGGCGCGACAGGTCGAGGAGCGCACGGGCGACGCGGCCCGGAACGTCCGAGAAGACCAGGTCGGACATCTGGTCGTTGGTCTTGCGCAGTCGGCGGGCGACGGCGCGCAGCAGGGCCGTGGCCACCTCGGGCCGGGCGTTCAGCCAGGGCTGGAGGTCGCCGTGGCCCAGGCCCAGCAGCTTGACCTCGGTCAGCGCGGTCGCGGTGGCGGTGCGCGGGCCCGGGTCGAAGAGGGACAGCTCGCCGATGAGCTCGCCGGGGCCGAGGACCGCCAGCATGTTCTCGCGGCCGTCGGGGGAAGTGCGGTGGAGCTTGACCTTGCCCTCGGTGACCACGTACAGGCGGTCGCCGGGGTCGCCCTCGTGGAAGAGGGCGTCGCCGCGGGCGAGCGTCACCTCACTCATCGAGGCGCGGAGCTCCGCGGCCTGCTCATCATCGAGCGCCGCGAAGAGCGGGGCGCGCCGCAGAACGTCGTCCACGAGTTCTCTCCTTGTCGACCGGTTCAGGGACCGTGTTCCCCTTTTTACCGGACGGGGTAAACAGTGCGATCAATCACAAGGATGACGCACCGGCGCGCCGGACTGTGCGGCAGGGGGCCGATTGGGGTGGTGATTCGCTGCGGCCGGGGCGGATGTCAGTGCGTGGCTTTAGGCTGGCCGGGTGTCCAATTCGCCGGTGAGAGCGCAGGCCAGGGGGGCCACAAGAGTGTCCGCAGGCAGTGATTCCGCTGTGGGCGAACAGCCCGCGAGTAAACCGAAAAAAGCCGCGAAAGAATCAAAATCGGCCAATCGGGCCGCGTCGGTGCCCGAGCCCGCCCCGGGCGCGTCGGCTACGTCGCGTGCGTCGGCCGCGTCGCGCGCGTCCGCGAAGACCCCGGGAAAGGAGAGTGCGGCGAAGGAGAGCGCCGCCGAGGCGGGCCCGGCCCAGGCGACCGCAGCCAAGGGGACCGCAGCCAAGGGGACCGCGGCCAAGAAAGCGGCGCCCGAGAAGGCCGCCGCCAAGAAGGTCCCGGCCAAGGCCACCAAAGCCCCCGCCCGGGCCCTCAACCCCGCCAAACCCGAGTCGCACCTCTCCATGGTCCGGCGCGCCCGGCGGATCAACCGGGAGCTGGCGGACGTGTATCCGTACGCCCATCCCGAGCTCGACTTCCGCAACCCCTTCGAGCTGCTGGTCGCGACCGTCCTGTCCGCCCAGACGACCGACCTGCGGGTCAACCAGACGACGCCCGCGCTGTTCGCCGCGTATCCGACCCCGGAGGAACTGGCCGCGGCCGACCCGGAAGCGGTCGAGCAGCTGATCCGGCCGACCGGGTTCTTCCGCGCCAAGACCAAGTCGATCATGGGGCTCGCCGCCGCCATCCGCGACGACTTCGGCGGCAATGTGCCGGGCCGCCTCGACGACCTGGTGAAGCTCCCCGGCGTCGGCCGCAAGACGGCGAACGTGGTGCTCGGCAACGCCTTCGGCGTTCCCGGCATCACCGTCGACACGCACTTCGGCCGTCTGGTCCGCCGCTGGAAGTGGACGGACGAGGAGGACCCGGTCAAGGTCGAGGCCGTCGTCGCCGAGATCTTCCCCAAGAGCGAGTGGACGATGCTCTCGCACCGCGTGGTCTTCCACGGCCGCCGCATCTGCCACGCCCGCAGGCCCGCCTGCGGCGCCTGCCCCATCGCCCCGCTCTGCCCGGCGTACGGGGAGGGCGAGACGGACCCGGAGAAGGCGAAGAAGCTCCTGAAGTACGAGAAGGGCGGCTTCCCGGGTCAGCGGCTCTCCCCGCCCCCGGACTACCCGGGGCTCCCGGCCCCGCCGCTGGGGGCCGGATGACGGATCGAGGATGAGCGGACGAGCGGGTGACCGGAGCGGGCGGAACGAACGCGACCGGCCCGAACGTTGTGACCGGTGGACGACGGGGGTGCCCATGACGCACGCGAGTGACGCCAGCAGGACGAGTGACACAAGCAGGGACGCCGGCCGGAACACCGGCAGGACGTACGAGCGGTACGAGAGCGATACGGGCGGCGCGGCCGCGCCCAGCGGCCACCAGGGCCACGGAGGCCCCCGGGGCCACGGAGGCGGTCCGCCGGGCCACGGAGGCGGCCCCCAGGGCCTCCACGCCCCCGCCGCGGGCCGTGACGCCCCTGCCAGGAGCCGGGACGCCCCCGCCGTGAGCCGTGACGGGCTGCCCGAGTGGCTCGGCCCCGTCGCGCGCGCGGCCGACGACATCGAGCCGCTCCAGCTCAGCCGGTTCCTGCCGCCCGAGAGCGGCGCCGGGCGCCAGTCCGCCGTGCTGATCCTCTTCGGCGACGGCCCGGCCGGGCCCGAGCTGCTGCTCATGGAGCGCGCCAGCCAGCTGCGCTCGCACGGCGGCCAGCCCTCGTTCCCCGGCGGCGCCCTCGACCCCGAGGACGGCGACCCCCAGACCACGGGCCCGCTGCGCGCCGCCCTGCGCGAGGCCGAGGAGGAGACCGGACTGGACCCCGAAGGGGTACAGATCTTCGGCGTGCTGCCCCGGCTCTACATCCCGGTGAGCGGTTTCGTGGTGACCCCCGTCCTGGGCTGGTGGCGCGAGCCGAGCGAGGTGCGGGCGGTGGACGCGGCCGAAACCGCCCGGGTCTTCACCGTCCCCGTGGCGGATCTCACGGACCCGGCCAACCGGGCCACCGCGGTCCACCCGCGCGGCCACGCAGGACCGGCCTTTCTGGTCGAATCCGCCCTCGTCTGGGGCTTCACGGCCGGTGTGATCGACCGGCTGCTGCACTTCGCGGGCTGGGAGCGCCCGTGGGATCGCACCAGGCGGGTCCCGCTCGACTGGCACGCGTGACAGGGTGGGCCCGTGAACGTGCTGGACATCCTGTTGCTGGTCGCCGCCGTGTGGTTCGCGATCGTCGGCTACCGCCAGGGCTTCGTCGTCGGCATCCTGTCGGTGATCGGCTTCCTCGGCGGCGGCCTCATCGCCGTGTACCTGCTCCCGGTCATCTGGGACCAGCTGACGGACAAGCGGACCGTGTCGACCACCGCCGCCATCGTCGCGGTCGTGGTCGTGATCGTCTGCGCCTCCGTGGGCCAGGCCTTCACCACCCACCTGGGCAACAAACTGCGCCAGCACATCACCTGGTCGCCCGCGCGCGCCCTGGACGCCACCGGCGGCGCGCTGGTCAACGTCGTGGCGATGCTGCTGGTCGCCTGGCTGATCGGCACCGCGCTCGCCCCGCTGGCCAACCCCCAGGACTCGTCGAGCCGGGGCAACGCGCTGGGACGGGCGGTCAACGACTCCCAGATCCTGCACGGCGTCGACAAGGCGATGCCCAAGCAGGCGTACACCTGGTTCTCGGACTTCTCCTCCATGCTGGCGCAGAACGGGCTGCCGCAGGTCTTCGCCCCGTTCACCAACGAGTCGATCACCAAGGTCCCGCCGCCCGACCAGGCGCTGGCGACCGGCCCCGTCGCCGCTCAGGCCAAGCGCTCGATCGTCAAGGTCACCGGCACCGCACCGAGCTGTGGCAAGCGCCTGGAGGGCACCGGTTTCGTCTTCGCCGAGCGCCGGGTGATGACCAACGCCCACGTAGTGGGCGGTGTGGAAGACCCCAAAATCCAGATAGGCGGTACGGGCAAGACGTACGACGCGACCGTGGTGCTCTACGACTGGCGCCGCGACATCGCCGTCCTGGACGTCCCCGACCTAAAGGCCCCGGTGCTGCACTTCTCCTCCCAGCAGGCGCACAGCGGCAGCGGCGCGATCGTCGCGGGCTTCCCCGAGGACCAGCCGTACGACGTGCGCGCCGCGCGCGTCCGCGGCCGGATCACCCCGCCCGGCCCGGACATCTACCACCGCGGCACGGTCACCCGCGAGGTCTACTCGCTGTTCACCACGGTCCGCCCGGGCAACTCCGGAGGCCCCCTCCTCACCCCCGACGGCAAGGTCTACGGAGTGGTCTTCGCCAAGTCCCTCGACGACCCGAACACCGGATACGCGCTGACGGCCGGCGAGATCCGCCAGGACATCGAGCTGGGCCGCACCGCCAACCAGCAGGTCGACAGCCAGCAGTGCGCCCTGTGACCGCCGCGCTGCCGCCCCGCTGACCCCGACTCCCCGAAGAGGCCGGAATGCGACTGACGATCCTCGGCGGCGGCGGTTTCCGCGTGCCGCTCGTGTACCGCGCCCTGCTGCGTGACCACGCGCCCGGCCGGGTCACCGAGGTCACGCTGTACGACGTGGACGCGGCCCGGCTCGCCGCCATCGCCAAGGTCCTCGTCGACCAGGCGCGCGACTTCCGGGACGCCCCCGCCGTACGGGCCACCACCGACCTCGACGAGGCCCTGCGCGGCGCCGACTTCGTCTTCTCCGCGATCCGTGTCGGGGGCTTGGCGGGCCGCGCCGCCGACGAGCGGATCGCGCTCGCCCAGGGTGTCCTGGGCCAGGAGACGGTCGGTGCGGGCGGCGTCGCGTACGGACTGCGGACCGTGCCCGTGGCGGACGCGATCGCCCGCCGGATCAAGGCGGTCGCCCCCGGCGCCTGGGTCATCAACTTCACCAATCCGGCCGGTCTCGTCACCGAGGCCATGGGCCGCCACCTGGGTGAACGCGTGATCGGCATCTGCGACTCGCCGGTCGGCCTGGCCCGCCGCGTGGCCCGTACGGTCGGCGCGGACCCGGACGCCCTACGGCTGGACTACGCGGGCCTGAACCACCTGGGCTGGCTGCACGGCCTGTACGAGGGCGAGGAGAACGTGCTGCCGCGCCTGTTCGCGGACGACGCGCTGCTGACCTCGTTCGAGGAGGGCAAGCTCTTCGGCGCCGACTGGCTGCGCTCACTGGGTTCGGTGCCCAACGAGTATCTGCACTACTACTACTTCAACCGCGAGGCCGTGGCCGCGTACCGGCAGGCGGAGCTCACGCGCGGCGCCTTCCTCCTGGACCAGCAGGCGCGCTTCTACGCGGCCGTGGCCGACGGCGAGCAGGCGTGGGACGCCTGGGACCGCACCCGCGCCGAGCGCGAGGCGACGTACATGTCCGCGAACCGGGAGGCCTCGGGCGCGGGCGAGCGCGCCGCCGACGACATGGAGTCCGGCGGGTACGAGAAGGTCGCGCTGGCGCTGATGCGGGCCATAGCGCGCGACGAACCGGCGACGCTCATCCTCAACGTCCGCAACGGCGCCTCGCTGCACGCCCTCGACGCCGAGGCGGTCGTCGAGATCCCGTGCCGCGTCGACGCGTCAGGCCCGAGCCCGCTGCCCGTCACCCAGCTGACGGGCCACGAGGCGGGCCTGGTCAGCGCTGTGAAGGCGGTCGAGCGGTGTGTCCTGGAGGCCGCCGAGGGCGGGTCCGCGCGAGCGGCGGTGAAGGCCTTCGCCCTGCATCCGCTGGTCGACTCCGTCCAGGTCGCCCGACGGCTCCTGGACGGCTACCGGGACGCCCACCCGGGCCTCGCGTACCTGCGCCCGTAAGCACGTACGCACGTAAGCACGTACGCACGTACGTAAGCCCGTACGTACGGCGCGCACGCGCAACCCGCGCTACGCGGACCGGGCGCTCGTACTACGTACGCGCATGGCGCAGCCGGGCCGAGACCCAGCGGGCCCGGCGGCGGAGGATATGCGGAATACCGAGTTGGGGATCATGGCCCTGACCTTGCGGGCCGCCCCTCTCGTGCGAAATCGGCGCGGTGGCCGAGCGGCGGTTGCGTGCTGCGTCACCGTAGTCGTGCGTCCAGCCCATACCCCGACGTCTGCCCGGGCCCCAAGGTCGGTAACCGCGTCTCGGGCGGCCAATTGGCCTATGCGCCAGGCATTTGGCTGTTCGTCAGACAAACGTTCCCGTTCGCTTGCCGGACGGGGGAGCGGACCGGGCGGCCGGTCCGCCGTCGGTCTACCGGTCGGGCTCGGGGTCCTTCAGCCAGTTCACCAGCTCCGCCGAGAACGCGGCCGGGTCCTCCTCGTGGGGGAAGTGGCCCAGGCCGTCGAAGAGCCGCCAGCGATAGGGGGCTTCGACGTACTCGCCGGAGCCCGCCGCGCTGCGGGTGCGCATCACCGGGTCGAGCGAACCGTGCAGATGCAGCGTCGGTACCCGTACCGGCCGCTTCATCCGGCGGTTGAACTGCATGCCGTCGGGCCGCGCCATCGACCGCACCATCCAGCGGTACGGCTCGATCGAGCAGTGCGCGGTCGACGGGATGGTCATCGCCCGCTGATAGATCTCCACGGCCTCGTCCTCCGGCGCCACCGGACCCGACCACTCCCGCACCAGCCGCCCCACCAGCGCCGCGTCGTCCGCGACGAGCTGACGCTCCGGCAGCCACGGCCGCTGGAAGCCCCAGATGTACGAACCGGCCCGCGACTGCGAGAGGTCGGAGAGCATCGCGGAGCGCCAGCGCCTCGGGTGCGGCATCGACGAGACGACCAGCCGGCGCACCAGCTTGGGCCGCATCACGGCCGCCGTCCACGCCAGATAGCCGCCCAGGTCATGGCCGACCAGCGCCGCGTCCGGCTCGCCCAGCGACCGGATGACGCCGGTGATGTCCAGCGCGAGGTTGGCCGGATCGTAGCCCCGGGGCGTGCGGTCGCTGCCGCCGACGCCGCGCAGGTCCATCGCGACCGCCCGGAAACCGGCGTCGGCGAGCGCGGTCAGCTGGTGCCGCCACGTCCACCAGAACTGCGGAAAGCCGTGGAGCAGCAACACCAGCGGACCGTCACCCAGCTCCGCGATGTGGAAGCGCGCACCATTTGCCGCTACGTCCCTGTGTGTCCAGGGACCATCGATGCGGACGGGGCTGCCATTGCCGCCGGGGCTGCCCGTGGCGCCGGTACCGGTATCAGGTGCGGTCATGCAGACGAGCGTGCCACAGCCGGGGCCTGCTCCGTGACCGGGCGGGGATGCGGCTTGACGCCGCCGAGCACGGCGGCGGTCTCCTTGGCCGACGCGATGGACTTCTCCGGCGGCTTGACCTTCTTGAACTTGGCCACGGACAGCAGCCCGAGCAGGGCCGCGAGCAGCAGGAACGCGCCGCCCACGATCAGGAACGACCAGGCGAGGCCCAGTCCCAGGTTGTGGATCCCGTACGCCGCCGCGAAGCTCAGCACGGGCAGCGAGAACAGGACGAGCACTCCCGCGGTACTGATGGCGAGGCCACCGATCGCCCCGCGCTTGACGTCCTGGCGCAGCTCCGCCTTGGCGAGTGCGATCTCGTCGTGCACCAGCGCGGACATCTCGGCGGTCGCCGAGGCGACCAGCTGGCCGAGGCTGCGGTCGGCGCCGCCGACGGCGGTGTTGCTGGGGTCGCTCATTCGCTGACTCCCTCTTCTCTCTCCGGTCCCGTCATCTCCCGGCCCAGATGTCCTTCTCCGGCCCAGATGTCAGATCATGCCGGACGGTCGGCCTCGTCGCTCCCCGCCCCCGCCAGTTGTGCGAGGCGGCGGTGCTCGGCGGCCTTCTCCTCGTAGATGGTGGCCAT
Organism: Streptomyces sp. NPDC023838; assembly: GCF_040639555.1. Classification (NCBI taxonomy): domain Bacteria; kingdom Bacillati; phylum Actinomycetota; class Actinomycetes; order Kitasatosporales; family Streptomycetaceae; genus Streptomyces; species Streptomyces sp. NPDC023838. Next base: position 46,287 of record NZ_JBFAAD010000014.1, read on the forward strand.
CCGCAAGTGGTAGGCCGGATTGTGCTGTTCGTACACGTCAGGGATGCCGTCGCGGTCCTCGTCGCGCTCCTCCTCCTCGACGAGCGCCTGGTACCGGCGTACCCGCAGTTTGAGCAGGACGGTCGCGAAGACGGCCGCGATCAGCGAGCCCATCAGCACGGCGGCCTTGATCTCGTCCGTCAGCGCGCCCTCGCCGTCGAAGGCCAGCTCCCCGATGAGCAGCGAGACGGTGAAGCCGATCCCGGCGAGCGCGGCGACGGCGAAGACGTCCGGCCAGGCCAGGTCGTCATTGAGCTCCGCCCTGGTGAACCGGGCGGCGCACCAGGTGCCGCCGAAGATCCCGACCGCCTTGCCGACCACGAGACCGAGCACCACGCCGAGTGTCTCCGGCCGCGTGAACACATCGGCGAGCGCCCCGCCGCTGACGCCCACGCCCGCCGACATCAGGGCGAAGAGCGGCACGGCGAGCCCGGCGGAGAGCGGCCGCACCAGGTGCTCGATGTGCTCGCCGGGGGAGTGCTCCTCGCCGTCGCGGCGGGTGCAGCGCAGCATCAGGCCCATGGCGACGCCCGCGACGGTGGAGTGGACGCCGCTGTTGTACATCAGCCCCCAGATGACCAGCGCCAGCGGTACGTACACGTACCAACCGCGCACGCCCTTGCGCAGCAGCACCCAGAAGACGGCGAGGCCGACGACGGAGCCGGCAAGGGCGGCGAAGTCGATCTCTTGGGTGAAGAAGACGGCGATGATGAGAATGGCGAAAAGATCGTCGACCACGGCGAGCGTCAGCAGGAACGCGCGCAGGGCGGACGGCAGCGAGGTCCCGATGACCGCGAGCACGGCGAGCGCGAAGGCGATGTCGGTGGCCGTCGGCACGGCCCACCCGTCCATCGCGCCGCCGCCGACGGTGTTGACCAGCGTGTATACGAGCGCCGGCACGGCCATTCCGCAGATCGCGGCGATCACCGGCAGCGCGGCGGCCTTGGGATCGCGCAGCTCACCGGCGACCAGCTCGCGCTTGAGCTCGATTCCGGCGACGAAGAAGAAGATCGCGAGGAGGCCGTCGGCGGCCCAGTGCTGCAACGAGAGATCGAGCCCGAGCGCCCCGATGCCGACGTGGAACCCGCGCACCTCGGCGTAACTGCCACCGAGGGTGTTGGCCCAGATCAGCGCCGCGATCGCGGCCACGAGCAGCAGCACACCGCCGACGGTCTCGGCCCGCAGCGCATCCGCGACGAAGTTCCGCTCGGGCAACGAGAGCCGCCCGAGAAACTTCCGGCTGCTGCTCTCGTCGCTGCTGTCCTTACGGGTTACGGGCGCGGCCACAGGGGACGACCTCCGGTCGGTTCGACGGGCATGACAAAGCACGTTGCCGACCAGACTTCCCGGCGCACCTGGGTCCTACGTGTCGCACGCGTGGCGCGCGTCGCGCGCCCTTGACGTGAGGACGCGATCCTTACTTTACCTAAGTCTTTACCCGGGCGCGGTGGGATGATTCCGGTTGATCGTCACTTTATGCGCAAGTGGGGCGGGGGGCATGGGGGGGCGGCCCGGGGCCCCGGGGCCCGGTGCCCGTCTGCGGGCGGGCCCCAGCGGCCGGCAGACGAGGGGCGGGGCGGAGCGCGGAGGCGGGGCCGCAGGCCCATACGAGGGGCGCGGGGAACTGCGCGACTAGCCCCCACCGGCCGGCAGCCGAGGGGCGGGGGCGGAGCCCAAAAGCGGGGTGCAGGGGCCGCAGGCCCCGCGATGGGGCGCAGGGGTGCAGCCCCGCTCGGGGGGCCGGGGGCGGAGCTCCCGGGGTAGCCTCCCCCCACCTCAACCCACCCCCGCCCCCGGAGGGTTCAGGGAAGGGGCGGGGTGGGGGAAAATCCGGAGGCCCAGCCACACACGCAGCGCAGCCCGGACCCCCGCACCCCCACCCCCCGCTCAGTCCTCGCTGGAAGCGCCCGGCAGCTTCGTCTGAATCAGATCCATCACCGACGAATCCGTCAGCGTCGTGACATCCCCCAGCTCCCGGTTCTCCGCGACATCCCGCAGCAACCGCCGCATGATCTTCCCCGACCGGGTCTTCGGCAGCTCCGCCACCGGCAGAATCCGCTTCGGCTTGGCGATCGGCCCCAGCGTGGCGCCCACGTGCGCCCGCAGCTCCTCCACCAGCCCGTCCGTCTCCGCCGCCGACCCCCGCAGGATCACGAACGCGACGATCGCCTGCCCGGTCGTCTCGTCGGCCGCGCCGACCACCGCCGCCTCGGCGACCGACGGGTGCGAGACGAGCGCCGACTCGACCTCGGTCGTCGAGATGTTGTGCCCGGACACGAGCATCACGTCATCGACGCGGCCGAGCAGCCAGATGTCCCCGTCATCGTCCTTCTTCGCCCCGTCCCCGGCGAAGTACTTGCCTTCGAACCGCGACCAGTACGTGTCGATGAACCGCTGGTCGTCGCCCCAGATCGTGCGCAGCATCGACGGCCACGGCTCGGTGAGCACCAGATACCCGCCACCCCCGTTCGGCACCTCGTGCGCCTCGTCGTCCACGACGGTCGCCGCGATGCCCGGCAGCGCCGCCTGTGCGGAGCCCGGCTTCGTCTCGGTCACTCCCGGCAGCGGCGAGATCATCATCGCGCCGGTCTCCGTCTGCCACCACGTGTCGACGATCGGGCACTTGTCGGCCCCGATGTGCTTGCGGTACCAGATCCACGCCTCGGGGTTGATGGGCTCGCCCACCGACCCGAGCACCCGCAGCGACGACAGGTCGAACTTCGCGGGGATGTCGTCGCCCCACTTCATGAACGTACGGATCGCCGTCGGCGCCGTGTAGAGGATCGTCACGCCGTACTTCTGGACGATCTCCCAGAACCGCCCCTGGTGCGGGGTGTCCGGCGTGCCCTCGTACATGACCTGCGTCGCGCCGTTGGCCAGCGGCCCGTACACGATGTACGAGTGGCCGGTCACCCAGCCGATGTCGGCGGTGCACCAGTACACATCGGTCTCGGGCTTGAGGTCGAAGACCGCGTGGTGGGTGTACGCGGCCTGCGTCAGATAGCCGCCGGACGTGTGCAGGATGCCCTTCGGCTTCCCCGTGGTGCCCGACGTGTACAGGATGAACAGCGGGTGCTCGGCGTCGAACGCCTGCGGGGTGTGCTCGGCCGACTGGCGGCCGACGATGTCGTCCCACCAGACGTCCCGGCCCTCGGTGAAGGCGGTCTCCTGGCCCGTACGCCGTACCACCAGGACGTGCTCGACCTGCGGGCACCTCGCCACGGCATCGTCGATCGCGGGCTTGAGCGCGGACGGCTTGCCGCGCCGGTACCCGCCGTCCGCCGTGATGACCAGCTTCGCGTCGGCGTCCTGGATACGGGAGGCGACGGCGTCGGCCGAGAACCCGCCGAACACCACCGAGTGCGCCGCGCCGATCCGCGCGCAGGCGAGCATCGCGACGGCCGCCTCGGGGATCATCGGCATGTACACCGCGACCCGGTCGCCGGCCCGGACGCCCAGCTCCGTAAGGGCGTTGGCGGCCCGTGAGACCTCGTCCTTCAGCTCGGCGTAGGTGAGGGAGCGGCTGTCGCCGGGCTCGCCCTCGAAGTGAATGGCGACCCGGTCACCGTTCCCGGCCTCGACGTGCCGGTCCACGCAGTTGTACGCGACGTTGAGCTGCCCGTCGGCGAACCACTTCGCGAACGGCGGGTTCGACCAGTCGAGCGTCTCGGTCGGTTCGGTGGCCCAGGTGAGGCGCCGGGCCTGCTCGGCCCAGAAGCCCAGCCTGTCAGCCCTGGCCTGCTCGTACGCCTCCGCCGTCACGTTGGCGTTGGCAGCCAGCTCGGCAGGAGGAGCGAACCGGCGCTCCTCCTTCAAGAGGTTGGCCAGGCTTTCGTTGCTCACGACATCTCCCTTTCCCAGGGCGTCCTATGTGCCTATGTGTCCCGGGCCATAGCTCATCAGGCCAATCGCCGGGTGACAAGAGTCTCCCGAAAATTGGTTTAGACCTGTAAGGGGTCCGGGGCGTCGGCGTGTCATCAGACGTTCTCACGGACCAGGTCCGCCCTGGGTTCAGGCATACGTAGGAGGCACGGCGCCCTATGCCCCTGGCGCCCCTGCCCCCGGCGCCCCACTCCCTCGGCGCCCCGCGCCCCGGCGCCACGTCAGGCGCCGGAGCACCTGAGGTGTCGCAGCACCACCTCAGGTGCAGGACGCCTCAAGGGCCGTCGGCCCCACCCCCTCGAACACCTCCTCGCAGTCGTCGGAGGCCAGCAAGTACGCCTGCGCCTCGCCCACATGGAAGTACATCCCGTGCAGCGTCAGCGTGCCCTCGGCCAGCCGCCGCGCCACCGACTCATGGCGGCGCAGATGGTCCAGCTGCTGCACCACATTGGTGAGACAGAGCTGCTCGACGGCGTCGGCGGGCAGCCGCCCGGCGATCCGCGCCCAGGCGTGCTTGCGGCTCGCCATCCGCTCCAGGCTGGGCAGCCCGTGCCGCAGCCACCGCCGCAGGGGCGTCTGCGGGGCGTCCGGCTTGCTGTTCAGCAGCGCCTGCATCGCCCCGCAGCCGGAGTGCCCGCAGACGGTGATGGACTCGACCCGCAGCACCTCGACCGCGTACTCGATCGCCGCCGCCACCGAGTCGTCGCCGCACTCCGCGCCGGGCGGGGGCACCAGATTGCCGACGTTGCGCACGGTGAACAGATCGCCCGGGCCGCTCGACGTGATCATGCTGGTGACCAGCCGGGAGTCCGCGCAGGTGAGGAAGAGCTGGGAGGGCTGCTGTCCCTCGCGCGCCAGCCGCGCCAGCTCGTCCCGCACCAGCGGCGCGGTGTTGCGCTGGAACGAGCTGAGCCCGCTGGCCAGTTGATGCCCGTGTCGCCGGGGCGCCGACGCCTTGTCGTGGCAGTGGTGGTTGCGCCAGGGGGTCCAGGGCCGGCAGCAGTTCTGCGAGCCGGAGGCGGGCTCGGTGATCCGCGCGCCGGAGCGGCCGGTCATCCGCACCTCGCCACCGCGCGCGGTGTGCGCGGCCTGCCAGCCGTGCAGTGCCTCGTACGCGGCGTGGTCCATGAACGAGCCGTCCAGTTCCACGACGGCGCTCGCCCCTTGGGGCACCTGGTTGAGCGACCGGGTCAGCCGGGGCACGGCCAGGAACGTCAACTGCCCGCGTGCGCTCACCAGATACGACAGGTCGTCCTGGCGGTGCACCGTGATCCGGGTCCGCGCGACCCGGCGCAGCGCGACCGCGACGGCCACGCCGATCCCGATGACCACGCCCTGGAGCACCCCGAACAGGAGCACCCCGGCCACCGTCGCCACGTACACCATGAACTCGCGGTGCTTGTGGACGTTGCGGATGTGGGCGAAGGACACCATCTGGATGCCGACCATCATCACCAGCGCGGCCAGCGCCGCCAGCGGGATCCACTCCAGGACGGCCACCAGGAGACCGGCGGCGAGCAGCACCCACGCCCCATGCAGCACGGTGGAGGCGCGGCTGGTCGCCCCCGCTCTCACGTTGGCGCTGCCACGCACCGCGCCCCCGGAGACGGGCATTCCGCCGAGCAGCCCGGAGAGGGCGTTGGCGATGCCCTGTCCGCGCAACTCCCGGTCGAGGTCGGCCCGGGCGGGTGCGGCGCCGCTGGGGCGCTCGGCGGCCAGCTTGTCCACGGCGACGGCGGAGAGCAGCGACTCCAGGCTGGCCACCAGCGTCACCGTGAGCACGGCGGAGGCCAGCCCGGCCACCGGCCCATGCGGCAGCTCGGGCAGCACATGGGCGTCCCAGGAGGGCAGGTCGACCCGGGCGATGCCGGGCGCGGCGACGGCCGCCGCCCCGGTGGCGATCACCACGCAGGCGAGCGCGGCGGGGATACGGCGCAGGGCCTGCCCGAAGCGCCCCGGAAGGCGGGGCCACGTCATCAGCACGGCGATGGTGAGCGCCCCGATGAGGGGTGCGGCAGGGCCGACCTTGGCCAACTGGCCTGGGAGAGCTTGGGCGTTGTCGACGGCCGAGCTCTGTGGGGAGCCGCCCAGGACGATGTGGAGCTGGGCGAGCGCGATGGCGGCGCCGATGCCGGCGAGGGTGCCGTGCACGATGGCGGGGCTCACGGCGAGCGCGGAGCGCGCCGTCTTCAGTGAGCCGAGTGCGATCTGGAGCAGACCCGCGAGAACGGTGATGGCGCAGGTGGTGCGCCAGCCGTAGCTCTGGATCAACTCGGCCGACACCACCGTGAGTCCGGCGGAGGGGCCACTGACAAGGAGCGGTGAGCCGCCGAGCAGCCCGGCGACGATGCCGCCGACACCGGCGGCGATGAGGCTGGCTTCCAGCGGGGCGTCGATGGCGACGGCGAGGCCGAGCGACATCGGGACGGCGAGCAGGAAGACGGTGACGGATGCGGACAGATCGGCTCCGGCGATCCGGAAGCGGCGGCCTCCCTTCCTGAAGGGCGGGGGGTGTGGGTGCTGGCTGTCGGTGTGAGTGAGGGGCTGGGTGCGAGTGGGGGCGCAGGCAGACATGTTTCCCGTCTCCTCCGGGGCAGCGCGGTCGCGGATGTGGGGGTCGCGGCCGTGGGTCACGGCGTGCAGCGGCGGGATTCTCAACTCTCGGTAAACGAATCGTAATGCAGAGTAAAGGTCAGCGCTGCGCATTTAGGGCAAATAGGCCAACGGTTCACTCTCAATGGTGAATAAGCAGCTTTTCGTGCGGCCTGTCGCGTCTCCTTCCCCCATGCTGCGTGTCACTTTTGCGGCGATTTCATGACATTCAGTGCAAGCGATCTTCGGATCGGCTGATCTGCGAGGAAGAGGGTGGGCGGATGATGGCCGCCACGAAGAGGATCGCCACTGGCGCCGTCGTCGCCGCGCTGGTCGCGGTCGCCGCCGGATGTTCGGTGGGCAACGGGACCAAGGCGGCCGTGCCCGGCCCCGGAGCGGCCGGCGCCGCCGCCCCCAAGAGCGCCGTGCGCCTGATCGGGGACGGCTCCACCGCGTTCACCGGGCTCCAGCCCCATCTGCTGAAGCCGCGCAAGCTGGCGCCCGGTCAGCAGCCGCCGCAGTTCGTGGTGTTCTCCTGGGACGGCGCGGGCGAGGACAGCCAGCGGCTGTTCTCCCACTTCCGCGAGGTCGGCAAGAAGTACAACGCGACGATGACGTACTTCCTCAGCGGTGTGTACATGCTCCCGGAGGAGAAGCGCGAGCGGTACACCGCGCCCAAGCATTCGCCGGGCAGTAGCGACATCGGGTTCAACGACCTCAAGGGCATCAAGGACACGGTCACCCAGCTGCGCGGTGCGTGGCAGGAGGGCAACGAGGTCGGCACCCACTTCAACGGCCACTTCTGCGGGAACGACGGCGGCGTCGGCACCTGGTCGGTGGACGAGTGGAAGAGCGAGATCGCGCAGGCCAAGTCGTTCGTGAAGAACTGGAAGTCCAACTCCGGGCTCACGGCGGAGGCACCGCTTCCGTTCGACTACGACAAGGAGCTCATCGGCGGCCGCACGCCCTGCCTGGAGGGCCGCAAGAACTTCGTGCAGGCGGCCGGCCAGCTCGGCTGGCGCTATGACACCAGCGGCGTCAACGACCAGGTGTGGCCGAAGAAGAACGGCAACGGCATCTGGGACCTGTCCATGCAGCTGGTGCCGGTCCCGGGCCGCGGCTTCCAGACGCTGTCCATGGACTACAACTTCTACATGAACCAGTCGGGGGCGGTGACGGGCGACGCCGACCAGCACGAGCACTGGGGCAACCAGATGCGCGACGGCCTGCTCCAGGCCTTCGACCGCTCGTACAACGGCAACAGGGCACCGCTGATCATCGGCAACCACTTCGAGTCCTGGAACGGCGGCACGTACATGCGGGCCGTCGAGGACACGATCAAGACGGTCTGCGTCAAGCGCGACGTGCACTGCGTGTCGTTCCGCCAGCTCGCCGACTGGCTGGACGCGCAGGACCCGTCGACACTCGACAAATTCCGTCAGCTGAAGGTCGGAGAGGCGCCGAAGGGCGGCTGGACGGCCTTCCTGGCCGCCCAGCCCGCCGCTCCGGTCCAGCGGGTCAAGCCGCTCCCGCAGCCCGGCCTCAAGCAGGCCGCCGCGCGCTGACCCCCTCCGCGAGCCGCGCTCGCGAGGTCAGCTCGGCTGCGGAACCGCGAGTTCCTCCCGCAGCTCCTCCCGCAGGACGAAGTCGGGGTCGACCTGGGCCGCCAGGTCGGCCCCCGTCTTCGCGTTCCCCCAGCTCTCGGCGTTCTTCAGATGGAAGTGGACCATCTGCCGCGTGTACCGCTCCCAGTCGCGCGCCTCGTACGAGTCGTCCGCCGCGTTCTGCAGGGCCTGGAGGGCGAGCCGGTTGTCGGCCTCCAGGAGCTCGAAGCGCGGCGGGCGCCCCTTCTCCATCGCGCGCACCCAGTCGGAGTGGCCGACCGTGACCAGCAGGTCCTCGCCCACCTCGGCCCGCAGGAAGTCCAGGTCGTCCTGGCTCTGCACCTTGTTGCCGACGACCTTCAGCGCGACCCCGAAGTCCCGTGCGTACTCCTTGTACTGGCGGTACACCGACACGCCCTTGCGGGTCGGCTCGGCCACCAGGAAGGTCATGTCGAAACGCGTGAACATCCCGGACGCGAACGAGTCCGACCCGGCCGTCATGTCGACGACCACGTACTCGTCCGGCCCGTCCACCAGGTGGTTCAGGCACAGCTCCACCGCGCCGACCTTCGAGTGGTAGCAGGCCACGCCCAGATCGGACTCGTTGAACGGGCCGGTGGCCATCAGCCGGATGTCCCCGTCGTCGAGCACCACCCGCCGCGCACACGCCTCGTACACCGGATTCGACTCGCGGATCCGCAGCAGCCGTGAGCCGCGGCCCGGAGGCGTGGTCTTGATCATCGTCTCGGTGGAGGCGATACGGGGGTTGGTGCCGCGCAGATACTCCTTGATCAGCGGCAGCTGTGCGCCCAGCGCGGGCAGCTGCGCGGCCTCCGCCTCGTCGAGCCCGAGCGCGGCGCCCAGGTGCTGGTTGATGTCGGCGTCGACCGCGAGCACGGCGGCCTCGTTGGCGGTGAGGTGGCGGATGAAGAGCGAGGACAACGTGGTCTTGCCGCTGCCGCCCTTCCCTACGAAAGCGATCTTCATGTTCACCAACGGTAATCGTGCGACAGCACCATGTAGGGGTGACGAGTGAAGAAGACCACTCGAAGGTGGGGTGTGGGCCGGGGGCGCGTAGCCTCGCTACTTATGAGTACGAACGCCTCGTCGGCCGCCGATCCGCTTGTCGCCCTGGGCTCGCTGCCGGGTGTCCCGGACGCCGTGGACTCCGTACGCAAAGCCGTCGACCGGGTCTACGGGCACCGTGTCATGCGGCGGCGCAGCAATGAGATCACCTCGGAGGCGGCGCTGCGCGGGGCGCGCGGCAGTGCCGCGCTCTCCGGCGCCGACTGGGCGCTGGAAGAGGTGCGGCGGCGCACCGACTTCGGCTCGGAGGCCGAGGCGCGCGCGGTCGGCGCGGCCCTGCGGCTGACCGCCGAGGCCGGCCAGCTGCTCTCCATCTGGCGGCAGTCGCCGCTGCGGGTGCTCGCCCGGCTGCACCTGGTCGCGGCCGCCGACTCCGCCGACACGGTCGGCCGGCCCCGTCAGCACGGTGAGCCGGTGGACGAGCCGCTGATCGAGCTGCCGCTGCCGGACGCGGACGAGGTGGCGGGCCGCCTGGAGGGGCTCTCGCAGCTGATCATCGCGGGGTCCTCGGCCCCGGCGCTGGTCACGGCCGCGGTGGTACACGGCGAACTGCTCGCCCTGCGTCCGTTCGGCTCCTACAACGGGCTGGTCGCGCGGGCCGCCGAGCGCATCGTGCTCATCGGCAGCGGTCTGGACCCGAAGTCGATCTGCCCGGCCGAGGTCGGCCACGCGGAGCAGGGGCGCGCGGCGTACGCGGCGGCGCTGGACGGCTACGCCTCGGGGACGCCGGAGGGTGTGGCGGCCTGGATCACGCACTGCGGGCGCTCGATCGAGCTCGGTGTACGGGAGTCGACGGCCGTCTGTGAGGCGCTTCAGCGCGGAGCGGCGTAGACGATGTCGTAGGCCGCGCGGCCCAGGAAACAGGGCGCCGGAAAAGGGTTGCGGCGGTACCGGATCGGTACCGCCGCTGGCATGTTCACCGTGTTACCAAGCGTCCTCGAATGTTGCCCATCAGGTCTGGAACTTTGCCCGTCACCTGGTGCGGCTGGCCCGTAATCGACGGGTCGACGTCGCGTGGGTGCTCGATGTCCATGCTCGGTCCGTGGGGCCGTGTTGCGTAGAAGGTGATCCTCTCGGATGTCCCAGGTCTCGCGGGCCGTTGCCTTATTTGTACTCCAGGCCGGGGTGAAGCGGAACCCCTGACTGCACTTCTTTACTTTTAGGTTCAAACACGGCGGAAACGGTCAGTGCTGATCGGAGGCTCGCCGGAAGGCGCTGCCCCCTCGCGTCAGCTCGCGGCCGCGGCGCGCCGCCGGGTGGCGTACCAGACCAGCCCCGCTGTGGCCGCCGCGGCGCCCACGGCGGCCGCCGCGACCAGGGCCGGTCGGGGCGGCATCGAGAGCGCGGGCAGCCGCTGCTTGAGTCGAACGGGTCGGTTGAAGACGAGAACCGGCCAATCTCGGATGGCCGCTTCGCGCCGGAGTGCCCGATCCGGGTTGACCGCGAAGGGGTGGCCCACCGCCTCCAGCATCGGGACGTCCGTCGCCGAGTCGCTGTACGCGTAGCAGCGGGCCAGGTCGTAGCCCTCGGAGGCGGCGAGCTCCTTGACGGCCTCCGCCTTGGTGGGGCCGTAGGCGTAGTACTCGACGTCGCCCGTGAAGCAGCCGTCGGGGCCCACGACCATTCGGGTGGCCACCACGCGGTCCGCCCCGAGCAGCTCGCCGATCGGCTCGACCACCTCGGCGCCCGAGGTCGAGACGATCACGACGTCGCGGCCCGCGGTGTGGTGCTCCTCGATGAGGGAGGCGGCCTCGTCGTAGATGATCGGATCGATCAGGTCGTGGAGCGTCTCGGCGACGATCTCCTTCACCTGCTGGACGTTCCAGCCCTTGCAGAGCGCCGACAGATACTCGCGCATCCGCTCCATCTGATCGTGGTCAGCGCCGCCCGCGAGGAACACGAACTGTGCGTAGGCCGTACGCAGCACGGCCCGGCGGTTGATGAGCCCCCCTTGATAGAAGGACTTGCTGAACGTGAGAGTCGACGACTTGGCAATGACTGTCTTGTCCAAGTCGAAGAAGGCGGCGGTCCGCGGCAAGGAGTGGTTTTCCACGAAGGCGAGCATAGGCGCCCACCATTCGGCGTACGCTGGGGCGTGTGGGTTTGCCTGAGAAGGCTCTCGGGTACACCATGGAAGTCACGGATCGTTCGCGACCGTGCTAACCCGGTCCGGCTCCTCCCCCCCCGAGTCGGCCGGAGAGACGACCCCCGCTCTCCCCCCCGGCGGGGGTCGTCGCATGTCCGGATGCTTTTTCGGGCCTCGCACACGATCCTTCCCCCTCCCTCGGGCCGCGTCGGCTCCTCCCTCTGCCTGTCCAAACTCGTCACGGAGCGTAACGGTTCCGGTGCGCTCTGGAAGTCACCGGTATAGGTGAGCGGAATATTCACAACCGGCGAGTTGTCCACAGTTTTCGACCAAGATCCACTTGATTTCCGGAACCGCTCCACCGTGATTCCAGTTCGCGAGATCCGCGGACGCGAGGAATCGCAGTGAGAGGGGGCGGAGATCGTGGACGGATCCATGGCTTCCGACCGGTCCGAGGGCACTCAGGGGCGGCGTGCGGGCCCGCTGATCGTCACCGAGGACGAGGCGTTGCTCGACGATCTGCTGCGGCTGTGCGCCGCCGCCGGGGCCGAGCCCGAGGTGCATCACACCGTCCCCGAGCGCCGCTCCGGCTGGGAGAGCGCACCGCTGATCCTGGTCGGGGACGACGCGGCCGCCCGGGTGCGCGGCGCCGCGCGAAGGCGCGGAGTCCTGCTCGTCGGGCGGGACCAGGACGACCCCGGGGTGTGGCAGCGCGCGGTGGAGATCGGCGCCGACCACGTGCTGCGGCTGCCCGACGCGGAGCAGTGGCTGGTCGACCGGATCGCGGACGCGGCGGAGGGCGTGGGCCGCCAGGCGCTCACCGTCGGAGTGGTCGGCGGGCGGGGCGGAGCCGGCGCCTCGACGCTGGCCTGCGCCCTGGCGGTGACCGCGGCCAGAGCCGGCCGGCGCACCATGCTCATCGACGGCGACCCCCTGGGAGGCGGCCTCGACGTGCTCCTCGGGGGCGAGCAGGCCGAGGGCAGACGGTGGCCGGATTTCGCCGCCTCCCGTGGCCGGGTCGCCGGGGGCGCGCTGGAGGAGTCACTGCCGCATCTGCACGCGCTGCGCGTGCTCAGCTGGGACCGGGGCGACTCGGTGGCGATCCCGGCGGAGGCGATGCGGGCGGTCCTGGCTGCCGCGCGCAGACGCGGTGGCGTCGTGGTCGTCGACCTGCCCAGGCGCGTGGACGACGCGGTGGCGGAGGCCCTGGCCCAGCTCGACCTGGGCCTGCTGGTCGTACCCGCCGAACTGCGGGCGGTCGCGGCGGCCAACCGGGTCGCCTCCTCCGTCGGCATGGTGCTGCGGGACCTGCGCGCGGTGGTGCGGGGTCCGTATGCGGCGGGGCTCGACGAGCAGTGGGTGGCGGCCGCCCTGGGGCTCCCGCTCGCAGGTGAACTCCCGGTGGAGTACGGCCTGCTGGAGGCCCAGGAGAAGGGTGCCCCGCCGGGCAGCGACGAGCGCGGCCCCCTCTCCCGCTTCTGCACGGCCTTCTGGGAGCAGGCGCTGATGGGGGGTGCGGTCGCATGAGTACGGGTCGCGTGAGCGCGGGCCGCGTGCGTACGGGGCGTCCGAGTGCGGGGCGTGTGGATACGGGGCGCATGAGCGTGGGTGCGGGTGCGGGGGTGCCTTCGGGTGGCGCGCCGGGCGGGCCGGGCCCGGCGGGGGCGTCGCCCAGGCCGCTGCTCGACGCGGTGCGCCGGCAGCTCGCGGAGAGCGGGGCCGAGCCGACCCCGGCCCGGGTCGCGGCGGCGCTGCGGGCCCAGGGGAGGCTGCTGGGTGACACGGAAGTCCTCGGCGGTGCCGAGGAGTTGCGCTCCGAGCTGGTCGGCACGGGCCCGCTGGAGCCGCTGCTCGCCGATCCCGCGGTGACGGACGTCCTGGTGTCGGCCCCGGACCGGGTCTGGGTGGACCGGGGCGCCGGGCTCGAACTCACCGGGGTCCGCTTCAGCGACACGGCCGCGGTGCGCCGACTGGCCCAGCGGCTGGCGGCGGTCGCCGGACGGCGCCTCGACGACGCCCGTCCCTGGGTGGACGCCCGGTTGCCGGACGGGACCCGGATGCACGCGGTGCTGGCACCGGTCGCGGTCGGGGCGGACTGTCTGTCGCTGCGGGTGGTGCGGCCCAGGGCCTTCTCGCTGGACGAACTGGTCGCCGCCGGGACGGTGCCGCCGGGCGGGGACGGCGTGCTGCGGGCGCTCATCGAGGCCCGGACCTCGTTCCTGGTGAGCGGGGGTACGGGCACCGGCAAGACCACCCTGCTGTCGACGCTCCTCGGCCTCGTCGGAGAGCGTGAACGCATCGTCCTGGCCGAGGACTCGGCGGAGTTGAGGCCCGACCATCCCCATGTGGTGCGGCTGGAGTCACGACCCGCCAACCAGGAGGGCGCGGGCCTGGTGACCCTGCGGGACCTGGTGCGCCAGGCGCTGCGGATGCGGCCGGACCGGCTGGTCGTGGGCGAGGTGCGCGGCGCCGAGGTGACAGACCTGCTGGCCGCGCTCAACACCGGCCACGAGGGCGGCTGCGGCACGGTGCACGCCAATACGGCAGCGGACGTGCCCGCCCGTCTGGAGGCTTTGGGCACCGCGGCCGGGCTCGACCGGGCGGCCCTGCACAGCCAGTTGGCGGCGGCGCTCTCGGTGGTGCTCCATCTCGTGCGGGACAGGTCCGGGCGGCGCCGGGTCGCCGAGGTCCGGGTCCTTGAGCGGGACGCGGCGGGGCTGGTGGTGGCCGTCCCGGCGCTGCGCTGGGGCATGGGCGGCTTCATCCAGGAACGCGGCTGGGAACGGCTGCGGGTGCTGCTCGGGGGTGCGTGGTGACGGCCTGGACGGCGTCGGGCCCGCCCGGGCCGTTCACACCGGTCTCGGCGGCGGCGGTGTGCGCCTTCGCGGCGGCCTGGCTCTCGGTGGGGCGGGAGCAGGGGCTGCGCAGGGCACGGCTGATCGTCGCGGGAGGCGCGGTGGAGCCCGAGGAGCCGCCGTGGGGACGGCTCTGGGGGCGGTTGCGTGCCAAAGCGCGGGTGGAGTGGCTGTGCCTGCCGGCCGCGGTGGTCGTGGCGGTGCTGGCGGGCTCGGTGCTGCCGCTGGCCGCCGGGGCGGTGGCGGTGCCGCTGGTGGGGCGGCGGCTGCGGGCCCGGGAGCGCGAGCGGGGGAAGTGGCTCCGGGCCGACGAGGTCGTCTCCTGGTGCGGGGCGGTCGCCGGGGAGTTGCGGGCGGGACGCCAGCCCGGCCAGGCGCTGGCGCTGGCCACCCGGGACACGGAGGCGCTGGGCGGCGCCGAGCCACTGGTGCTGGCGGCGGCACGGTTCGGCGGCGATGTGCCCGGGGCCCTGCGCGAGGCGGCCCGCGAGCCGGGCGCGGAAGGGCTCGCGGGGGTGGCCGCGTGCTGGCAGGTGGCGGTCGACGGCGGCGCGGGCCTCGCGGCCGGCCTGGAGCGCCTGGAGGCCGCGCTGCGGGCCGAGCGGGACCAACGGGAGGAGCTGAGGGCCCAGTTGACCGGGCCGCGCACGACGGCTGCCCTGCTGGCCCTGCTGCCCGCCCTCGGCCTCCTGCTCGGTACGGCGATGGGAGCGGACCCCCTGCGGGTGCTGCTGCACACCCCCGCCGGGCTCGGCTGCCTGGCTCTGGCCGGGGTTCTGGAGGCGGCGGGGCTGTACTGGACGGCGCGGATCACCCGGGCGGGGGAACGGGGGTGAGCGGGCGTCTCGGGCCCGGGGGCGCGGGCGGGGGCGGAGAAGCGCTCCGAGATGTTTTCCACGGGGGTGTTCTCCACGAGGGCGTTCTCCGTGGTGACGTTCTCCACGGTGACGTTCTCCACGGGGATGTTTTCCACAGGCTGGGGGTGATGGTGGCGATCGCGGCCCTCCTCCTGTGGATGGGGCTGGAGGTGGCACGCCGCAGACGGGAGAGGGCGGTGCGGCGGCGGGTCGTGGAACTGCTCGCGGCGGCTCTGGAAGCGGAAGCGGATGCGGATGCAGCGGATGCAGCAGCGGGGGCCTGGGCGGGGCCCGCGCGGCGCAATAGGGCGCAGGCCTGGCTACCGGCCAGGTGGTCGCCGGCCAGGTGGCTGCCGATCGCCCGGCTGCTGGGCGGTGGCGCGGCGCGCGGGCCGCTCGTCCGGGCCTGGGCCGGGCCGCTGGGGGTGCTGGCCGCCGCGTACGTACTGATCGGCGGGATGGCAGGAGCCGTGGCGGGGCTGGCAGCGGCGTACGGGATCCGGCGCTGGGGGCGCCGCCGGAAGCCACCGGCGCGCCCCGGGGCCGGAGCGGTGGACCCGGAACTGCCGCTCGCGGCCGATCTGCTGGCCGCCTGTCTGTCGGCCGGAGCGGGTCCGCGCGAGGCGGCCGGGGCCGTGGGGGAGTCGCTGGACGGACCGGTCGGGCGGCGGCTGGCCCAGATCGCCGCCGAGTTGCGGCTGGGCGGCGATCCGGTCGAGGCGTGGGGGAGGTTGGGGGCGATACCGGGCGCGGCCGGGCTGGCCCGGTGCCTGGAGCGAGCCGCCTCGTCGGGCGCGCCCGCGGCGGGCCCGGTCGGACGCGTGGCCGAGCGATGCCGTGCCGAGCGGGCACGGACGACGGCTGCCCGGGCCCGGCGGGCGGGCGTACTGATCACTGGGCCGCTGGGGCTCTGCTTTCTGCCCGCGTTCCTGGCGGCGGGGGTGGCGCCGGTGGTGATCGGGCTGGCGGGCGGCCTGCTCAAGCGCTGAGGCGTGGGCCGACGACGCGGGCCTTCAACAGCTCACTTGAGCGGGCCCTCCACAGCTCACTCAATCAGCGCAACGGCGCAACGGCGCAACAGCGCAACGGCGCAACAGCGCAAGAAATCGGCAGTGCAAGAACTCGACAGTGCAACAGCAGGACTGGACTCACACACATGGGGTTGGGATGAAGGCATGGATGCGGTGCGTCGCGCGACGGGTGCGCCGGGACGCCGGTATGACGACCAGCGAGTACGCGGTCGGAACGATCGCCGCGTGCGGCTTCGCGGCGGTGCTCTACAAGGTGGTGACGAGCGGGGCCGTCTCCACGGCGCTTCAGTCGCTGGTGGAGAGGGCGCTCGATGTGCAGCTCTGAGGGTGGCGGTTCCGGGGTGGGCGGCGCCCGCCCCGGGCGGGGCCCTCGGTCCGGGAGAGGCCCTCGGTCCGGGAGAGGCCGAAGGCTGGGCCGGGGCCGGTGGCGTCGGCCCTTGGGAGGAGCTCTCAGGATCGACCGGGGCTTCGTGACGGCCGAGGCGGCCGTGGTGATACCGGCGCTGGCGTTGTTCGCCCTCGCCCTGCTGTGGGCGCTGATGGCGGCGGCCGCCCAGATCGAGTGCCTGGACGCGGCCCGGGCGGGGGTCAGGGCGGCCGCGCGGTCCGAGGCCGAGGGTGCCGTCCTTGCCGCAACCCGCTCGGCGGCCCCGAGCGGGGCGCGGGTGGCGCTCCGGCGGGACGGCGACCTGTGGCGCGTACGGGTAGAGGCCCCGACCCCGGGGCCCCGCGCGCTGGCCCTGACGCTGAGCGCGGACGCGGCCGCGCTGGCGGAGGACACGGTGGGGGAGCCGGCGGCAGGGCAGCCCGTGGCGGGGGAGGAGCGGTGAGGAGGCCGAGGATGCGCGGTGGGCTCAGAGAAGGCCTGAGCGCCCGGGCGGCAGCCCTTCAGGCCCAGGGAGGAGGCATTCGCGCCTCGGCGGCAGCCCTTCAGGCCCGGGCAGGAGGGATCCCCGCCCGGGCGGCAGGCGCCCACGCCCGCGCTCGGGACCACGCTCGGGACCGGGGCTCGGCGTCCGTCTGGGTGGCGGTGGCCGCCTCCGCCCTCTGCGTGGTGTTCGCGGCTGTTCTCGCCCTCGGGCAGGCAGTGGCGGCCCGGCACCGGGCGGGCGGTGCGGCGGACATGGCCGCGCTGGCGGCGGCTGACCGGGCGCTGTGGGGGGCGGCTGACGCCTGCGCCGGGGCGACCCGGGTCGCCGGAGCGCAGGGCGGCGAGGTGGTGCGGTGCACGGTGACCGGGGAGATCGCCGACGTGACCGTACGGGCGAGGTTCGGCCCGTACGCGCCGGAGGTCAGGGCCCGGGCGGGTCCGGCGGCTCCTCCTCCGTACCGGTTCCTGCCGCAGCGCCCCGGCCCGGGGCAGGAGCAGCTCCACGCCCCCGAGCTGCGGGGTCGCCGCCCGGCGGAGCCTCCAGGGTCTCCGAGGCCGTCGGGGGCGCCGGGGGCGCCGGAGCCACCGGGGTCTCCGGAGCGGTCGGAGCCACCGGGGTCTCCGGAGCCGTCGGAGCTGTCCGAGCCGTCGAGGCCGCCGGGGTCTCAGGAGTCGTCGGAGCCCCCGGGGCCTCCGGAGCCGCCGGGCCCTCCTCGCCCGCCACCCCCGGCGCCCCCCGCAGCAGTTCCGTGAGGAGGCGGACCGCGCCTCGTTTGTGGAGCGGGTCGTTGCCGTTGCCGCACTTGGGGGACTGGACGCAGGACGGGCAGCCCGCCTCGCACTCGCAGGACGCGATGGCCTCCCGGGTCGCGGTCAGCCACTCCCGCGCGGTGTGGAAGGCGCGCTCCGCGAACCCGGCGCCGCCCGGGTGGCCGTCGTACACGAAGACCGTCGGCAGCAGGGTGTCCGGGTGCAGCGGGATGGAGACGCCGCCGATGTCCCAGCGGTCGCACGTGGCGAAGAGCGGCAGCATGCCGATGGAGGCGTGCTCGGCGGCGTGCAGGGCGCCCCCGAGGATCTCCGGGTTGATCCGGGCGGCGTCGAGCTGGTCCTCGGTGACCGTCCACCACACGGCCCGGGTGCGCAGGGTGCGGGGCGGCAGGTCCAGCTTGGACTCGCCGAGCACCTCGCCGGTGATGAGTTTGCGGCGCAGGAAGGAGACGACCTGGTTGGTGACCTCGACGGAGCCGTAGCAGAGGCGGCCGGCTCCCCACGGGATCTCGGTGTCGGTTTCGAGGACGGAGATGGAGGTGGTGTCACGGGCGACGGTCGAATAGGGCGGGCTGGCCTCCTCGACGAGGGCGACCGGGCCGTCGGGATCGTCCAGGTCCAGACGCTCCACCAGGTACGTACGGCCCTGGTGGAGGTGGACGGCGCCGTCGTGGACGGCGGTGTGGGCGGCGGACGCGTCGACCGTGCCGAGCAGCCGTCCCGTCGACGCCTCGACGATCTGGACCGGGCGGCCCCCCTCGCCCCGGATGTCGGCGAGGTCGGCGGCCCGCTCGCGGCGGGTCCAGTGCCAGCCCGACGCCCGGCGCCGGAGCAGCTTCGCGGCCTCCAGCTGCGGCATGAGCCCGGGGCTGGCCGGGCCGAAGAGCTCCAGGTCGGCCTCGGTGAGCGGCATCTCGGCGGCGGCCGCGCACAGGTGCGGGGCGAGGACGTACGGGTTGTCCGGGTCGAGCACGGTCGACTCGACGGGCTGCTGGAACAGCGCCTCGGGGTGGTGGACGAGGTAGGTGTCCAGCGGGTCGTCCCGGGCGACCAGGATCGCCAGGGCGCCCTCGCCCGACCGCCCGGCCCGGCCCGCCTGCTGCCACAGCGAGGCCCGGGTGCCGGGGTAGCCGCAGATGACCACGGCGTCCAGGCCCGACACGTCGATGCCGAGCTCCAGGGCGGAGGTGGCGGCGAGGCCGAGCAGCTCGCCGGAGTGCAGGGCCTGCTCCAGGGCCCGGCGCTCCTCGGGCAGGTAGCCGCCCCGGTAGGCGGCGACGCGGCGGGCGAGGGTGCGGTCGACCTCGGCCAGCCTCTCCTGGGCGATCACGGCGACGAGCTCGGCGCCGCGCCGCGAGCGGACGAAGGCGACCGTGCGGACGCCCTGGACGGCCAGGTCGGTCAGCAGGTCGGCGGTCTCGGCGGTGGCGGTGCGGCGCACGGGGGCGCCCTTCTCGCCGTGGAGGTCGGTGAGCGGCGGCTCCCACAGGGCGAAGACCAGTTCGCCGCGCGGGGAGGCGTCGTCGGCGACCTCGACGACGGGCAGGCCGGTCAGCCGGTGGGCGGCCACGGACGGCTGCGCCGCGGTGGCGGAGGCGAGGAGGAAGACGGGGTTCGCGCCGTAGCGGGCGCACAGGCGGCGCAGGCGCCGCAGGACCTGGGCGACGTGGGAGCCGAAGACGCCCCGGTAGGTGTGGCACTCGTCGATGACGACGTAGCGCAGCGAGCGCAGGAAGGAGGACCACCTGGGGTGGGCGGGGAGTATGCCCAGGTGCAGCATGTCCGGATTGGTGAGGACGTAGTTGGCGTACTGACGCACCCATTCGCGTTCCTCGACCGGCGTGTCGCCGTCGTAGACGGCGGCCCGGATCGCGTTGCCCAGGGGCTGGGCGAGCGCCTTCACCGAGCGGCGCTGGTCGGCCGCCAGGGCCTTGGTCGGGGCCAGGTAGAGGGCGGTGGCGCCGCGCCCGTTCGGGGCCTCGGAGCCGTCCAGGAGCGTGCTGAGGACCGGGGCGAGGTAGGCCAGGGACTTGCCGGAGGCGGTTCCGGTGGCGATCACGACGGACTCGCCGTCCAGGGCGTGCTCGGCGGCGGCCGCCTGGTGCGCCCAGGGGTGCTCGACACCGGCCCGCTGAATGGCGTTGATCACTTCCGGGCGGATGCGGTGCGGCCAGACTGCATGGCGGCCCTCACGTGGGGGCAAGTGCTCCGTATGAGTGATGCGCGCAGCCCGGTCCGCTCCCGATGCGAGCCGGTGCAGGACCATGCCGGGGTCGGGTCGTTCACCCGTGCCCTTGGCGGGTGTTCTGGGGCGGAGATTCCTGGCCATCGGCACCGAGTGTGTCACTGGCGTGACGGACAATGGTCCCAAGGCGTCGTGCATGGCTGCTGGTAAGTGATTGAATGCCATCGCGGCTGGCGATCCGTTCTCTGGCTCCGCCGGGGAGACTCAGGGGGCGGCCGCTCGATAGCAAGGTGCTGGAGGATCCGTGGACCTGTCCCTGTCGACTCGCAATGTGTCCGGCCCTGGTGGCGACCGTACGGTCGTCGAGGTCGGTGGCGAGATTGATGTGTATACCGCGCCCAAGCTGCGCGAGCAGTTGGTCGAGTTGGTGAACGACGGCAGCTACCACCTGGTTGTCGACATGGAGGGCGTGGACTTCCTCGACTCCACCGGCCTCGGCGTGCTCGTGGGCGGACTCAAGCGTGTCCGTGCCCACGAGGGCTCCCTGCGGCTGGTCTGCAACCAGGAGCGCATTCTGAAGATCTTCCGGATCACCGGGCTCACCAAGGTGTTCCCGATCCACGGCTCGGTCGACGAAGCCGTCAACGCCACTGACTGACGGCTCCGGAGGAAGGACAGGGGCACCGGGCACCTCGCGGCCCGGGGCCCCTGAGAAGCACGCCCGTACGTTCGAGGGGGATCGCATGGCCACCGTTGAACTCCGCTTCAGCGCCCAGCCCGAACACGTCAGGACGGCCCGCCTGGTGGCGGCCGCCGTGGCGCGCCGAGCCGGGGTGGACGAGGCGGTCCTCGACGAGGTCAGGCTCGCCGTCGGCGAGGCGTGCAGCCGTGCTGTGGGGCTGCACCGTGCGTACGGGGTGACGGCGCCGGTGCGCGTCGCCCTCACCGAGGAGGAGAAGGCGTTCTCCATCGAGGTCGGGGACGAGGTGCCCGGTCCGGGTTCCGGGGGTGCCGCGCCGGGCGTGCGCGGTGCCACGGCCGAGGACGAGCCGGACGACGGCGGGGAGGACGGGATGGGCCTCGCGGTCATCAGTGGCCTCGTCGACGACGTGGAGGTCACTTCGGACGAGTCCGGCGGTGTCATCCGGATGACCTGGCCGATCACAGGGGCGACCGCCGAGCCCTGAGCGGCCCTTCGCCCACTCGCCGTACAGGCCCTGCTGAGCAGGGCCTTTTTCATTTTTCGCGATTATTCTCTAGATCGTTGATCAGCCGTCAATGCTTTTGCCCCATTACCGCTTTCGGGGGCCTTTTCGTGGCGCGATCATTTGCTGAGTAGCGACTGAAGGTCAATTCCGCTAGCCGCGCCCTGTTTTGATCGTGTTCCGCTCCCTACAATCCGTCCACATCTTGAGCTCTGAGCGTCAAGGAGGACGAATGGCGGGGCTCTTCAACCCACAAGAACTCGATCACCCCACATCACTCGCGGCCGCGGTACTGACCGACGGCAATCGGCTGATCGTGATCGTCATCGCGGCGGTGGCCCTCGCGGCCCTGATCGTCGCCCAGCTGCTGGTCCGCCAAGTACTGGCGGCCGGCGAGGGCACCGACTCGATGAAGAAGATCGCGGCAGCCGTTCAAGAAGGAGCGAATGCCTATCTCGCCCGGCAGTTGCGCACCCTCGGCATCTTCGCCGTCGTGGTGTTCTTCCTGCTCTTCCTGCTGCCGGCCGACAACTGGTCGCAGCGCGCGGGCCGGTCGGCCTTCTTCCTGATCGGCGCGCTCTTCTCGGCGACGACCGGATACGTCGGCATGCGCCTGGCCGTACGCGCGAATGTGCGCGTGGCGGCCGCCGCCCGCGAGGCGACCCCTGCGGAAGGCGAACCTGAAAAAGATCTCACGGCCGTCTCGCACAAAGCCATGAAGATCGCTTTCCGTACGGGCGGCGTGGTCGGCATGTTCACGGTGGGCCTCGGCCTGCTGGGTGCCTCCTGCGTCGTCCTGGTCTACGCCGCGGACGCCCCCAAGGTGCTGGAGGGCTTCGGCCTCGGCGCCGCGCTGATCGCCATGTTCATGCGTGTCGGCGGCGGCATCTTCACCAAGGCGGCGGACGTCGGCGCCGACCTCGTCGGCAAGGTGGAACAAGGCATTCCGGAGGACGACCCGAGGAACGCCGCCACCATCGCCGACAACGTCGGCGACAACGTCGGCGACTGCGCGGGCATGGCGGCGGACCTCTTCGAGTCCTACGCCGTGACGCTGGTCGCCGCACTGATCCTCGGCAAGGCGGCCTTCGGCGACTCGGGTCTCGCCTTCCCGCTGATCGTCCCGGCGATCGGCGTGGTCACCGCGATGATCGGCATCTTCGCGGTCGCCCCGCGGCGCGCCGACCGCAGCGGGATGTCCGCCATCAACCGCGGCTTCTTCATCTCCGCGGTGATCTCCCTCACCCTGGTGGCGGCGGCGGTCTACATCTATCTGCCGTCCACGTACGCCGAGTTGGACGGGGTCACCGACACTGCCATCAAGGCGCACGGCGGCGACCCGCGGATCCTGGCGCTGGTCGCGGTGGCCATCGGCATCGTGCTCGCGGCCGTCATCCAGCAGCTGACCGGGTACTTCACCGAGACCACCCGGCGCCCCGTCCGCGACATCGGCAAGTCGTCGCTGACGGGCCCCGCGACGGTCGTCCTGGCCGGTATCTCCATCGGCCTGGAGTCGGCCGTCTACACGGCCCTGCTGATCGGCCTGAGCGTCTACGGGGCCTTCCTGCTCGGCGGCACGTCGATCATGCTCGCCCTGTTCGCGGTGGCGCTGGCCGGCACCGGTCTGCTCACCACGGTCGGCGTGATCGTCGCCATGGACACCTTCGGACCGGTCTCCGACAACGCGCAGGGCATCGCCGAGATGTCCGGCGACGTCGAGGGCGCCGGCGCTCAGGTCCTCACCGACCTGGACGCCGTCGGCAACACCACCAAGGCCATCACCAAGGGCATCGCCATCGCCACCGCGGTCCTCGCGGCGGCGGCGCTCTACGGCTCGTACCGCGACGCCATCGCCACCGCGGTGAACGACGTGGGAGCCAAGTCCAGCGAGATGACCCTCAGCATGGACATCTCACAGCCCAACAACCTGGTGGGCCTGATGCTGGGCGCGGCGGTCGTGTTCCTGTTCTCGGGGCTCGCGATCAACGCGGTGTCCCGGTCGGCGGGAGCGGTGGTCTTCGAGGTGCGGCGGCAGTTCCGCGAGCACCCCGGGATCATGGACTACACCGAGACGCCGGAGTACGGCCGGGTCGTCGACATCTGTACGAAGGACGCGCTCCGGGAGCTGGCTACCCCCGGCTTGCTCGCGGTGCTGGCGCCCATCGCCGTCGGCTTCACGTTCGGCGTCGGCGCGCTCGGCTCGTACCTGGCGGGCGCGATCGGCACCGGCACGCTGATGGCCGTCTTCCTCGCCAACTCCGGTGGCGCGTGGGACAACGCCAAGAAGATGGTCGAGGACGGCAACTTCGGCGGCAAGGGCAGTGAGGCCCACGCCGCCACCGTCATCGGCGACACGGTGGGCGACCCGTTCAAGGACACCGCGGGCCCGGCCATCAACCCGCTGCTGAAGGTGATGAACCTGGTGGCGCTGCTCATCGCGCCCGCGGTGGTCAAGTTCAGTTACGGGGCGGACGCCAGCCCCGCCGTGCGCACGGTCGTGGCGGTGCTCTCCACGGCCGTCATCGTGGGCGCGGTGTACGTCTCCAAGCGCCGCGGAGTTGCGGTGGGCGACGAGGGAAGCCACGAGATGAGCGCCAAGTCGCCTGACCCGGCGGTCGTTTCCTAGCAACAGCTCCACAAGGGCGGGCGGACGGCGCGGATTGACGCACCGTCCGCCCGTCGCTCTGTGGCCGTGAGCCTTGTCTCCCTTGGTGCAAATGGCTGCAAAAGCGAGCAGGTCAGGCGTACGACACGCGGTTGTCGCCCACTTGGCGTGTATGTTCCGGGGCCGAGAGCCTTGGAAGGGACCGATCCGGTGAACAAGAAGCTTGCGGCCGCACTGTCCGGCGGCGCGGTACTGGTGCTCGCACTGTCGGGTTGCAGCAGCGACGACTCGGACAAGAAGGTGAAGGACTGGGCCAAGACCTTCTGCGACCAGGCCCAGCCGCAGATCAAGAAGATCACTGACGCCAACGCCGCCATCGAGAAGCAGACGGCCGACGAGAGCAAGCCGGTTGACGTCCAGAAGACGGACTCGGCTGCCTTCCAGCAGATCTCGGACGCGTACAAGTCGCTTGCCGACAGCCTCAACAAGGCCGGTGTCCCGCCCGTCAAGGACGGCGACAAGACGCAGCAGGAGGCCGCCAAGGAGCTGACGGCGTCCTCCACGTCGTACGCCGACCTCAAGAAGAAGGTCGACGCGCTCGACACCGGTGACCAGGCGAAGTTCGCCGATGGCCTCAAGGGCGTCGCCGACCAGCTGAACACCATCAGCAAGAGCAGCGACGACGCCCTCAAGAAGCTGGAGTCCGGCGACCTCGGCAAGGCGATGCAGAAGCAGCCCGGCTGCCAGAAGCAGACCGCCACCGCGTCCTCCTCGGCCTCGCCCGCCGCCGGCGGCGACGCCTCCAAGCAGGCGTCCCCCTCGGGCTCGGCCGCGCAGGGGGCGGAGCCCTCGGAGTCCGCGAAGCCGTCCGAGTCCGGCAAGCCCTCGGAGTCGGCGAAGCCGTCCGACTCGGCCAAGCCCTCGTCCTCGGCGAGCGGTGAGTAGCGACTGCGCCCTGGCGACTGCGCCGTCGCCCTGGCGGCTGCGCCGTCGCGACCACGTCGCGGAGGCTCCGCCAACGCGCGCGTAGGCGCCTTTTCGCACGGCCCGGACCCATGTGGGCGCCGGGCCGTGGGTGTTTGTCAGTGCCAGCCGCCACAATGGCCGGGTGAGTACGACCAGTGTTTCCGCCAGTTCGCCCGCCGGCCTGCCCGTGCCCGACCGCGCCGCCCGGCTCCGCGACGCCCTGCTCGCGGCCGACTTCACCGCCGACGGCCTGCTCGACCTGCTCGGCGCGCCCGCCTACGCCGCGCTGGCCCGCAGCGAGACCGTGCCCGCGCTGCGGGCCACGCGCGGCGGCTCGCCGCTCGACACGCTCGTACGGCTGTTCCTGCTCCAGCAGCCCGTCGCGTACGAGCGCGCCAGAGCGGCCCTGCCGGGCGACGAGGCTCTGGAGGACGGCTGGCTCACCCGGACGGGCGACGATGTGCGCGCCGCGGTTGACGTGCGTCCGTACGGCGGCCCCGAGGGCCAGGACTGGTTCATCGTCTCCGACCTCGGCTGCGCGGTCGGCGGGGCGAGCGGCGCGAGCGGCCGCGAGGAGGGGATGGTCCTCGGGGTCGGCGGCGCGTCCACCACGCTCGCCGGGCTCACCGTGCGCACGCCGGTCGCCTCCGCGCTGGACCTCGGCACCGGCTCCGGCATCCAGGCGCTGCACGCGGCGCAGCACGCGACCCGGGTCACCGCCACCGACCTCAACCCGCGCGCGCTCGCCTTCACCCGCCTCACCCTCGCCCTGTCCGGCGCCCCCGAGGCGGAGCTGCGCGAGGGCTCGCTCTACGAGCCGGTGGGCTCGGGGACGTACGACCTGATCGTGTCCAACCCGCCGTTCGTCATCTCGCCGGGGGCCCGGCTGACGTACCGGGACGGCGGCATGGGCGGGGACGATCTGTGCCGCACGCTCGTTCAGCAGGCGGGGGCGCGGCTGAACGAGGGGGGATACGCGCAGTTCCTCGCCAACTGGCAGCACGTGGACGGCGAGGAGTGGCAGGAGCGGCTGCGCTCGTGGGTGCCGCGCGGCTGTGACGCCTGGATCGTGCAGCGCGAGGTCCAGGACGTCACCCAGTACGCGGAGCTGTGGCTGCGGGACGCCGGGGACCACCACACTGGCCCCGAGGCCTACGCGGAGCGGTACGAGGCGTGGCTCGACGAGTTCGAGGCGCGCAGGACCAAGGCGATCGGCTTCGGCTGGATCACGTTGCACAAGTCGGGGTCCGAGGAGCCTTCGGTCACCGTCGAGGAGTGGCCGCACCCCGTCGAGCAGCCGCTCGGCGAGACCATCCGGGCCCACTTCGCCCGTCAGGAGTACCTGCGCACGCACGACGACGCGGCCCTGCTCGCCGACCGGTTCCGGCTCGCCGACGAGGTCGTGCAGGAGCAGGTCGGGCTGCCCGGCGCCGAGGACCCGGAGCACGTGGTGTTGAGGCAGAACCGGGGAATGCGCAGGGCCACCACGGTGGACACGGTCGGCGCGGGCTTCGCGGGTGTCTGCGACGGCCAGCTGGACGCGGGCCGGATCCTGGACGCCATCGCGCAGCTGATCGGCGAGGACCCGGTCCAGCTCCGCGACCGCACCCCGGAGTCGATCCGGATGCTGGTCGGCCAGGGCTTCCTGGAGCCGGTCGGGGAGTGACGCGGGGGCGGGGAGGGAAAACAAGGGTGTGAATTCGGCCAACAACACCGCACGCCCCGCACGTCCGCCTCGCCTCACCACACCCACTCACCACACCGGCCAACCCGGCCAACCCGGCCACAACAGGCCCCCTTGCCCCACGCGCCCCACCGCACCCGCTCACGTCCTCCGCCGCACCTCAACACGCCCGTCCCTCCGCCGCTGGGCCGGATGGAGGTGCGGCCGTTCACCTGGAGTTCGCCGGGGCTCCGCCCGCGGGTGCCAGGATCCGCGCCATGAACGGGATGGGTGGGGCGGAGGCCGGTCCGGCCGTGTTCGCGGGGACGGTTTTCGTCCTGTTCGGGGGCGCGCTGCTGCTGTGGACGGGGGCGCGCGTGCGGCACCGGGCGCCGGTGGCGGACGGGGCCGGGCTCGCGGCCTCGGCGGCGCTGGCCATCTTCTTCGGCGCGGTCTTCCTGCTCGCCGGGGTGTGGTGCTTCACACGCCTGTGAGCTTTGGCGGCCCCCTGGCGCCGCGCCGCGCCGACCGGGCTCGGGCCCAGGTCTGCGCTGGGACGAAACGCTTTTCAGAACGTTCTGGGACGGTCCAGGCGGCACACTCGCCGTAAGTCGGGTTACCGTTCGAGTGGCCGCTGCGGGCTTTTGCTGTTTGACACGGGGGCGGGTTGTACCGTCACACTCCGCAGCGACCGTACAGCTCGTACGTGCCACCCGAGTGCCGACCGGAGAGAAGAGCGAAGTTGTCCCCGACCAGCGAGACCGCAAAGGGCGGCCGCCGACTCGTCATCGTCGAGTCTCCTGCCAAGGCGAAGACGATCAAGGGCTACCTCGGCCCCGGTTATGTCGTCGAGGCGAGTGTCGGGCACATCCGCGACCTCCCGAACGGCGCCGCCGAGGTGCCCGACAAGTACACCGGCGAGGTGCGCCGCCTCGGCGTGGACGTCGAACACGACTTCCAGCCCATCTATGTCGTCAATGCCGATAAGAAGGCCCAGGTCAGGAAGCTCAAGGAGCTCCTGGCAGAGTCCGATGAACTCTTCCTCGCCACCGATGAGGACCGCGAGGGCGAAGCCATCGCGTGGCACCTGCAGGAAGTCCTGAAGCCCAAGGTCCCGGTCCATCGGATGGTCTTCCACGAGATCACCAAGGACGCCATCCGGGACGCCGTCGCCAACCCGCGCGAGCTCAACCAGCGCATGGTCGACGCCCAGGAGACCCGCCGCATCCTCGACCGCCTCTACGGCTACGAGGTCTCGCCGGTGCTGTGGAAGAAGGTCATGCCGAGGCTCTCGGCGGGCCGCGTCCAGTCGGTGGCGACCAGGCTTGTCGTGGAGCGGGAACGCGAGCGCATCGCTTTTCGTTCTGCTGAGTACTGGGACCTGACCGGGACGTTCTCCACCGGCCGGGCGGGCGACGCCTCCGACCCGTCCTCGCTGGTGGCACGGCTCGCGACGGTCGACGGCCGGCGCGTGGCGCAGGGCCGTGACTTCGGTCCCGACGGACAACTGAAGAGCGACGTCCTCCACCTCGAGGAGGCGAACGCCCGAGCCCTGGCCGCCGCCCTCGCCGACTCGGCCTTCGCCGTGCGCTCGGTGGAGTCCAAGCCGTACCGCCGCTCGCCGTACGCCCCGTTCCGTACGACGACGCTCCAGCAGGAGGCCTCCCGCAAGCTCGGCTTCGGGGCCAAGGCCACCATGCAGGTCGCCCAGAAGCTGTATGAGAACGGCTTCATCACCTATATGCGTACGGACTCCACCACGCTCTCCGAGACCGCGGTCTCGGCGGCCCGTGCGCAGGTCACGCAGTTGTACGGCGCCGACTACCTCCCGGAGAAGCCGCGTACGTACGCCGGGAAGGTCAAGAACGCGCAGGAGGCGCACGAGGCGATCCGCCCGTCGGGTGATCGTTTCCGCACTCCGGCGGAGACCGGTCTGACCGGCGACCAGTTCCGGCTCTACGAGCTGATCTGGAAGCGGACGGTCGCGTCCCAGATGAAGGACGCGGTCGGCAACTCCGTCACCGTGAAGATCGCGGGCCGGGCGAGCGACGGGCGGGACGCGGAGTTCACCGCGTCCGGCAAGACGATCACCTTCCACGGCTTCATGAAGGCCTACGTCGAGGGCGCGGACGACCCGAACGCGGAGCTGGACGACCGCGAGCGGCGCCTGCCCCAGGTCACCGAGGGCGACGCGCTGTCGGCCGAGGAGATCACCGCGGACGGCCACGCGACCAAGCCGCCGGCCCGGTACACCGAGGCCTCGCTGGTCAAGGAGCTGGAAGAGCGCGAGATCGGCCGGCCGTCGACGTACGCGTCGATCATCGGCACGATCCTCGACCGCGGCTACGTCTTCAAGAAGGGCACGGCGCTGGTCCCGTCGTTCCTGAGCTTCGCCGTGGTCAACCTGCTGGAGAAGCACTTCGGCCGGCTCGTCGACTACGACTTCACCGCGCGCATGGAGGACGACCTCGACCGCATCGCGCGCGGCGAGGCCCAGTCGGTGCCGTGGCTGAAGC
This sequence comes from Streptomyces sp. NPDC023838, assembly GCF_040639555.1. NCBI lineage: Bacteria > Bacillati > Actinomycetota > Actinomycetes > Kitasatosporales > Streptomycetaceae > Streptomyces > Streptomyces sp. NPDC023838. The sequence continues at coordinate 75,101 of NZ_JBFAAD010000014.1, forward strand.
GCTTCTACTTCGGCGAGGGCGAGGCCGCTGTGGCCGGTGCGGCCTCCGACGCCGGGAACGGCGACGGGGACCACCTCGGCGGTCTCAAGGAGCTGGTCACGGACCTCGGCGCGATCGACGCGCGCGAGATCTCCTCGTTCCCCGTGGGGAACGGGATCGTGCTGCGGGTCGGCCGCTACGGGCCGTACATCGAGCGCGGTGAGAAGGACGCCGAGGGCCACCAGCGCGCCGACGTGCCGGAGGACCTGGCGCCCGACGAGCTGACGGTGGAGCACGCGGAGGAGCTGCTGGCGAAGCCGAGCGGCGACTTCGAGCTGGGCACGGACCCGGTCAGCGGCAACCAGATCGTGGCGAAGGACGGCCGCTACGGGCCGTACGTCACCGAGATCCTGCCGGAGGGCACTCCGAAGACGGGCAAGAACGCGGTGAAGCCGCGGACGGCCTCGCTCTTCAAGTCGATGGCCCTGGACACGGTCACGCTCGACGACGCGCTGAAGCTGATGTCGCTGCCGCGTGTGGTGGGCACCGACGCCGAGGGCGTCGAGATCACCGCGCAGAACGGGCGCTACGGGCCGTACCTGAAGAAGGGCACGGACTCGCGTTCGCTGGAGTCGGAGGACCAGCTCTTCTCCATCACCCTGGAGGAGGCGCTGGCGATCTACGCGCAGCCGAAGGCGCGTGGGCGTGCGGCCGCCAAGCCGCCGCTCAAGGAGCTGGGCACCGACCCGGTCAGCGAGAAGCCGGTGGTCGTGAAGGACGGGCGCTTCGGCCCGTACGTCACGGACGGCGAGACCAACGCGACCCTGCGGACCGGGGACAGCGTGGAGGACATCACGCCGGAGCGCGGCTACGAGCTCCTCGCGGAGAAGCGCGCCAAGGGGCCCGCCAAGAAGACGGCGAAGAAGGCCGCGGCGAAGAAGGCTCCCGCCAAGAAGACCGCGGCGAAGAAGACCGCCGCGAAGAAGACCGCGGCCGCGGTGAAGAAGGCTCCGGCCAAGAAGACGGCCGCTAAGAAGACCGCGGCGGCCGAGTAGGACGGCTGGGTGCGGCGGGTCCGGGGTGCGCAGGTGCCCCGGACCGGGTGCCGCTGTGCCCACCCTCCCCAGCTCTCAAGGAGCAGGAGGAGGACCCCCATCGGTCCTAGGGCCTGTCGTCAAATTCCCGTCCCTCGTACTGGACGTACGTGGGCTTTCCTCGGGTGCGCCGAGAGCACGCACCAGACGCCGCCGGACCGCCCTTCGGGCGACGACGGGAATTTGACGACAGGCCCTAGCGGCGCGCATGCCCACAGCTGGGTAGTGGGCGAGCCGGCCGCCCGTATGTTCGGGCGGCCCCTCGGGGATCTGGGCGCTCCGGATAGGCTGGGCGGATGACGCGAGCCGAGCATCCCCAGAGCTCCGAAGGCGCAGGGGGGACCCCCACGGTGGCTGTGAGCCCCACCTCCGACGCCCTAGCCGCAGACTCACGCGAGCGTGCCGTACGGGCCCTGTTGCGCATACCGCCACTCAGGCGGTTGTGGAGCGCGCAATTCGTCGGCGGGATCGGCGACGCCCTCGCCGTACTCGTCCTCCTGTTGCTGGCCCTGCAGGCGGCCGTCTCCGAGGACGCCCTCGGCGGGGGGTACCGGGGCGCGGCCTTCGCCGTGGCCGCGGTGCTCGGCGCCCGGGTCCTCGCGACGTTCCTCTTCGGGGCGGTGCTGCTCGGACCCGTCTCCGCGCTGACCGCGCCCAGCGGCTCCCTCGACCGGCGCTGGACGATGATCGGGGCGGACGGCGTACGTGCCGCGCTGCTGATCGTCGCGCCGCTGTGGATCGACTGGACCCCCGACAACGCGCTGGTCTTCCTGCTGGTCACCGCCTTCGTGGCCGGGGGCGCCGAGCGGTTCTGGACGGTGTGCAAGGAGAGCGCGGCGCCCGCGCTGCTGCCCGCGCCCCCGCTGGAGGGCGCCGCCGTGCGCCCGCTGCCGGACCATCTGGACGCGCTGCGGCGCCTGTCGCTGCGTACGACGTTCGCGTCCGGGCCGGTGGCCGCCGTCGCCCTGCTGGTCGCCGCACTGGTGAGCAAGGGCCTCGGCAAGGGCGTCGACTGGTTCTCGCTGCACCAGGCGGCCCTCGGCTCGTACGTGGCGGCCGGTCTCTTCGCCGCGTCCGTGTCCGTCCTCGCGATGCTCGAACTTCCGGACTCCCAGACTCCGCGCGCCCGCTCGCCGCTGGAGGGGCTGCGCAGGCCCTCGACCGGCGCCGGTCCCGACAGGGGGCGTACGGGCGCGGTCCCGCTGCTCGTGCCGGCCTGTGGGGCGGTCGCGGGCGCCATCGCGTCGGCGGCGGCCGTGGCCGTGCTGCACGCGGCGGACCTGGGCGGCGGGCCCGCGGCGTTCGCGCTGCTGGTCCTCGCCCTGATCGGCGGCGTGGGCGTGGGCATCCGCACCGCGCCCAAGGTCCTGCCGGTGCTCTCCCGGCGGCGGCTGCTCCCGCTCGCCATCGCCGTCACCGGTGTCGCGCTGCTCGCCATGGGCCTGGTGCCGGACACCGCGACGGTCCTGTTCATCGCGCTGCTCGCCGGTGTCACCGCCGGTGTCGCCGCGAACAGCGGGCACACACTGATCGACCAGGAGACCGAGGAGCACCGCCGGGCCCGCACCACCGACCACCTCCAGGCGGTCGTACGGGTCGCGATCGGCCTCGGCGCGATCCTCGCCCCGCTGGTCGCCGCCGCCATCGGCCCGCACCGCCTCGCGGGCGACGGGTTCGTCTTCGCGCACGGCGGCGCCGGCTTCACGCTGATGCTGGTCGGCGCGCTGCTGCTGCCGGTCGCCGCGGTCGTCCTGGCCAAGACCGACGACCGGCAGGGCGTGCCGCTGCGGCGCGATCTGCGGGACGCGGTGAGCGGCGCCGACCCGGTGCAGGCCCCGGCCACGACCGGCTTCTTCATCGCCCTTGAGGGCGGCGACGGCGCGGGCAAGTCCACGCAGGCGCAGGCGCTGGCCGAGTGGATCAGGGCCAAGGGCCACGAGGTCGTGGTGACCCGCGAGCCGGGCGCGACCCCGGTCGGCAAGCGGCTGCGCTCGATCCTGCTCGACGTCTCCAGTGCCGGGCTCTCCAACCGCGCGGAGGCACTGCTGTACGCGGCGGACCGCGCCGAGCACATCGACTCGCTGGTCCGCCCCGCCCTGGAGCGCGGCGCGATCGTCATCTCGGACCGCTACATCGACTCGTCGGTCGCCTACCAGGGCGCCGGCCGGGATCTGTCGCCGACCGAGATCGCCCGGATCAACCGCTGGGCCACCGGCGGTCTCGTACCGCATCTGACCGTGCTCCTCGACGTCGCGCCGGAGACCGCGCGCGAGCGGTTCACGGAGGCGCCGGACCGGCTGGAGTCGGAGCCGCCCGAGTTCCACGCGCGCGTGAGGGCCGGGTTCCTCACCCTCGCGGCCGCCGACCCGTCCCGCTACCTGGTGGTGGACGCGGGCCAGGAGCCCGAGGCGGTCACCACGGTCGTACGCCACCGGCTCGACCAGATGCTGCCGCTCTCCGAGGCCGAGGTGAAGGCCCAGGAGGAGGCGCGCAAGGCCGCCGAGGAGGAAGCCCGGCGCAAGGCCGAGGAAGAGGCCGCGCGCAAGGCCGAGGAGGAGCGCCTGGAGCGCGAGCGCCAGGCGCAGCTCGCCAAGCTGCGCGCCGAGGAGGAAGAGCGCAAGCGGCGCGAGCTGGAGGAGGCGCGCCGCCGCGAGGAGGAGCGCCAGGCGGAGGAGGCCCGGCTGCGGGCCGAGGAGGCCAGGCGGCTCGCCGAGGAGGAGCGCGTCCGGCGCGAGGCGGAGGCCAAGGCCGCCGCGGCCGAGCAGGAGCGGCTGCGCAAGCAGGCGGAGGAGCAGGCCCGGCTGCGCGCCGAGGCCGAGGAGCGCCGCCTGGAGAAGCAGCGCAAGGCTGAGGAGGCGCTGCGGCGGGCGGAGGAGGCCCGTCGCCTCGCGGAGGCGGCCACCGCCGCGGCAGCCGCCGCGGCGACCGCGTCGGCTTCTCCCTCCGCCCCCGTCCAGGGCACGGACGAGACTTCGGCCACGCGCGCGAGGCGGAAGCCCCGGGCGGAGTCGGCCTCCGAGGTGACGGTCCCCACGCCCGTGGTGAACCCGGACGCGAACGCTCAAGCCAGCGCTGACGCGAACGCTGATGTGGACCCCGCGGTGAGTCCCGACGAGATCACCCAGGAAGTCCCGGTGCCGGGCGCGAACGCCCCCGGCAAGGCCGAGCCGCGTCAGTCCGCTCCGGACGCGGCCGAGACGACGGTCCTGCCGCAGGTCCCGGCCGACCCCGCCGAGACGACGGTCCTGCCGCAGGTCCCCGCCGACGCGGCTGAAACGACCGTGCTGCCGCCCGTGCGGGACGCGGACGAGACGACCGTGCTGCCGCCCGTGCGGGACGCGGACGAGACGACCGTGCTGCCGTCCGTTCGGGAGGGGGCGCGCGAGGCCGACCGGTTCCCGCCCGGGCTCTTCCGCGACGAGCGGGAGCAGCGCGGGGAGCAGCCCGAGCGGCCGAACGAGCGGACCCGGGAACTGCCGCAGGTCGACCCCGAGCAGTTGGGGGCGCAGTCCGGGGCGGAGCCGAAGGCGGAGAAGAGCCGTCGGTCCAGGCGGCGTTCGGACTGGGCCGAGGAGACCCCGCTGGATGACCTGCCCTCGCTCGCCGACGAGCTGCTCGGGCCGCACGCCGACGACGATGACGACCGCAGGGGCCGCCGCCGCTGACCGGGCCGGGTCACCGCCGCTGACCGGACAGGGTTCACCGTCGCTGACCTGGCCGGGTCACCGCCGCTGACCGGGCCGGGTTCACCGCCGCTGATCGTGTTGGGTCACTGCGGCTGACCTGCGGGGAAGCCGCGCCGGGCGGGATTGTCAGACCCCTGCCTCACAATGGGGTCGTAGCGGGGACGTACGGGGCGGAACAGAGCGCGGAGGCGGTGACCCATGACGGTGTGGGACGACCTGGTCGGCCAGGACCGGGTGCGGGATCAGCTGGCCGCTGCCGCGCGCGACGCCGACGCGCAGGTGACCGCGGTCTCGGCCGGCGAGCCCGTCTCGGACGCGTCGAAGATGACGCACGCGTGGCTGTTCACCGGGCCGCCGGGCTCGGGCCGGTCCACGGCCGCGCGCGCGTTCGCCGCCGCGCTCCAGTGCGTCAGCCCGGACCGGGCGCTGGGCGGGCAGCCCGGCTGCGGATTCTGCGACGGCTGCCACACCAGCCTCGTCGGTACGCACGCGGACGTGCAGATCGTCCGCACCGACCTGCTCTCCATCGGCGTCAAGGAGACCCGCGACCTGGTCCGGCGCGCCCAGCTGTCACCCGCCGTCGGCCGCTGGCAGGTGATCGTCCTGGAGGACGCCGACCGGCTGACCGAGGGCGCGGGCAACGTCCTTCTGAAGGCCGTGGAGGAGCCCGCCCCGCGCACGGTGTGGCTGCTGTGCGCGCCGTCGCTGGAGGACGTGCTGCCGACGATCCGCTCGCGCTGCCGCCATCTGACGCTGCGGACGCCGCCGGTCGAGGCCGTCGCCGATGTGCTGATCCGCCGTGACGGCATCCCGCCGGAGACCGCCCTCGCCGCCGCCCGCGCCACCCAGGGCCACATCGGACGGGCCCGCCGCCTCGCCACCGACGATCGCGCGCGTGCCCGCCGCGCCGCCGTGCTGAAGGTGCCGCTTCGCGTCGAGGACGTGGGCGGCTGCCTCAAGGCCGCTCAGGAGCTGGTCGACACGGCCGGCGAGGACGCCAAGCAGCTCGCGGAAGAGGTCGACGTCAAGGAGACCGAGGACCTGAAGGCGGCCCTGGGCGGCCAGGCCGGCGGCCGTATGCCGCGCGGCACCGCAGGGGCGATGAAGGAGCTGGAGGACCGTCAGAAGCGCCGCAAGACGCGTACGCAGCGGGACAGCCTGGACCTCGCCCTCACCGAGCTGACCGGCTTCTACCGCGACGTCCTGACGCTCCAGCTCGGCTCCCGCCTGGAGCTGGCGAACGAGGAGGTACGGGACGCGGTGGACCGCATCGCGCGCGGCTCCAGCCCCGAGGCCACCCTGCGCCGGATAGAGGCGGTCCTCGCCTGCCGCGAGGCACTGGACCGCAATGTGGCGCCGCTGCTGGCGGTGGAGGCGATGACGATGGCGCTGCGGGCGGGCTGACCGCCGGCCGGGGCGCGGGCGCGCGGGCAACCCGGGGGCGTGTTCGGCGGGGCGGGGGGCGTACCGGCGTCCCCGGCCCGTCGGCCGGGGCCCGGGGGCGCGGGCACTCGGGGGCGTGTTCGGTGAGGCGGGGGCGTACGGGCGCCCCCGGGTTGACCGACTCACTCGTACGAGCCGTCGTCCGGCGACCAACAGGGCAGATGCCGTCACTCCCCGGTTACGCTCCGGGGATGGACTCCAGGCGCCTGCTCCGTTCCTCCGCCCTCGTCGTCGTGACCGCCGGGCTGCTCGCCTCCGGATGCTCGTCGGGCAGCTCGTCCACCACCGCGACGGCGTCCACCACATCGGCCGCGGGCGCCCGGGCGTCGGCCGCCCTGCGCACGTACTACCAGCAGAAGCTGACCTGGCGGGCGTGCGGCGTTCCGGGCTTCGAGTGCTCCACGATGAAGGCGCCGCTCGACTACGACAAGCCGGCCACCTCCATCAACCTCGCGGTCGCCCGCAAGAAGGCCACCGGCCCGGGCAAGCGGATCGGCTCGCTCCTGGTCAACCCGGGCGGTCCGGGCGGCACGGCCGTCGGCTACCTCCAGCAGTTCGCGGGCCTCGGCTACCCCGCCCCGGTCCGGGCCCGTTACGACATGGTGGCCGTCGACCCGCGCGGGGTGGCCCGCAGCGAGCCCGTCGAATGCCTGACGAGCCAGGAGATGGACGCGTACACGCAGGTCGACCAGACCCCGGACGACGCGGCCGAGAAGGCGGCGCTGGAGACCTCCTTCAAGAATTTCGCGGCCGGCTGCGAGAAGCACTCCGGGAAGGTGCTGCCGCACGTCTCCACGGTCGAGGCGGCGCGTGACATGGACATCCTGCGGCAGCTGCTCGGCGACGAGAAGCTGCACTACGTGGGCGCCTCCTACGGCACGTTCCTGGGCGCGACCTACGCCGAGCTGTTCCCGGAGCGCACCGGGCGCCTGGTCCTCGACGGCGCGATGGACCCGTCCCTGTCGGCCCTGGAGATGAACCGCGACCAGACGGCGGGCTTCGAGACGGCGTTCGAGTCGTTCGCGGCGGACTGCGTCCAGCACGGGGACTGCCCGCTGGGCACGGTGTCGGCGGCGGAGGCGTCGAAGCAGCTGAAGAAGTTCTTCTCCGACCTCGACGCGAAGCCGGTCGAGACCGGCGAGTCCCGCAAGCTCGGCGAGGCGCTCGCCACGACCGGTGTGATCGCGGCGATGTACGACGAGACGACCTGGCCCGAACTGCGCACCGGCCTGGCCCGCGCGATGAAGGGCGACGGCAGCGGGCTGCTCACCCTCGCCGACTCGTACTATGAGCGGGACGCGGAGGGGAAGTACGCCAACCTGATGTACGCCAACGCGGCCGTGAACTGCCTGGACCAGCCCCCCTCCTTCTCCGGCCCCGACAACCTCGCCGCCGAGCTTCCCTCCTTCGAGAAGGCATCCCCGGTCTTCGGCGAGGGCTTCGCGTGGGCGGCCCTGAACTGCACGTACTGGCCGCTCAAGGCCACCGGCACCCCGCACCGCATCGAGGCGAAGGGCGCCGCCCCGATCGTCGTGGTCGGCACCACGCGCGACCCTGCCACCCCCTACAAGTGGGCGAAGTCCCTCGCCTCCCAGCTGGCCTCCGGCAGGCTCCTCACGTACGAGGGTGACGGCCACACGGCGTACGGCCGGGGCAGCGACTGCATCGACACCGCGATCAACACATACCTCCTGGAGGGTACGGCCCCGCCCGCGGCCAAGAAGTGCACCTGAGCTGCGCGAGTCCCTCGAACTGGGGTGGTCAGGAGCACCCCCGGAACCTGTGTAGACTTGGCCGCGTTGCTGATCGCACCATGGTGCGGACGGCGCGCCGCCTTAGCTCAGTTGGCCAGAGCAACGCACTCGTAATGCGTAGGTCTCGGGTTCGAATCCCGAAGGCGGCTCTGTGGAAGCCCCAGGACTCACTCGCCGTGACCTGGGGCTTTTGCTTTGCCTGGATGCGTCGGCGACGCCGGGAGCGCGCCGCCTCACGGGCCCTCCAGGCCGGGCCCTCCAGGCGTCGACTCCAAGAGGTCTCGTCCTCAAGTCCTCTTTATGAGTCGACCGGGAGTGTGGGTGGCCTGTGGCTCCCGACTCGTCAAGACCTCTTGATGACTCGTATGCTGATCGAGGTCGTCCGACGGGAACGGTGAGCAAGGTGGCAAAGGTCTACGAGCGGATCGCGGATGAGCTCAGGGCGTCCATCCGGGCGGGTCAGCTGGCTCCGGGGGACCAACTGCCCACGGAGACAAGGCTCGCCGAGCGGTTCGGGCGAAGCGTGCCGACGATCAGGGAAGCGCTGCGGCTCCTGCGGGATGAGGGGCTGATCGAAAAGCATCACGGCCGCGGCAACTTCGTCCGTCGCCCGCGTACGACGGTGGTGCGCAATAACGTCCGGCATCAGTGGGAGAAGGACCGGGCGCGCCAACCGGAACCCAAGCGGTTGCAGACGGGCGCCACGGAGCACGACACCGGGCTGACGGTCAACGACCTCGTCTTCCACGCGTCGTACCGCGAGGCGAAGGCGGACGCGGAGTTGGCGGAAGCCTTCGGAGTCCCGGAGGGAACGCTTCTTCTCCAGCGCACCTACCGGACCCGGTACAGCGCCGAAACCGCTCCGTTCAGCCTCGTGACCTCGTATCTCATCCACGATCTCGTCTCCGGTAACCCGGCCTTACTGGATGAGACCAAGGAGCCGTGGCCCGGCGGCACCATGAACCAGCTCTTCACCATCGGTATCGAGCTGGGACGCATAGAGGAGCGTGTCACCGCGCGCCCGCCGACGCCGGAAGAGGCGGAGGAGCTTGAGCTCCCGCCCGGGACGGCGGTCGTGCTGCTCCGGAAGACCTCGTACGACATCAATGACCGGCCTGTGGAGATCTCGTACGTCACGGTGCCCGGCGATCGCACGGAAATGATCTTCAATACTCCACTGGAAAGGTGGTGACGCCGTGCCCCGGCGCATCATCGTCGTGACTGCTGTGCACCCGCCGTCCGCCAAGTTCCTGTCCGAGGCGTACAAGTCGCTCTGCGATCAGGAGCTCCCGGACGGCTGGGAGTGGCATTGGGTCATTCGCGAGGACGGGCGCAGCGAAGAAGTCGCTCCGCACGTCCCGGACGATCCGCGGGTGACCTTCCGGCAGGGACGCGCCGGCGGTCCCGGCGTGGCGCGCACCATGGCGCTGGCGGACGCGGACGGCGACTACGTCAAGATCCTCGACGCCGACGACCAGCTCGCTCCCGGCGCGCTGGCCCGCGACTTGGCCGTACTCGAATCCGACCGCGGCATCGGTTGGACGACGTCCCGGGTCCTCGATCTCCTGCCCGACGGTTCGACCCTCGGCTTCGACCAGGACCCGGAAGGCGGGCCGATCGAGCGCGGCGAGGTGCTGCGCCACTGGCAGGAGCACAGCTACCGCGCGCAGGTGCACCCGGCGACCCTCTTCGTACGCCGTGATCTTCTCGTCGCGCTCGGCGGCTGGATGGCGCTTCCGGCCTCGGAGGACACGGGGTTGCTGCTCGCGCTGGACGCCGTCAGCCGCGGGTGGTTCACGCGCGAGGTCGGTCTCATCTACCGCAAGTGGGAAGGGCAGTCGACCAGCCAGGCGGCCCACACGGACACCACCGAGCGCGATGCGCGCATGGCGGTGGTGGAGGCCAGGGCCACGGCCCTGTCGTACTTCCAGTGGCACTTCCCGGCGGCGGACTGAGGGCGGTACGGGCTGAGTGCGGTATGGACTGGGCGCCGTACGGGCTGAGCGCGGTATGGACTGGGCGCCGTACGGGCTGAGCGCGGTGCGGGCTGAGCGCCGAACGGACTGGGCGCCGTACGGACTGGGCTCTGCGAGAGCCGGGAGCTTCGCGTCGCTCGGCTCTCCTACGCGACGTTCTCGCCTACGCGGGCACTCCTCATCAGGGGAGGTCATCAGGGGAGGCTCTCAGTATCGACGCGAGAGAAGACGAGGTCGCTCTCGGAGTCGATTGCCCCGCGCCAGCGAACCGGCACCGAGACCGGGCCGCTGAGCGCGGCCGGGTAGGACTCCGGGGCGTAGTCATTGGCCAGGCGGTACGTGTGGAACCCATGCTCCCGCATGGTGGCAAGCAGCTCGGCGACGTCGTCGCCGAGCTGCTGCATGCGGTGGGGGGTCACCTCGACGGTGATCTCCGCGTCCGGTCGCAGCTTGCCGAGCATCGGGGCCAGGCCCCGGACGACGGCGCCCTCCGCCCCCTCAACGTCGATCTTGATCACGCGAGCGTTGGCGATCTCCTGCGGGGCAAGGATTTCGGGCAGGGGGTGCGACTCGATCTCGAATGTCGACTCTGCCGGCCCCTCGTACGGCACGGTGCTGGTCGCGCCCATGTTGCGCGAGCTGGCCAGGACGAACGTAAGCATCTGGGTACGGTCGGAGACCGCGGAGTTGACCGTACGGATGTTGCCGCAGCCGTTGAGCCTGGCATGCCGGAGTATTCGGCGATGGAACGTGGGTGACGCCTCTATGGCCACCACACGGCCCGTCTCACCGACAAGTCGCGAGGCCAGCACTCCGTAGTAACCGATGTTGGAGCCAACATCTATGAAGGTGTCCCCGGGGCGGAGCCGACGCTGTAGCCACCGCGTCATATGGGGTTCCCAGACGCCGTACATGTACAGGTACCGCTGGATCAGGTCCGTCGTGTCGACGGCGAAGCCGGCGCCGAAGCGGGTGCGGACCAGGCGTTGCCGGGGGTGATCCCGTAGGTGCGGGTTGAGGTAGCGCGCAGAGAGCGGAGCTTTGCCGAGCGCCGTGGGGGCGTGGCGCACATAGCCACGCGCCATGGTGGCCAGAGCCTCTGACACGGGATTGCTCATGCGTCCGCCTCTCCGTAGATCTCCGCAGCTCTCCGCAGATCTCACCTGAACGGTAACGCTGGGGGCGCGCATGCCCCCAGCGCCGACTGCGGTGACACCCGTAGTAGTACGTGGAGGGCGGCTCGGGGATCAGGTCGCGGACCCCGCCCCAGGCGCGGTGCTCTTCCCACACGTCGTCGGCGCGACATCTCCTCCCGCGTGATGCCGTCGAGCGTCAAGGAGCAGTGCGGGTCGACCCCTTGCGCGGACGCCCACTTCACGGTCAACTGACGACTCGTCAGGTTCGCCCGAAGGAGGGATCTGCCGTGGAGACGATCTGGCTCAGCGGAGCGGAGTGGTTCGCGGTCCTGCGGATCGGGCTCGGCCTGTGGTGGCTGGAGAGCTGGCGCCACAAGGACAAGAAGACGTGGTTCGCCGGCGGGGGCATCACCTGGGCCGCGGGAATCGCGGAGGAACACCGCTGGCCGTTCGTACGGCGCGGGTTCGACCTGGTGGTGAAGCCCCGCCCCAGGCTGATGGCGTACGTCGTCGCCTACGCGGAACTGGCCCTCGGCCTCGGCCTGATCTTCGGGTTCCTGACGCCGATCGCGCTCGTAGGAGGGTTGCTGCTGAACCTCATCTACTTCGTGCTCATGATCCACGACTGGGCGGAGCAGGGGCAGAACCTGATGATGGCGCTCATATCTGCGGCTGGGCTGTTCGCTGTGTGCTGGCAGAGCTGGTCTGTTGACGAAGCGGTGGGGCTGTTTTCGTAGTGGTTGGGTGCCCGGCGGGCCGGGCACCCGGGGGCGCCCGGTCCAAGATCCGCTAGTAGCGCCGCGAACCGCAGATCCTGCGCCACGTGGGCCACAGCCTCGACCCAACGGCCAGAGCCCGCCCCGACCTTCACTCGCGAGTCCTCCTAGGATCCTCTGGACATCTACATGTCTACCGCTTCTGGGGGATGCAGTGGGGGCCGTCGAGCAACTGGTCACTGTTGCCGCCGTGTTGCTCGGCGCAGGGACTACGTACGTGACGAACCACGCGATGGAGCGGAGCCGCAACCGCTACCAGCTCCTGACCAGGTGGGACGACAAGAAGATCGACGCCTACGCCCACTACGTCGACGCAGTGAAGGCGAAGATCGCGATGGCCGTCCGGCTCTACGAGTTCAGGGAGGGCCTGCGCCAGGAGGAGAGAACGGAGCGCGAGCTCCGTGACGACCTCGCGGACGCCTCGCTCACCTGGGGGCGGAGCTTCGAACGTGTCATGTTGCTCGGTGGGGACGATGCGATCGAGGCGGCGCACGAGCTGAACGTCGTACTCGCCGAGATCGATTGGCAGGCCACGGGGAAGGTACCCGGCAGCCTGGACGAGTGGCGCCAGCGGCACCGGCGTGTGTTCCGCGTGATCAACGCCTTCCACGAAGCGGCGCGGGAAGACCTCGGTATCCAGGGGAGGGTCACGGGCGAGAACCACCCCGAGCGCGATCTCCTGCTGCCGTCGGCCCGTCGTGACGACGACACTTCCTGACCGGATTCAAGGGCTGCACTGGTGTGTTGGCGCTGGACCTGTCACCCTGCCGCACAACCGTTGCCTGGGGCGAACAACGGTGCTTGGTCACCGTGGCCTGGGACGGAAGACAGGGAGATGGCGATGAGCGAACCCACGAGTGCTGAGCAACTGGCCACCTCGCAGGCCGAGATCGGCTCGGCTTCGGCAGCTGGGCTGAGGGAGGCGCACGCTGCACGTGGCAGAAAGGCCTTGGCCCGTGCCGCGGCTGCGTGCCGTTACGCCGGCGTCGAAGAACATGCCGCCCAAGCAGTGCCCAGAGATCCTGCCGCGAAGGCAGCGAACGCCCTCCGTCTGTCCGCGCAGGTGCTCGCGGAGCTGGACCACTCGCCTCTTGACCCGGCGGCCGACGCCCGCTGCGCGAGGAACGCTGCTGCCGCCGCTGCTCTCGCCGCTCAGGTAGCTCGTGACCATGCTGACGTGACTGAGCCCTCCGCCGCCGCCTACCGAGCAGCCCTGAAGGCGTCGCAGGCTGCCATGCAGGCTGCGGGCAGCGAGGGTATGGGCAGGAATGAAGAATTGAATGCCCACGCGGATGCGGCCGAAGCTGATGCGTCACTCGCTGCTCAAGCGGCAGGCTGGATCTAGAGCCATAAGGCGAACAGCCTTCCATCGCCACGCAAGGTTGCGACTCGTGGATTGGCGCCGGCCCCGTCATCTGAGTGGCCCAGTCGGAACAACGCCAAAGCACGCCCAGCAATGCCAAAGCACGCCCAGCAACGCCAAAGCACGCCCAGCAACGCCAAAGCACGCCCAGCAACGCCAAGAGGCCGCTCCCTGGGGGAACGGCCTCTTCCGTATCGGCTGCTGTCGGCACCCTCTCCGGTTACCCCAAGCATCCGCACCTGACCGCATGGGCCCGGCGCCAGTCCCTCCCCTGTTGGGACCGGTGCCGGACCACACGGTCGGCGTCGATCCGTGCCGGGTGTGGCACGGATCAAGGGATGCCGGACCCGTGGTTGACGCCAGCCGTCCGCATACGGCCGGCTCTCCACGGATCCCTCTTGCTCACGCGGCGAGGCCGTCGCCGCCGTCTCGGGACTCCGGATCGAAGCTGACCGAGAACATGCGGCATCATGAGCTGTCTCTTCGAGCGCCGGGCTGGTCGCCCTGCCTGGGCTTCGCCCGGTTGGTGCGCTACTGAGTCGAGATCCTGCCAGCTGGGGCTCCCGCCGAGGAGGCTCTGGCATCGTTTCCACGGCTTAACCGCAGGTCAGCCGTATAGGGTGAGTTTTCCGGTCCGGATGTCCAGGCGCGGGGGAAGTAAGGAGTGGAGACCTTGAGTTCCGACTCAGGGGCACGCACAGCCTTCGCGGAACGTCTCGCGCTGCTGTACACGGAGGCCGGCAATCCTCCCCTCAAGCGTGTGGCCGAGGCGGTCGTCAGGCTTCAGCGGGTCGATGAGCGAGGACGGCCCGTGCGGGTGTCCGCTCAGCGCATCAGCGACTGGCGACGGGCCCGGAACGTGCCTGCCCACTTCGCCGCCCTCGCAGTCGTGCTGCACGTCCTGATTCCCGAGGCGCGGCGCTCGCGGCCCGTGCCTGTCTCCAAGGGTCTGTACGACCTGGCGCAGTGGCAGCGGCTGTGGGAGCGTGCGGTCGCCGACCCGGTCAGTGATCCCGATCGCCCCGCGTCACCCGCGGAAGAGGACGAGCGCTCCCCGGCCGAAGCCGGGGCCGTGCCCGGGGGCGTGCCTGGGGGCGTTTGCCCGTACCGGGGCTTGGCCTCGTACCGTCAGCAAGACGCCCGGTGGTTCTTCGGCCGGGAGCGGAGCAGGGACGCCCTCGTCGCTCAGCTCCGCGCGGCGGAGAAGACGGGCGGCCTGGTCATGCTCGTGGGCGCCTCGGGAGCGGGAAAGTCCTCCCTGCTCAACGCCGGGCTGGTGCCCGCGTTGCAGAACGGCTTCCAGACCGGCTTGCAGAACGGCTTCCAGCACAGCTTCCAGAACGGCTTGCAGAACAGCTTGCAGAACCGCTCACCGGGCGACGAGAACAGCCCCCCGGCGCGGGCGGTACTTCAGCTCATACCCGGCGGCGATCCTCTCTTGGAGCTGACCCGTCGGATCCCCGAGCTCGCGCCTGCCATCTCCGCCGCGGCGGAGCCCGGTACTCCGCAGTTCGCTCACGCGGTGCGGGAGGCCGTCACCGTATGGGCGAGACGCGAAACATCGTCCCTCGCCCCTCCCGTCGTCATCGTGGACCAGTTCGAGGAGACGTTCACCCTCTGCTCCGACGAGGCGAACCGGCGTACGTTCATCCAGCTCCTCCACGCCGCCTGCACGCCCGACGACTCGGGCGATCCGGCCCCCATGCTCGTCGTCCTCGGCATACGCGCCGACTTCTACGAGCGGTGCCTCGCGTATCCCGAACTGGCCGACGCGCTGCAACACCGGCACATGGTGCTCGGGCCGCTGACCACCGCGGAGCTGCGCGAAGCGGTGACGGGCCCGGCCAAGGCCGTCGGCATGGAACTCGAACCGGGGCTGGCGGAGCTGATCGTCCGGGAAGTGAGCGCCGACGGCCCCCGCGGGGTGCACGACGCGGGGGCGCTGCCGCTCCTCTCCCACGCACTCCTCGCCACCTGGCAGCGACGGAAGGCGGGAAGGCTCACGCTGGCCGGCTACCGCGCGGCGGGCGGAATCCAGGGAGCGGTGGCGGCGACCGCCGAGCGCGCCTGGTCGAGCCTCGACCCGGCGGCCCGTACGGCCGCGAGGCTGCTCCTGCTCAGGCTGGTCAGACTGAGCGAGGACACCCAGGCCACCCGTAGGCGGGGGACGCGGCGCCAGCTGGCGGAGGAGTCGACGGACCCCGGCAGGACGGAGGAATCGCTCGAAGCGCTCGTACGCGCCCGATTGGTGACGCTCGACGCGGAGACCGTGGAGATCACCCATGAGGCGCTGCTCCACGCCTGGCCGCGCCTGCGCGACTGGATCGACGAGGACAGAAGCGACAATCTGCTCCGCCAGCGGCTGGAGGAGGACGGCCGGGCCTGGGAGGACTCGGAGCGCGACACATCGCTGCTCTACCGGGGCTCCCGCTTGGAGCAGGCTCACGCATGGGCGAAGTCTGCCGGTGACACCTTCCTCACCCGCAGCGCTGTCGAATTCCTGGCCGCTTCGGTCAAGCTGCGCAAGCGCACGGTCTGGATCAGTCGTAGTGCGATATCGGCGCTGGTCGTCCTGGCGATCCTGGCTGTCTGCGCGGCCTGGGTGGCACGGCAGCAGCGGGACGACGCCGTGTTCGAGCAGGTGGTCGCCGAAGCCGACCGTGCCCAGCACACGGACCCCTCGCTGTCCGCTCAGCTCGCGTTGGTGGCACACGATCTGCGGCCTCACGACGAGGGCACGAAGAACCGGCTGATCTCGATCGTGAACGCTTCGCTGGCCACTCCGCTCCTCGGCCATACCGGAGCCGTATACCTCACTTCGTTCAGCCCCAGCGGTCGGACCCTGGCCACCGCCAGCTACGACCGGACCGTTCGACTGTGGGACGTGGCGGATCCGGCCCGGCCCAAGCAGCTGGGCGCGCCCCTCACCGGCCACACGAGCTGGGTGAGCAGCGCGGTCTTCAGCCCGGACGGCAGCACCCTCGCCAGCGCTTCGGACGACGGCACGATCCGGCTGTGGGACGTACGGAATCCGAGCCGCCCGCAGCCGCTCGGTGCTCCCTTGACCGGCCACGGCGGCACGATCTACCTCCTCGCCTTCAGGCCGGACGGGCACACGCTGGCCTCCGCCAGTGAAGATCACACCGTTCGTCTGTGGGACGTGGCCGACCCGCGCCGGCCGAAGGCCCTCGGCGCCCTGACCGGCCACACGGCCGCCGCACGCTGCGTGGCGTTCAGCCCCGACGGGCGGACGCTGGCAGCGGGTGGCGACGACGGCTCGATCAGGCTGTGGGACACAACGGATCCGCTCGGGCCAGTGCCGATCGACACGGTGCTGACCGGCCACACGGGCACGGTGCACTCCGTGGCCTTCAGCCGCGACGGCCGCACCCTCGCCAGTGGCGGCGCGGACGACACCATCAGGCTCTGGAACGCGGCCGACCCACGTCACGCGGCCCCCCTCGGCACACCGCTCACCGGCCACACCGGCCCCATCTGGTCGGTGGCCTTCAGCCCCGATGGAACCAAGCTCGGCGCCGCCAGCGCGGACAGCACGGCGAGCCTGTGGAACGTCAGCGATCCCGCGTACCCGTCGCAGGTCGGCGAGCCTCTCGCGGGGAGCAGCGGCGAGATGTACGCCCTGGGCTTCAGCCCCGACGGCCGGACCCTCGCCACCGGGAGCGGCGACAGCAAGGTCCGCCTGTGGTCGATACCGACGGCGGACATGATCGGCCGCATCGGGGCGTTCCGCCCGGACGGGCGGGTGCTCGCCACGGCCGCGCGCGACCGCAGGGTACGACTGTGGAACGTGGAGACTCCCAACCGGCCCGTGTCGCTGAGCGAACCGTTCACGCCCGGGGACGGTGACGTGCGTTCGCTGGCGTTCTCCCCCGATGGCCGCACGCTCGCGGTACTGATGAGAGACCGCGCGGTACAGCTGTGGGACGTCACCGACCCGACTCGGCCCAGCCCGTACGGGTCGCCCGTCGCCCTGCGTACAAGGTTCTCGGGCCCCGACGCGCTGGCGTTCAGCCCGGACGGGCGCACGCTGGCGACCGCCTACGACGACCGCACGATCCAGCTGTGGAACGTCGGCGACCCGTCGCGGCCCCGCCCGCTCGGCGCGCCGCTCTCCGGCCACAAGGGTTACGTCAACTCCCTCGTCTTCAGCCCGGACGGCCAAACTCTCGCCAGCGGGAGCGCGGACGGCACCATCCGGCTGTGGGACGTGGCCGACCCGCGCCGCGTCGCCCCACTCGGCGCGCCTCTGAGGGGCCACCTCGGTCCCATCAACGCGCTCTCCTACAGCCCGGACGGCCGTACGTTGGCCAGCGGCAGCGACGACGACACGGTCCGCCTCTGGAACATCACCGACCCGCTCAAGGCGGCCCGGTTGGGCTCACCCCTCACCGGCCACACCGAGGCGGTCGTATCCCTGACGTTCAGTCAGGACGGCCGCACCCTGGCGAGCGGCGGCAACGACAACGCGGTCCGGCTCTGGAACGTCGCCCACCCGTCCGAGGCCGCTCCCATCGGTCAATCGATGAGCCCCAACGCCAAGACGGGAAATTTCTTGTCGTTCAGCCCCAACAGTCACATGCTCGGAGTGTCGAGCGGCAGCGATACGGTCCGGCTGTGGAACTTGGACGCCGATGCGGCCATCAGCCGTATTTGCTCGACCACTCGGGGCGTCCTGACGCCTGATAAATGGCATGAGAATCTACCGCGCCTCTCGTACTCGCCTCCTTGCGATCAGTAACCACGCGATGTGATCCCGATCACAAGTCACCGTTGAGGCCGAGCAGGCCATTCCCGCAGCACAAGCAGGGTTGTTAGGGTTGGCCACAGCCCGATCGCTGGTGCATCCCCCGTCGCCAGCGATCGGGCGCTTCCGTGTCCTGCGGGAATTGCGAAGCGCTTTCCGACGCGGCGGAAAATTGGCCCACACCAAGGCAATGGCTAGCCATAACGCAGATCGGGCCCGGCTCGCTTGTGGGCGAACCGGGCGTGATCCTGCTGGCAACGGGGCGCGAAACTCCTGGGATTCTGATTTGACGACAGGCCCTAGTAGTAGTCCTCGTGTTCGCGGTCGCGGCCCGTCGGGGTCAGTTCGTGGCGTTCGAACTGGACCGTGTGCTCGTAGTCGTCCACCATCACCGCGTAGGCGGGGGCGACCCCGGGGTCGCGGGGTTCGGTGATGCCGAGGATCGCGCCGAGGCGGCCCGTCAGTTCCGGGCGGTGGGCGGAGGCCGTGACGCGTACCTCCGCGTAGAAGTGGAACGCGTCGTCCGTCGAGGGCCCCTTCACCTGGCTGCCGCCGTGCCGGGGGCCTCGGCCCAGGTCGCTCGGAGGTCGCGGGCGCGGACGGTGATCGTGGCGTCCGTCAGGGCGATCTCGTGGACGCAGCCGCTGTCGTCGGCGGGCAGGATCTCGTCGAGCAGTACGGCGTCGGACCGCATCCAGTCGATTCCGTGGTCGTAGGTGATCGCGAAATGGGTCACGCGCTCGTAGTCGATGCGAAGCCCCCCGTCGTGCTTCCACTGGTTGGGAGCGAATTCGAGGGTGAGCCTTCCGCTCTTGTCCGTGGCGAGCCGGATGTCGGAGAGCTCCAGGTCCTTCACACACCGCGTGGCGTTCCGGCGGTAGTGGTCGGCGTCGGACGCGAAGGCGCGGGCGCCCGCGGGCAGGGCTTCTGCGAGCTCCGGGAGCGCCTCCAGGTACGCGGTCGCGTCCGTGTAGAACCCCTGGAGCTCGTCGTCCCAGGCGGCCTTGACGTATTTCATGTGCGACCTTCTGCTGCGAGACGGGCCCTCGCCCGCCAGGGCCTCGGCGTTGTAGCGACGGCTGGGGGAGTGTCCCCAGGTGTTGGTGTACGTGGTGGTCCGGGCCACCCACCCCACGTAACGAAGGGCCGGGCCGGATTGGTTCCGGCCCGGCCCTTCCGGGATGCGGGACGAACGCGTCCCGTCAGCTGGAGCTCACGCGCATCTCAGGCGGCGCTGACGCGGTACTCGGTCGACGCTCAGACGCGGTACCCCTCGGTCGACGCTCAGTCGCGGTACTCGGTCGACACTCAGACGCGGTACTCGGTCGACGCTCAGTCGATGCCCTGCGCGAACGAGAACACCCCGTACGGGTCGTACTTCGACTTGATGTAGGAAAGGCGGTCGTAGTTCTCGCCGTAGTACGCCTTGCGCCAGTCCGTCAGCGCCGGATCGATGAAGTTCTGGTAGGACTCGCCCTTCGAGACCGGGTTCACGGCCGCGAAGCCGTTGTCGACGAAGCGCTGGCCGGAGGCGAGTTCGTCGCCGGAGAGGATGCCGAAGGCGAACGTGTAGTACGACATCAGCAGCGTGCTGTCGCGGTGGACGTACGCCGTCGAGGTGCGCGGGACCTTGTTCGCGGCGCCGCCCAGCGCCATGATCTCGAACTTGTGGAAGTGGCCGGCCGTGCGCTCGGTGTCGAAGACGCCGACCAGCCGGGCCCACTCGGTCTCCGAGGGCGACCTGCTCAGCAGCCGGCCGCGGCCCAGGACGTGGCCGAACGGGGCGAGCTTGCCGTTGGCCGGGTCCCAGGTGTTGTTGTGGCACTGCTGCTGCGAGTACGTGCCACAGCCGAAGATCTTCATCATCGCGGACTTGTAGGTGTCCGTGTAGACGTTCTGCTGGATCGGCGCCGCGCCCGTCAGGGCGATCAGACGGGCTATCTCGGTGTCGAACTCCGCGCGCGTGCCGATCGAGGTGACGAGCAGCGTCACCAGAGGGGCGTTGCCCGCCGCCGAGTCGAACAGATCGATGTTGGAGCGGCTGCCGAACGTGGTCGGCGCGGTCTCCAGCCACTGGGTGAGCCCGTGCATGGCGCCGACGGCGTGGTCGTAACTGAACAGCAGCTCGGCCACGTTCAGGTTCGGGACGGCGGTCGGGGTTACCGTGTACTGGGTCACGACGCCGAAGTTGCCGCCGCCGCCACCGCGGATCGCCCAGTACAGGTCGGGGTTGGAGGTCGGAGACGCGGTGACCTGGCGGCCGCTGGCGAGGACGACCTTCGCCGAGGTCACCTTGTCGGCGCCGAGCCCGTGCTGGCGGGTGAGCAGGCCGACGCCGCCGCCCTGCAGGAACCCGCCGACCGAGACGGTCGGGAACATGCCGCCGGGGACGGCCAGACCGCTCCCGCCGAGCCCGTTGACCACGTCGACCAGCTGCGTACCACCGCCGATGGTCGCCGTGCCGGAGCCCGGCGTCACCGCGTTCAGATGCGACACGTCGATGATCAGGCCGGTGGTGGTGGAGAAGCCGCCGCCGCTGTGGCCGCCGCTGCGGGCCGTCACCGGGATGTCGTGGTACTCGGCGAAGATCAGGCTGGTCGTCACGTCGTTGGCGTTCGCCGCGTACACGATGGCCTGCGGATTGGTGAGGCTGTACTGGCCGTACTCGACGGTCTTGGCCGCCGCGTACGAGGAGTCGGACGGCAGCACCAGTGTGCCCGTCAGATTCGCGCGCAGCCGGTCCCATTGGCTGGTGGTCGTGGCGGTGGCGGTGGTGAACCCCGAAAGGGACAGGGCCGCGGCTCCGGCCCCCGCTATCCCGATGAACGACCTGCGTGTGATCATGCCTTGCTCTCCCCTGTGAGCCCCAACGATCTCGTGGATCCGAGGGATCGGCATCCTGCCACGGATCCCGGCCGACGGGTGGGGCAGTTGACCAGTACGGCGTGACCTCGTCCGTCGCTCAAGCCCCGCTGGAGCTGGGGCGGTTCGAGGTGCCGCGCGTCCGTCACCGCGTTCAAGTGTGGAACTTGACGTGGTCCTTGAGCGTCTCCGCGCCCTCTAGGCTGGGCGCGTGGTGACCACGTAAAGGGCTGGTGTTCATGACAGACTCATGGGTCAATTCCGCGGAGCGGATCGGTGCCGACCTCCATGTGGAACTGGCCGGATCGGGCAGTCGGCGGGCCGCGCTCATCCACGCGCTGCGGGCCGCCGTCCAGGACGGGCGGCTCGCGCCCGGGACCCGGCTGCCCCCGTACCGCTCGCTCGCCGCCGACCTCGGCCTCGCCCGCAACACCGTCGCGGACGCGTACGCCGAGCTCGTCGCCGAGGGGTGGCTGACCGCGCGCCAGGGCTCGGGCACCCGCGTCGCGCCGCGCGCCGAGCCCCCGCGGCCCGCCCGGGTGCCCAAGAAGGTGCCCCGCCGGGCCGCCGCCCCGGCCCACAATCTGATGCAGGGGCAGCCGGACGCGGGATCGTTCCCGCGCGGCGCCTGGCTGTCGGCCGCCCGCCGCGCGCTCAACACGGCCCCCAACGAGGCCTTCGGACCCGGCGACCCGCAGGGCCGCATCGAGCTGCGCCGGGCCCTCGCCGGGTATCTGGCGCGCGTGCGGGGCGTACGGACCACGCCGGACCGCATCGTGATCTGCTCCGGCTTCGCGCACGCCCTGCGGCTGCTCTTCGGCGGCCAGGTGCTGCGCGGCCCGCTCGCGGTGGAGTCGTACGGCCTCCCCTTCCACCGCTCCCTGCTCGCGGAGGCGGGCGTACGGACGGTACCGATCGGGCTCGACGAGCAGGGCGCGAGGGTGGCGGAGCTGATGGAGGGGCGGGAGGGGGAGGTGCAGGAGGCGCGGGAGGCGGCGCGGGCGGCGCTCAAGGACGTACGGGCCGTGCTGCTCACGCCCGCGCACCAGTTCCCCACCGGCGGACCGCT
Organism: Streptomyces sp. NPDC023838; assembly: GCF_040639555.1. Taxonomy (NCBI): domain Bacteria; kingdom Bacillati; phylum Actinomycetota; class Actinomycetes; order Kitasatosporales; family Streptomycetaceae; genus Streptomyces; species Streptomyces sp. NPDC023838. The sequence continues at coordinate 97,004 of NZ_JBFAAD010000014.1, forward strand.
GCACCCGGAGCGCCGCGCGGCCGTCGTCGACTGGGCGCGGGCCCGGGGCCGGGTGATCCTGGAGGACGATTACGACGGCGAGTTCCGCTACGACCGCGAGCCGGTCGGGGCGGTGCAGGGGCTCGATCCCGAACGGGTCGTCTACCTCGGCTCGGTCAGCAAGAGCCTGTCCCCGGCGGTACGGCTGGGCTGGATGGTGCTGCCCGAGCAGCTCGTCGACCCGGTGCTCGCGGCCAAGGGGCAGCGCGAGGCGTGGGCGAGCGTCCTCGACCAGCTGACCCTCGCGGAGCTGATCGAGAGCGGCGGTTACGACCGGCACGTGCGCCGGATGCGGCAGCGCTACCGGGCCCGCCGCGACCAGCTCCTCGCCGCGCTCGACGAGCACGCCCCGCACATCACGGCGGCCGGGATCGCGGCCGGGCTGCACGCCGTGCTGAGGCTGCCGCCGGGCACCGAGCGGGCGGTCCTGAAGGCCACGGCCTGGCAGGGGATCGCGCTCGACGGGCTCGCCCCCTACCGCCATCCGGACGCGACCATGCCGGGCCAGGACGGTCTGGTCGTCGGCTATGCCACCCCGCCCGACCACGCCTATCAGGCGGCCCTGGAGGCCCTGTGCCGCGCGCTGCCGCCGGCGCCGTGACTTCGGGGGTGGACCCGGGCGTGGACTGGGGCCTGACCTCGGGCCTGACCTCGGGTGTGACTTCAGATGCAACTTCAGACGGGACTTCAGGCGTGACTTTAGGGTGGGAGCTCAGGTGATCACGAGGGGGAGGCTGAAGTGGCCGAAGTGACCGAGTTGGTGGGCGAGTTCGACGGCGAGCGGATCAGCTGCGCGGTGGCGGAGCCGGACGAGGTGATCCCCTCCGTCACGGTCGTCCTGCTGCACGGCGCCGGAATCGGCGACAAGGCCCGGCTCGCGGAGCTCGGAGAGGACTTCCGCGCGCGTGGCCACCGCGTCCTCGCCCTCGACTTCTCCGGGCACGGCGCCTCCAGCGGTGACCTCGCGGAACTGAGCCTGGAGCGCCGCTTCCGGCAGGCGCGCGAGGCGATCGACGCGTACGTGCCGGCCGGCCACAGTCTGGTCCTGACCGGCTTCAGCATGAGCGGCCAGACAGTCGCGGACCTGGCCGCGCACTACGGCTCCCGGGTCGCGTCCATCGGGCTGTGCGCGCCCGCCGTGTACGCGGACGCGGCCTGGTCCGAGCCGTTCGGGGCCGAGCCGGGGGCACCGGGGACCCCGCCGGGGGCGCCGGTCTCGCGTTTCACCGAGATTCTCCGTACGCCCGACAGCTGGCGCGGCTCGCGCGCCCTGGACGTCTTCAGGGGCCTGCGCACCCGGGTGGTCCTGGCCGTCCCCGAAGTGGACGAGATCATTCCGTACGCCGTCACGGAGGCCGTGACCGAGGCCCTGGCCGCCGGGAACGAGCCTCGCTTCACCCGCCTCGCCTTCGCGGGCGCGCACCACCGGCTCGGGGTGTGGTTCAGGGAGCATCCGGCAGAGCGCGCCCGGTTCGTGGACGCGGTCCTGGACGACCTGGGCGCGGACGGCTGGGAGCTGACCCGCCGCTGGATCGACAAGTCCCTGCCGGAGGGCGAACGGGTACGGGACGCGGTGGCGCTGCGGGGCGGGTGGACGTCGCAGATGCGGCTCGTACGTCTCGTACGTACGGAGGGCGACGGCGTACGTAAGGAAGACGTCGACGGCATACGTAAAGAAGACGCCGACAGTGTGCGAGCGGATGGCGCCGACGGTGTGCGGGCAGAGGGCGCTGGGGGCGAACGTACAGAACAAGCCACCGGCGTACGGGAGCTGGTGCTGCGCTCCTTCGCCAAGCCCTTCTACCGGCGGCACGCGCCCGGCCTCCTCGCGCGCGAGGCAGCGGTGCTCGGGCTGCTGTCCGGGACGGGCGTGCCCGCGCCCGCGCTCGTGGCGGCCGACCCGCAGGGCGAGCACTGCGACCACCCCTCGCTGCTGATGACCCGCCTGGACGGGGCCGTCCGGCTGGACGAGGACGAGCTGGAGCGGCGGATCGGGCTGCTCGCCGGGCAGTTGCTGGACATCCACCGCGTCCGGGTGGCGGAGGCCGACCGGCCCCGGGAGTACGAGCCGTGGACCTCCGCCGAGCGGGTGCGCGTCCCGGCGGACACCCGGCGGCCCGACCTCTGGCGCCGGGCGGTCGACGTCATCCGGCAGCCGCCGCCCCCGTACGAAGGGTGCTTCCTGCACCGGGACTTCCACCCGGGAAACGTGCTGTTCAGCGGCGCGGGCGACGAGCTGCGGATCAGCGGGGTCGTCGACTGGGTGGAGACGTCGTGGGGTCCGGCGGCGCTCGATGTGGCGCACTGCTCCACGGCGCTGGCGCTGCTGCACGGGGTGGGAGCCGCACGGGACTTCGTGGCGCGGTACACCGCCGGGGGCGGACGGCTGGACGGCGGGCTGCTCCACTGGCAGCTTCTGGACGCGCTGGCGTACGCGCCGGACGCCGAGAAGGTCGCGGGGCCGTGGCGGGAGCTCGGACGCACGGACCTGACGCCCGAGTTGCTGTCCGGGCGGCTGGAGGAGTACATCGCGTCGCTGCTCGACGGGGAGGCCACCCTGGATGCCTGAGCGGCCCAAAGGTTGTACGCGCCCGTAAAAGTGGCGCAAAATCGCTGGCCGGTCGGCGGCTGTCCTGCGGTTGGCGGATGTTGCCCATCAGGCGCGTACCGAGCGGCGAGGAAGTGTCCGTGGACGCAGACGGACGAGGTCCCCGGGCACTCACCTGGGATGCCCGAGGACCTCTCTGTCCTTCGGTTCCGTTCCGACGGCGGCACTCCCCCGAGTGTGGTTTCCACCGCGCACCGGCGGACCGGATCCGATGGAAAGATCTAATCAGCGCCCACCAACAGATCGCTAACATGTGGCCAACGGTCAACCGGGAAGTCCGGGGACGGCCCTGGTGGGCGGCCCTGGTGGGCGGCCCGGTGGGCGGGCAGTGGGGGAACCGGTGGAGGTCGGGGTGTGCGTGCGATTCGGCCTGCTCGGTCCGCTGACCGTGGAGGGCCGGCCCGTCGGCAGCGGCAAGATCCGGTCACTGCTCGCCGCCCTTCTGATGCGACCCGGAAGGGTCGTCCCCAGTGACGATCTGAAGCTGGCGCTGTGGGGCGACGAGCCGCCCGCCTCCGCCACCGCGTCGCTGCACAACCACGTTGCCCGGCTGCGCCGGCTGCTCGATTCGGAGGACCGGGTACGGGCCGTGCCGCCGGGATACGTCCTGCGGGTCGATCCGGGCGAGCTCGACACCCAGGTCTTCGAGCGCCACGCGCGCGTGGCGCTCGACGCGTACAACAGGGGCGACTGGCCGGTGGTGGCCGAGGAGACCGCCGCCGCCCTCGCGCTGTGGCGCGGCACGCCGCTCGGCGGGCTCTACGACCCGGCCGACGGCGAGCCCGCCCTCGTCCAGCGGCTCGGCGAGACCCGGCTGCTCGTCCTGGAGTGGAAGTACGAGGCGGAGCTGCGGCTCGGCCGACATGAGGCGATCGGGCCGGAACTGGCGGCGCTGACGAGTGCGTTCCCGCTGCGCGAGGCGTTCCACCGGCAGCTGATGCTGGTGCTGCACCGCACCGGCCGGCAGGCGGAGGCGCTCGCCGTGCACCAGCGGCTGCGCCGCACCCTGGTCGAGGAGCTGGGCGTCGACCCGGGACCCGCGGTCCAGGAGGCGCACCGGGAGATCCTGCGGGACCCCGCCCCGCGCGCGGAGCTGCCCACCCCGGCCCAGCTGCCGCCCGCGCCAGCCCATTTCACCGGCCGCGACGACCTGGTGGCGGCGCTGTGGAGTGCGCTGACGCAGCGGCGGGGGCGGGAGCTGGGGCTGGGAGAGGCGCGCGTTCGAGCGGCTGCGGGGGTGGCTGCCGGGACGTCGGCCGGGGTATCGGCCGGGGTGGCTGCGCGTGTGGCCGACGGGGTGGCTGTGGGGGTGGTTGCTGAGGCGCTCGCCGAGGGGCCCGCTGTGCCCGCTGGGATGGCTGACGGCATGGCTGACGGGGCACGCGCCGTGGTGTCCGCTGGGGTGACTGACGGGGCGCGCGCCGTGGTGTCCGCTGGGCTGGCTGACGGGGCAGGCGCCGGCGCGGCCGAGCCCCCGAGCGCTCCCGTACGCACCCTGTGCGGCCCCGTGGCTCCCGCCTCCCCGGCCGCCCTCGCGGCCCTCGCGGCGCTCACCGAGTCGGGCTCCGGGCCGGAGTCCGGACCGGGCTACGAATCGGCCTCTGGTCCGGCCTCGGGATCGGCTTCCAAGCTGGCCTCCCGATCGGCCTCCGGTTCGGGCCTCGAGGGCGAGCGGACGCCCCGCGTCCCCGCCCCCCGCTCCGGACCGGGCTCCCGCTCCGAGTCGGGCTCCCTCGCCGAGCCGGGCCCCCACAGCGCGCACGGGCCCCACAGCGCGCAGGGCCTCCACGCCCCCACCCCGCCCGGCCCCGCCGCCCGCCACGAGAGCACCCCCGCCGCCGCCCCCGCCACCCCCGCCCCCCTCGCCGTGATCACCGGCATGGCCGGGGTCGGCAAGAGCGCGCTCGCCGTTCATGTGGCGCACGCCCTGCGCGAGGAGTTCCCGGACGGGCAGCTGTATCTGAACCTGCGGGGAGCGACCCCCGGGCTCACCCCGCTCCCGCCGATCCAGGCGCTCGCCGCGCTGCTCAACGCGCTGGGCGTCGACTCCCGCAACGTTCCCGACACGCCCGACGCGGCGGCCGCGCTGCTGCGCTCCCGGCTGGCCCCGACCCGTACGCTCCTCGTCCTCGACGACGCGGCCTCCGCCGCCCAGGTGAGGCCGCTGCTGCCCGCCGGGGACGGCTGCGCGGTGGTCGTGACCAGCCGGTCGCCGCTGGCCGCGCTCGACGGCGCGACCCGGTTCCCGCTCGCTCCGATGACGGCGGCCGAGAGTCTCGGGCTGCTCCGGGCCATCTCGGGGCGCCAACTGGTGGACGGCGCGTCCCGGTTGGTCGAGCTCTGCGGACGGCTGCCGCTGGCGCTGCGCGTGGCGGCCGCCCGGCTCGCCGCCCGCCGCGCGCTCAGCCCCGACGCGCTCGCCGGGCTCCTCGACGCCGAGGACGGACGCCTGGACCACCTGGAGTACGACGACCTGAGCGTGCGCCGCTCGCTCGCCGTCGCGCTCGGCGGGCTCGACCCGGACGCGGCCCTCGCCCTGCGCCGCCTGGGCGCGCTCGACCTGCCCGCGTACGAAGTCGCCGTCGTCGCCCGGCTGATGGGCCTGCCGGAGCAGCGGGCGGGAGCCGCCCTCGACCGCCTCGTCGAGGTGGCGCTCCTGGAGGAGATCTCGTACGGGCGGTACGCGCCGCACGACCTGGTGCGCGACTTCGCCCGCGAGCTGGCCGCCCGGGACGACGGGCGGGGGGCGGCCGTCGAACGCGGGCTGCGCTGGTACGCGGAGGCCGCCCGGCAGAGCGGCCTGGTCCTGGCCCCGCCCGACCGCGAGGGGCCGGCGCGGGTCCCCGAGCCCGTCGGCGACGCCGCCCCCTTCCCGGACTCGGCTGCCGCGCTGGCCTGGGGCGACCGCGAACTGCCCGCCGTCCTGATCCTCACCGAGCGGTACGCGCGCCGCTCATCGACCGTGTTCCTGCTGGTCCGGGCGTACTTCAGCCATCTCCAGTACCGGGGCAAATATGGCGCGCTCCGCCACCTCAACCGGTTCGTCCTGAGCGCCGCCCGGGCGAGCGGCGACCGGGTCGCGCAGGCGCACGCCCTCGGGGACCTGGCCGGGGCGCACTTCCTGGCCAGCCGCATCGAGGAGGCGCTGGCCCTCAACGACGAGGCGATCGCGTTGTGGCGGGAGCTCGGGGAGCGCGGCCGCACCCAGCGGACCCTCGCCAATCGCGGCATGCTCCTGGAGCGCCTCGGCCGGCACGCCGAGGCCGCCGAGCCGCTGCGGCAGAGCCTGGCCATCACCCGCGAGCTCGACGACGCCTACGGCGAGGCGATCATCCTCAGTCACCTCGGCAACCTGTACGAGCACACGGACGCGCGCGTGGCCATCGCCTATCACGAGCGCAGCCTCGCGACCGGCGCCCGCATCGGCAGCGAGCTCCTGGTGCACACCGCGCACTGCAACATCGGGTACGCGCACCTCACCCTGGGCGAATGGGCCGCCGCCGTCGGCCACTTCGAGCGGGCGCTGCGGATCCTCGGCGAGCAGGGCGACTGGCACGGGCGCTCCCAGTCCTGGGTCGGCCTGGTCCGGGTGCTGGGCGAACTGGGCCGTACCGACGAGGCGTACGCCGCCTGCGTATCCCTGATCGACCAGGCCGTCGAGCGGTGCGACGCGTACACGGCGGGGCTGGGCAGGCGTGAGTACGGCCGCCTGGAGCGGTCGCGCGGGCGTCTCGCCCAGGCGCGGGTCCAGTGGGAGCTGGCGCTGACGGCCCTGGAGGGCGGCGACCCGAAGGCGTACGCGGAGGTGAGGGAGCTGCTGGCGGGCCTGGAGTCAGAGGCGGGCCTGGAGAAGGGCCCGGAGGCGGGGGAGGGCGGCCCGGGGCGGGCCGGGGCGGAAGTGGCGTGAAACATTCCCGGCCCCCCATCGCGTCAATGAGGTGTAGGGGAGGTCAAGGGGTCGGGGGAGAAAATGAGAAGGCCGGGACAGCAAAGGCAGCAGTGGCTGCAGAAGCAGACGAGACAAGCACGCACGGACGAGTTCCTTGAGTTCGCGTCCGGTCGTGCGAACCCTCTCTTCCGCTCTGCGTGCCTGCTGACCAGCGGAGACACGCATCTCGCCGAGGACTTGGTGCAGGAGACGCTGGGGCGGATGTACGCGATGTGGAGCCGGGTCTCCCGGATCGACAATCCAGCGGGATACGCGCAGACGATCCTCGTGCGCACGTTCCTCACCCACCGGCGACGGCGCTCGGCCGACGAACGGCCCATAGGGGAGCTGCCGGACCGGCCCGTGACCACGGACGAGGACCCGGCACTGCGGCTCGCGCTGCTCGACGCGCTCGCCCGGCTCGCACCCAAGGACCGCGCGGTGGTGGTCCTGCGGTACTGGGAGGACCGCAGCGTCGAGGAGACGGCGGAGGCGATGCGGGTGAGCTCGGCGGCGGTCCGCACGCGTTCGGTGCGCGCGCTGGCGAAGCTGCGCGAACACCTGGGCGGCAGCCTGGCGGAACTCGCAGCGCTCTGACCTACGGCCACCGACCCACGCCAGACGCCCAAGAACACAGAACCACGAACCGCGAAGCATCAATCGCGAAGCACTAACCGCGAAGCACGAACCACAACCACTGACCACGAAGCGAGGAGTGGGGTTCCACCATGCCTTTCGAAGACCAGCTCGGTGACGCGATGCGCAGTACGGGCGACGGCTTCGCCCCCAAGGACAGCCGCGCGCTGCTCGACGGCGCCTTGATCAGCGGCCGCCGCCGGCTTGCCCGGCGCCGGGCCGCCACGGTGACGGGCAGTGTGGTGGCGCTGGCCGCGGTGGGCCTCGGCGGCGCCTGGGCGAGCGGGCTCGTCGGCGGCTCGTCCGGCGGCTCGGGGGGCTCCGGCGGCGGTGGGTCCGCGTCCGTGGCCGCGCCGCCCAAGTCGACGCTCCCGGAGAAGGTGTCGGTCAGCGCCGAACAGATGATCAAGAACCTTCTTTCGCTCCTCCCGCAGGGGAAGACCAGTGACGAGGAGGGTCGCGGCACGGACGGCCCGGACGGCAAGTTCACGATGCCGACCGCGTCGGTCGTCTTCGACGACGGCAAGGGCAAAGGGTCGATCGCGATCTCGCTGAGCACGATCGATCCGGCGGGCCAGGGCGCCGCCGGGTATGTGACCTGCCCGTCGAAGGCGATCACGGACTACGACCACTGCGCGGCCGAAGTCCTGCCCGACGGCTCGCGGTTCATGTTCTTCCAGGGGTACGAGTACCCGGACCGCCGCGAGGAGACGAAGAACTGGCGGGCCACGCTGGTCACACCGAAGGGCGTCCTCGTCGACGCGAGCGAGTACAACGCGGCTGCGGAGAAGGGCGCGCGGATAAGCCGCGTCAACCCGCCGCTGACCGGAGCGCAGATGAAGACGCTGGTCACGGCCGAGGTGTGGAAGACGGCCATGGCGGGTGCGAAGGTGCCGAGCCACGAGCCGGTGCGCCGGAGCGAGCCGAGCGGGGCCTCGATGCAGCGCGAGCTGGTCGCCTCTCTGCCGAAGGGGCTCAAGGTCGTCGACCAGGGCAACCAGGGTGGCTACGCGTTCGCGGTCGTGGACGACGGCAAGGGCAGGAGCCTGGTCGGTATCAACGTCCAGCCCGGCATGGGGGACGTGCCCCTGCAGGGCACGGTGTCGACGCTGCCCAACGGCACCCGGGTCGGCGAGAATCAGCGCCCCGGTGAGAAGGGCGGCGCGGGCGTGGTGTGGTGGACGGTCGACACGATCCGCAAGAACGACCTCCGCGTGGTGATCAGCGCGTTCAACACGGGCAACCAGAATGCGCCTGCTACCCGCGCCACCCCGGCCCTGACCATGGCCCAGCTGAAGGCGATCGCGCTGGACGCGAAGTGGGAGAAGCTGAGGTAGACGGGGCACGGTGACCGGACCGGGCCGGGGCCAGCCCCCGGCCCCGGTGGTCGCCCCGATCTCGGCTACCGTCGCAGCCCGGAGTCGCCATGGTCCCGCAGTCGGCCCCCGGTCCCGGCAGCCGCTGCGGCTCCCGGGGCGGCCGCAGCCCCGGCACTCCCGCCGGTCCCGGAGCCGCCCCGGTCCCGGCGGCGGGGCCCCCGGCACCGCGTCCTCACTTCGCCTCCGAGTACCGCTCCACCACCGCCGTCGTGAACGGGAACCTCACCGGGGTCTGGCCGAAGGCGATCCGGCCGGCCAGTTCGCCCGCCGTGCGGATCGCCTCCACGACCTGGGGGGCCTCGGCCTCGGGGCAGTGCACGATGACCTCGTCGTGCTGGAAGAAGACCAGTTCGGCCCGCATCCCGGCGGTGGCGAGCTCCTGGCGCAGCGCGGCGAGCAGCAGTAGGGCCCAGTCGGCGGCGCTGCCCTGGACGACGAAGTTACGGGTGAAGCGGCCTCGGGCGCGGGCGTTGCTGGAGGCGTAGCCGGGGGTGAAGTCGCCGCCGGGGGAGGGGAGTTCGGCGCCGCCTTCCTGGGGGAGGCCCGCCTCGCCGTCGTCGTCCGCTCCGGCGGCCGGCGGGCTGGTCCGGCCGAGCCAGGTCCGTACGAGACGGCCTTCCTCGCCCGCCTTGGCGGCGTCGTCGACGTAGGCCACGGCACGGGGGAAGCGGCGGCGCAGGGCGGCGAGGTTCTTGAGGCCGTCGCCGGAGGTCTGGCCGTAGATCGCGCCGAGCAGCGCCAGCTTCGCGTGGTCGCGGTCGCCGGAGAAGGCGCGGTCGGACAGGGACGTGTAGAGGTCGCCGTCGTGCCCGGCCACCTCCATCAGCCCCGGGTCGCGGGAGATCGCGGCGAGCACGCGCGGCTCCATCTGGTCGGCGTCGGCCACCACGAGGCGCCAGCCGGCGTCGGCCACGACCGCCTGCCGGATGACCTTGGGGATCTGGAGCGCGCCGCCGCCGTTGGTGGTCCAGCGGCCGCTGACCGTGCCTCCCGGGGTGTACTCGGGGCGGAAGCGGCCGTCGCGCACCCAGTCGTGCAGCCAGCTCCAGCCGTGCGCGGTCCAGATCCGGTACAGCTTCTTGTAGGCGACCAGCGGCGCCACGGCCGGATGGTCGATCTCCTCCAGGGCCCAGCGGCGCGTGGAGGTGAGCCGGATGCCGGCCTCGGCGAACGCCTTGATGACGTCGGCGGGCAGATCGGGCCGGACCCGGCGGCCGAACGCGGCCGACACCTCGTCCGCGAGCTCGGCCAGCCGGCGGGGCTCGCCGCCGCCCGCGTACCGCTCGCCGAGCAGTTCGTGCAGCAGCGCGCGGTGGACGTCCGCGCGCCAGGGCAGGCCCGCCCGGTTCATCTCGGCGGCCACCAGCATCCCGGCGGACTCGGAGGCGGTGAGCAGCCGCATCCGGCCGGCGTGCTCGGCCTTCTCGTGCCGCCGCTGCTGCTCCACGTACACCTCGACCAGGGCTTCGAGGGGCAGGGCGGTGCCGCTCGACGGCTCGAAGAGGGGGGACTGGCGGCCCGGTTCGGCGGCGCGGGCGGGCGGGTCCGCCGGCACGGGCAGGTGGTGCAGCCGGGCCCAGGCGGCCGCGGCCGAGCGGGGTTCGCCGAGGCGGCCCTCGTGGCCGAGGAGGAGCAGCTCGGCGACCTCGATGTCGTAACACCGCTCGACGCGGACGCCGGCGGCGAGCAGGCGCGGGTAGACGTCGGCGGTCGAGCGCCACACCCAGCGGCCCACGTCCGGTCGTGACCGGACCGCTGCGGCCAGGTCGGGCTCGTGCGCCACGGGCCCCTCGGGCAGCCCGTCCCGCCCGAGGGCGACGAGCCGCGCGCCGCCGTCCTCGGTGGGGTCCAGTGCCCACTTCTCGTCCACGAGTGCGAGTGTGGCACCGGCCACTGACAACGGCGTTCCGCGGCGCGGCGCGGGGCAGGCCCTAACGACCGGCCGACGCCCCCGCCATGGCCCCCACCGCCTCCGCGTACACGGCCAGGGGGTCGAGCGGGGTGCGGCCGAGGAGGGTGGGCAGGGTGCCCGCGTCCGGGGTGGCGAGGAAGCCGTGGGCGATCGCCGAGTACGTGCCGACCAGCATCGGTACCTCGAAGGCCCGCGCCTCGGACGCGGAGAGCCGCTCGCGTGCCTCGGCGAGGGTCTCCGGCTCGTACGCGGTCCCGGTCGCGGCGGCCAGCTCGGCGCCGCCGAGGGCGCGGGGGCCGGCCAGTTCGTATACCCGGCCCGCGTGCGGCGCGGGGTCGAGGGCGACCCGGGCCGCGATCTCGGCCAGGTCGGCGCGGGCCACCGCCGCGAGGCGGCCGTCGGCCAGGGGCGCGGTGAGGCGGCCGTCGGCGCCGGGGGCGGCGAGGAAGGCGAGGAGTTCGGCGTAAAGGCCGTTGCGCAGGACCGTCCACTTCAGAGAAGTGGACGCGCTCAGCCGGCGCTCGGTCCAGCGGTGGGGGAGGGCGTACGGCAGGTGGTCGCCCGCGCCGCTGAGGCTGGTGTAGACGACATGGCGCACCCCGGCACGTTCCGCTGCCGAGATCGCGGCTTCGTGGCGGGCGATGACGGTGTCGTCCTCGCCGTACCCGGCGGAGATCAGCAGCAGGGTGTCGACCCCGGCGAACGCCCGCGGCAGCGACTCGGGGTCGTCGAAGTTGACGCGCCGGGCGCCGGGCAGCGGCGCGCGGGTGCCGAGGACGACGTCGTCGCGGTCCGCGAGACGCTCGGCGACGAGCTGGCCGAGCCCGCCGGAGACACCGGTGACGAGCAGCATGGAGGACCCCCAGGAGAAGTGGCGCACCCGGCTCTGTTCGCCGTGGTGTTCGGTAACTGCGACCATCGTGTGCGGTCCGGCACGCGCGCGTAAGGAGGCACTTCGATGTCAGTGGGGCACACGGAGGTAACCACCCCCGAGAGCCGACGGGTGATCACCGACCCCGTGATCAGCTGCGAGAGCCCGCAGGACGAGTGCGGGGTGCGCGATGTGCTCGACCGGCTCGGGGACAAGTGGTCGGTGTACGTGGTGGTCGAACTCGCCGCGGGCGTCAAGCGGTTCCGGCAGCTCCAGCGCTCGGTGCCCGGGATCTCGCAGCGGATGCTGACGCTGACCCTGCGGCGCCTGGAGCGCGACGGTCTGGTCGAGCGGACGGTGTACCCGACCGTCCCGGCGCAGGTCGAGTACGAGCTGACGGCGATGGGCCACAGCCTCACCCACCTGGTCAAGGCGCTCGCGGACTGGTCGATCGGCCACCGGGACGCGATCGCCCGAGCCCGCCGGGACTGGGACGCGGCGCTGTGACGACGGTGGAGCGGGCGCTGGCCGCCGCGCTGTACGCCGAGTCCGACGCGGACCTGGACACGGGCGCGTCGCTGCTCGCCGCCGACCCGTCCGCCGACGCCGAGCTCGCCCTGCGCGGGCAGGAGCTGATCGGGCGGGCGTGGGAGCGGGGCTGGCAGCCGGCCGATGTCGTACGGATGGTGCGGCGCGAGCTGGCGGAGCCGCACGTACGGCTGGCGGTGGAGCTCGTCCTCGTACAGCTGAAGCGGTACGAGCGGCTGCCGGCGCGGTGGGCGGAGCAGGCCGAGGGTCTGGCGGACACCGGCCGGGGAGCGGGTGAGCGGGCGGAGGACCGCTTCACGCGCGCGACGACGGTGCTTGAGCTGTACCGGCTGCTGCTGCGGCTGCCCGCGATCGAGCCGGTGGGGCCGGTGCCGGGCGCGCCCGTGCACCTACCGCCCGCGCACGGCGAGCCGAAGGCCCTGACGCGGATCCGGGGGCTGCTCGCCAAGGCGGAGGCGACGGAGTTCCCGGAGGAGGCGGAGGCGCTGAGCGCCAAGGCGCAGGAGCTGATGGCGCTACACAGCATCGACGAGGCGGTACTGGCGGCGGGCGGCCGCCGGGGCGACGCGCCGGGGGCGTGCCGGATCGGGGTGGACGCGCCGTACGAGACGTCCAAGGCGATCCTGCTCGACGCGGTCGCCTCGGCCAACCACTGCCGGGCGGTGTGGAACGGGGAGTTCGGCTTCTCCACGGTCGTGGGCTTCGAGGCCGACCTGGAGGCGGTCGAGCTGCTCTATACGTCGCTGCTGGTGCAGGGGACCGCGGCGATGACGCGGGCGGAGGCGGCGCAGCGGGCGGGGGGACGCAAGCGGACGAAGACGTTCCGGCAGTCCTTCCTGCTGGCGTACGCGCATCGGCTGGGCGACCTGCTGTCGGCGACGGCCCGCGAGGTGGAGTCGTCGGCGGCCACCGAGCTGCTGCCGGTGCTGGCGACGCGGGCGGTGGCGGTGGCGGGGCGCGCGGATGAGATGTTTCCGCGGACGGTACGGGCTCGGGTGCGGGGGGCGACGGATTCGGCGGGGTGGGAGGACGGCAGGGCGGCGGCGGACCGGGCCCACCAGCCGCCCGGGCGGGCGCCGCTGCCCCCGTCGGGCTGAGGGTTTTTTCCCCCCCACCCCGCCCGTTCCCGCTGTGACATGTGCGGCTCCGCCGCGTGGCCTCCGGGGGTGGGTGGGGGCCTCCCGGGGGCTGCGCCCCCAGCCCCCCTGAGCGGGGGCTCCGCCCCCCGCACCCCCTCGGGGCTCCGCCCCGGGCCCCCTGTTTGGCTGCGGACCGTGCTGGGTTCTCGCGCAGTTCCCCGCGCCCCTGAAAGCGCCCCTCCGGGGCGCACCCTGCTGCTCGCGTCCGCGCGGCGGAGCCGCATGTGTCGCAGCTCCGCGCCTCTATATGGGCGCCCCGAAAGGGCGCATTTAAGGGGCGCGGGGAACTGCGCGACCAGCCACGCACGGTCCGCAGACGAACAGGGGTCGGGGACGGAGCCCCCGCTCAGGGGGCCGGGGGCGTAGCCCCCAGGAGGCCCACTCCGGCTCGGAGGGCAACCCCCACCCACCCCCGGAGAGTTAAGGGAACGGGCGGGGTGGGGGGAATTACCCTCGGGCCCATGACCTGGCTCCGCGCCCTGAAGGCGACCGCCCGTTCGGGGCTGAGCGTCGAGCGGCGACGGCTCGAACCCGCCGTCGCGCTGCGCGGCGCCGCCGGCCTCGCCCTCGTCGTCGGCGTCAGCCTCGTCGCCCTCGGCCCCACCGCCGCCGTGAGCTCCGCGTTCGGCGCGTTCCAGGCCGCCATCGCCACCTTCCAGAGGAGCTGGCGCCCCCGCCCGGTGCTGGCGCTGGCGTCCGGCGCCAGCCTCGCCGTCTCCACCTTCCTCGGCTACCTCGTCGGCGCCCACTCCCCGTTCTTCCTGCTGCTCCTCGCCGCCTGGACGTTCGCCGCCGGCCTCGCCTGGGCGGTCGGCCCCACCGCCGGGATCATCGCCTCCTCCAACGTGGCGATCATGCTGGTCACGGTCACCCTGCCCACCTCGATCGCGGCCGCCGCCGGGCACGCCGGGATGATCGCCCTGGGCGGCGTCGTCCAGGCGGCCCTCGTCGTCCTGGTCCCGATCCGCCGCTGGGGCGCCCAGCGCGACGCGCTCGCCGACGCGCTCGCCGCCGTGGCCGACTACGCCCGCCGGCTCCGGCACGACCCGCGCGCCCCCTTCGACCCGCAGCCCCTGATGACCGCCCGCCTCGCCGCCGCCGTCACCCCCCGCGAGGCCCGCCGCCGCCCGGCGGAGCTGCACGGCTCCCGGGGCGTGGCCGAGCGGATCCGGCCGGTCCTCGCCTCGCTCGCGGACCCCGCGCTCGGCGTGCCGAGGGAGGGCCCCGAGCGCGACCGGGTGCGCGAACTGCTCGGCGCCGCCGCCTCCGTACTCGACGCCGCCGCCCGCGCGATCCGGCACGGCGAGGCCGTACGCCTGCCCCCGCCCGCCGAGGCGGCCCTGAAGACGCCCGACACCGGCGCCATCCTCAGCGGCCCCGCCCTGCGCGCCGCCTCCCGGCTGACCGCGCTCCTCGGCGACGTCGTGGAGACGGCCGAGGGCACCGGCGGCGACGGGTCGGAGCCGCTGCTGCGGCCCACCCTGCCCCGGCTCGTCCCGCTGGCCCTGCGCACCATGCGCGCCGAGCTGGGCCGCCGCGACTCCCCGGTCTTCCGGCACGCGGCCCGGGTCTGCGCGGTCGCCGCCGCCGGATACCTGCTCGGCAAGGCCCTGCCGCTCGGCCACGGCTACTGGGCGCCCATGGCCTCCGTCATGGTGATGCGCCCGGACTTCTCCCAGACGTACTCCCGGGCCGTCGCCCGCTTCGGCGGCACCCTCGTCGGCGTCGCCCTCGCCACCGGCCTCGGCCGGCTCACCCACCCGGGCCCCGGCCTCTCCGTCACCCTGGCGGTGCTGTGCGCGTTCCTGATGTACCTGCTGATGCGTACGGGATACGCGGCGGCCAGCGCGTGCACCTCCGCGTACGTGGTCTTCCTGCTCGGCACCGGCGGCCTCCAGTGGACCCAGACCGTCCCCGACCGGGTGCTGCTCACGCTGCTCGGCGGGGTGCTCGCGATGGCCGCGTACGCGCTCTACCCGGCTTGGGAGACGCCCAGGCTGCGCACCCGGCTCGCGGACTGGCTGGCCGCCTGCGGGCGGTACGCGGCGGCCGTCGCCGACCGGTACGCCGACCCCGCCGCGCCCCCCGACGAGGTGCGTCGGGCGCTGCTCGACACCCGCGCGGCCCGGGTCGCCTGGGAGGAGGCGCTGGACCGGGCCACCCACGAGCCGGTGCGCCACCGGGGGCTGTCCCGGGCCGCCGCCGAGGAGGCCGGGCACGCGGTGGACCAGCTCGGCCGGACCGCCATGCTGATGGAGGCGCACGTCCCCGAGCGCGGCGCGGCCCCGGTCCCGGGCGCCGCCGCGTTCGCCGGGGCGCTGCGCCTCGCCACCGAGCACGGCGCGAAGGCGGTGCGGGAGCGGCGGGTGCCGCGGTGGGGCGAGGCGGAGGAGGCGCTGGCGGCGTGGGACGGGGAGGCGGCGCCCGACCGCTCCGACCGTGTCGTACGCAAGGGCGCGGGTCTGGTGCTCCACTGTCTGGAGGAGCTCTCGGACGCGCTCGCCGCGCCCGCCCCGCCGATGACCGTGAAGGACGCCCCGCCCAAGTCCTGACGGCGGGTCAGCGGGGGCAGGCGGTCAGGGGGCAGGGGGTCAGGGCGTGGGCAGCCCCGCCGTCGGGATGCCCGTCGGCAGCTTCCCGTCCAGCTCCGACTTGGTGAAGGTGTCGGTCGCGCCGCCCTCCCACTTCATCGTGAGGGTCTTGCCGTCCGCGCTCAGCGACGGCATGCCCGCCACGCGGTCGGTGTTGCCGTCGGCGCACTTCAGCTCGATCATCGCCATGCCGTTGTCGTTGACCGTGCCGCTGCACGTGTGTTCGCCGCCGAGCGCGACGGTCGTACCGCTGATCACCAGCGCGGTGGGCTTGCCCTGGAGGACGGCCGCCCAGGCGCCGGCGATGTCCTTGGCGGCCACCTTGCCGCCGCCGGAGCTGCCGCTGCCGCCCGTGGCGCCGCTCGCGCTCGGGCTCGCGCTCTGCCCGGCCGCGCCGGTGCCCTTGTCCTTGTCCTTGTCGCCGCTGTCCGAGCTGGAGCACCCGGCCAGGGCGAGACAGGCGGCGAGGGCCACGGCGCCCGCCCCGGTACGTACATGCCTGCGCACTGCTGAATCCCCTTGCCTCGACGGTTCTCGGACACTTTCCGGACGCGACAAGCTACCAGCGCGTGAACCTGGAGGGCGCGGGACGCGTCTATACCCAGTGGACGAGGAGTCCAACCCGGTGAAATGCCTGTAACGACCCGAGTACCGCGCGTGCACGTGCATATGCTCATGCAGACGCACATGAACACGGCTATGATCCGGGTCAGTTGACCTTTCACAGATGTACGTCTGCACATCCCCCTGCACATCCCCGGGAGCGACCTTGCACCACGCGTACAACGGCATGGCGGCAACGGAGCTTTCGGATGTCGTCTGGCAGAAGAGCCGACACAGCAACTCCCAGGGCACCTGCGTGGAGTTCGCCAGACTGCCGGGTGGGAGGGTCGCCGTCCGCAACTCGACGTTTCCGGACGGACCCGCGCTGGTCTATACGCGGGCGGAGATCGAGGCGATGCTGCTCGGCGTCAAGGACGGCGAGTTCGACCACCTGATCACCGACTGAGCCCCGGAAACCACCGACCTGGGTCCCGGATACGTGAACGGGCCCTGGAAACGCGAAGGGGCCCCCATGTGGGGGCCCTCGTACCGTACGGGGAAGAAGCTCCGGCTCAGTCGGCCGACTGGAGGCGGAACAAGGCCCAGACCACCTTGCCGCTGAGCGTGCCCGTGAGCGGGTGCCAGCCCCAGGAGTCGCTGAACGAGTCCACCAGGAACAGACCGCGCCCCGACTCCGCGTCACAGTCGTCCGAGCCCGGCGAGGACGGGCTGTCCACGCTGGGGTCGCGCACCGCGCACACCAGGCGGCTGGTCCAGCGCATCAGGTGCAGCCGCACGGGCGGCGCGTCCGACTCGCGGGCGGTGTCGGCCGGCAGCGCGTGACGCAGGGCGTTGGTGACGAGCTCCGAGACGACCAGGGCCACTTCGTCGAAGCGCTCCGAGAGCTCCCACTGGCCGAGGGTCTTCTTGGTGAACTGCCGGGCGCCGCCCACGGCTTCATAGCGGGCGGGCAGCGCGCAGGACGCGGAACTGGCCACGGCGGACGGGTCGATGGGCGGGAGGGCCTGCCTTAAAGGCTCCAACGGCTCCAGCATGGTCGATCCATTCGTCCCCATGCGAGGCACTCCCGGGATTCGCGGCCGTGGCGGTACAGGCGAACGTGGCGTACAGCAGAACAGAACGCTAGGCACAGCAGGACACAAGACGAGCACGCAGGTGCGCGGGGACCATGGTTCCGAATGCCCGCTCCTGATGCAAGGGCAGATGCACGTGCACGTGCCAGACCTGTCCAACCCCGTGGTGATTCTTGCTCATTTCTTCCCGAGGCCGATTTCGGAGCTTGACCATTTCCGTAATCGAATGAGTACGGGGCGAAGCGTTTTGGTGGCAGACTGCCGAGGACCGTCGGTTGGGGAGGACAGCGAAGTGACCGCAGGAGAGTCGAGCGGGTCGGTGGTCCGGCGCATTCTGCTGGGATCGCAGCTCAGGCGCCTGCGCGAGTCCCGGGGCATCACCCGTGAGGCCGCCGGGTATTCGATCAGGGCGTCCGAGTCGAAGATCAGTCGTATGGAGTTGGGGCGGGTGAGCTTCAAGGCAAGGGATGTCGAAGACCTGCTGACGCTCTACGGGGTCACCGACGACGCCGAGCGCGCGTCGCTCCTGGGGCTGGCCAAGGAGGCCAACATCGCGGGCTGGTGGCACAGTTACGGCGATGTGCTCCCCGGCTGGTTCCAGACGTACATCGGTCTGGAGGGCGCGGCCTCGCTCATCCGGATCTATGAAGTCCAGTTCGTCCACGGCCTGTTGCAGACCGAGGCGTACGCGCACGCCGTCGTGCGGCGCGGTATGCCCAACGGGTCGAACGCGGAGGTCGACCGCCGTGTGGCGCTGCGCCTGGAGCGCCAGAAGGCCCTCGTCTCCGAGCGCGCGCCGAGGTTCCACGCCGTCCTGGACGAGGCGGCGCTGCGCCGCCCGTACGGCGAAAGGGAGGTGATGCGCGGCCAGTTGAAGCACCTCATCGAGGTGTCCGAGCAGCCGAACGTGACCCTCCAGGTGATGCCGTTCAGCTTTGGCGGCCACGCGGGCGAGAGCGGAGCCTTCACCCTGCTGCGCTTCCCGGAGTCCGACCTCTCCGACATCGTCTATCTGGAGCAGCTCACCAGCTCCCTCTATCTGGACAAGCCGGAGGAGGTCGCCCAGTACGAAAGGGCGATGGAACGGCTCCAGGAAGACAGCCCGGGGCCGGAGGAGAGCCGCGATCTTCTCCGTGGACTGCTCCAACTCATCTGATGCGTCAGTACGATGACGTCACATCAGGGTTGTGTACCGGAAGCGGGGGACACAGTGGACGCGACGACGAACACGTTCGCGACGGACACGGTGGCGGCGCAGTGGCAGCAGTAAGGGATGGCATGTCCTTCTTCACCGACCTGGCCCACCAGTACATCGACGGTGAGTGGCGCACCGGCAGCGGGTCGTGGGACATCATCGACTTCGATCCGTACAACGGGGAGAAGCTCGCCGCCATCACCGTCGCCACGGTGGACGAGGTCGACCAGGCCTATCGCGCGGCCGAGCGCGCCCAGATCGGCTGGGGTGAGACCAACCCGTACAGCCGAAGACTGGTCTTCGAGCGCGCGCTGCGGATCACCGAGGAGCGCGAACCGGAGATCATCGAGGCGATCGTCACCGAGCTGGGCGGCACCCGCCTGAAGGCCGGGTACGAGGTGCACCTCGCCAAGGAGTTCCTGCGCGAGGCGATACAGCTGGCGATACGGCCGGAGGGCCGGATCCTGCCCTCGCCCGTCGACGGCAAGGAGAACCGCGTCTACCGGCTGCCGGTCGGCGTGGTCGGGGTGATCAGCCCCTTCAACTTCCCCTTCCTGGTGACGCTGAAGTCGGTCGCACCGGCCCTGGCGCTCGGCAACGCCGTCGTGATCAAGCCGAACCAGAACGCGCCGGTGGTCGGCGGCGGCCTCATCGCCAAGATCTTCGAGGACGCGGGCCTGCCGGCCGGACTGCTGAACGTGCTGGTCACGGACATCGCCGAGATAGGCGACGCGCTGATAGAGCACCCGGTGCCCAAGGTGATCTCGTTCGCGGGCTCCGACCGCACCGGCCGCCATGTGGCCGCCGTCGCGGGCAGCCACTTCAAGCGGGCCATCCTGGAGCTGAGCGGCAACAGCGCGCTGGTGGTCCTGGAGGACGCGGACATCGACTACGCGGTCGAGGCGGCCGTTTTCAGCCGTTTCGTCTATCAGGGCCAGGTCTGTATGGCCGCGAACCGCGTCCTGGTGGACCGGAGCATCGAGCAGGAGTTCACCGAGAAGTTCTGCGCGCGGGTCGCGTCCCTGAAGACCGGCGACCCGGCCGACCCGGCCACCGACATCGGCCCGGTGATCAACAACTTCCAGGCGGACGCGCTCACTTCACTCGTCGACCAGGCCCTGGCCGAGGGCGCGACCGCCCTGGTACGGGGCCGTACGCGCGGCAGCCTCGTCGAGCCGACCGTCCTGACCGGGCTGCCCGAGGACTCCCCGCTGCTGCGACAGGAGATCTTCGGCCCGGTGGTGCTGCTGCTCTCCTTCGACGGCGAGGAGGAGGCGGTACGGATGGCCAACGACAGCCCGTACGGACTGAGCGGCGCCGTCCACACCGCGAACGTGGAGCGGGGCGTGCGGTTCGCCAAGCGGATCGTCACCGGGATGATCCACGTCAACGACTCGACCATCCAGGACGAGCCGCTGGTGTCGTTCGGCGGCGAGAAGTACTCGGGGCTCGGCCGGCTGAACGGGGACTCGACGGTGGAGGCGTTCACCACCCAGAAGTGGATCTCCGTGCAGCACGGGAGGAGCCTGTTCCCGTTCTGAGCGACCAGGTGGTTGCTCTCGCGAACGGGTGAGGTCATAGGCTGAGGCGCATGTCAGCGATCCGTCTTCTCGTGCTCGGCGCGATCCGCCAGCACGGCCGGGCGCACGGCTACCAGGTCCGCAACGACCTGGAGTACTGGGGCGCCCACGAGTGGTCCAACGCCAAGCCCGGCTCGATCTACCACGCCCTCAAACAGATGGCGAAGGAGGGCGTGCTGCACGCCCACGAGATCGCGCCGAGCACGGCGGGTGGCCCGCCGCGCACCGAGTACGAGCTGACGGACGCGGGTTTCGAGGAGTACCTGAAGCTGCTGCGCGCGGCGCTGACCTCGTACGACCAGAAGATGGACATGCTCTCGGCGGCGATCGGCTTCATGGTCGACCTGCCCCGCCCGGAGGTGGTGACGCTGCTCCGCGACCGCCTGGAGCGCCTGGCGGCCTGGCGGTCGAGGGTGACGGAGCACTACACCCCCGAGGAGGGCCCCGAGTCCCTCGGCCACATCGGCGAGATCATGAACATGTGGATCCACTCGGCGGACGGCGAGGCGGAGTGGACGAGGGGCCTGATCGCGAGGATCGAGGCGGGCGCGTACAGCTTCGCGGGGGAGGGGGCCCCGTTCGTGGGAATCCTGGCGGACGGGGAGGAGAACCCGTACGCGGAGGCGTGAGGCGTGGTGCCCCGCACCCCGCGACAGCCCCCCGCGCCCCTTGGGCGACTGCGGCCGCAGGCAACCGGTGCGGCAACCCCCACCCCCTCAGGGGCGCGGGGCTGTGACATGTGCGGGGGTCCGCCGCGTGGGCGCGAGCAACCACGCACGATCCGCAGTCGAACACGGCGCCCAGCGAAAACGGCGCTCCCCCCGGCCCCACTCAGTGGTGGAACGCAGTAGCCACAGACTCGTCCCGCCCCAGCGGGCCCGGCTGCCGCCGCAACTCGGGCAGCAGCCGCCCCAGGTCCTCCACCAGCATCGCCGCCAGATCGGACGAGAACCCGTTCCGGCACACCACCCGCAGCACGGACAGATCCTCCCGGTGCGCCGGGAACGTATACGCGGGCACCAGCCAGCCCCGCTCCCGCAGCCGCCGCGACACGTCGAACACGTCGTACCGATCGACCTCCGGCGCCGTCGTGAACGCGAACACCGGCAGCTCGTGCCCGCGCGTGAGCAGCTGGAAGTCGCCCAGCGCCTCGATGCGCTCGGCGAGCGTCCGCGCCACGTCCCGCGTGGTCTGCTGCACCGCCCGGAACCCCTCCCGCCCCAGCCGCAGGAACGTGTAGTACTGCGCCACCACCTGCGCGCCCGGCCGCGAGAAGTTCAGCGCGAACGTGGGCATGTCCCCGCCCAGGTAGTTCACCCGGAACACCAGCTCCTCCGGCAGCTCCTCCGCCGAGCGCCACAGGGCCCACCCCACCCCCGGGTACACCAGCCCGTACTTGTGCCCGGACGTGTTGATCGACGAGACCCTGGGCAGCCGGAAGTCCCACACCAGGTTCTCGTCCAGGAAGGGCGCCACCATCGCCCCGGACGCGCCGTCCACATGGACCGGCACATCCAGCCCCGTACGCTCCTGCAACGCGTCGAGCGCCGCGCAGAGTTCCGCGATCGGCTCGTACGATCCGTCGAAGGTCGAGCCGAGGATCCCGACCACGCCGATCGTGTTCTCGTCGCACAGCTCGGCCGCCGCCTGCGGGTCGAGGTGGAAGCGGTCGCCCTCCATCGGGACCTGACGCGCCTCGACCTCCCAGAAGGCGCAGAACTTCTCCCAGCAGACCTGGACGTTCACGCCCATGACCAGGTTCGGCACCGCGTCCCGCCCCGGATAGCGGTCCGCGTTCCGCTTCGCCCAGCGCCGCTTGAGCGCCATCCCGGCGAGCATGCACGCCTCGCTCGACCCCGTCGTCGAACAGCCCACCGCCCCGGCCGGGTCGGGCGCGTGCCACAGGTCCGCGAGCATCGCCACACAGCGCCGCTCCAGCTCGGCGGTGCGCGGGTACTCGTCCTTGTCGATCATGTTCTTGTCCCGGCACTCCGCCATCAGCACCCCGGCCTGCGGCTCCATCCAGGTGGTGACGAAGGTGGCCAGGTTGAGCCGTGAGTTGCCGTCCAGCATCAGTTCATCGTGGACGATCTGATACGCGGTGGAGGGGGCCAGCGGGCGGTCCGGCAGCCGGTGCCGGGGCGGCGCCGACGTCATGGAGCCGACCGGGTCCGCCTCCCCGTAGAACGGGTTGAACGCGAGCCGCCCGTCCTCCTTCTCGTGCTCGTGCGTCTTGCCGCCGGGATGCAGTGCCATGAACGGTCCCCGTCTCAGAGCTGTGTGGTCTCGGAGTTGCTCGGACTTGCTCGGAGTTGCTCGGAGTTTCGCGGTCTGAGAGCTGCGTAGCCTCAGAACGCCGTAGCCTCAGAACGCCGTGGTCTCAGAGCTTCGCGATCACGACGGCCGTCCCGTACGCACAGACCTCCGTCCCGACGTCGGCCGCCTCGGTGACGTCGAACCGCATCATGAGGACGGCGTTCGCCCCACGCGTGCGTGCCTGCTCGACCAGCCGCTCCATCGCCTGGTTCCGGGTCTGCACGAGCGTCTTCGTCAGCCCCTTCAGCTCGCCGCCGATCATGGACTTCAGGCCGGCGCCGATCTGGCTGCCGAGGTGCCGGGAGCGCACGGTCAGGCCGAAGACCTCTCCGATGACCTGCTGGACCTGATAGCCGGGTACGTCGTTCGTCGTCACGACCAGTACGTCGGACTGCGCGCCCTGCCCGCCGCCGAATTCCTCGATGCCCATCGCGTCTACCTCCTGGAGATCCTGGGACCCAGCTTTGTACCCGCCCGGGCACAGCGCATCCCCAGGAACCCGGTGGAACCTGGATCACGCCGGAGGCGTTGATAGCTTTGGCCCCGTCAACGCACGCTTACGCGCCCCCTCGCCCCGACCCTGACCCAGGAGCCCGGAACCCGTGACCAACCTCGCACTCGGTCCGAGCTGGCTGGACCCCGACCAGCTGCTGTCGTCCTTCGGCCCGGTCGGCCTGCTGGTGATCGTCTTCGCCGAGTCCGGCCTGCTCATCGGCTTCTTCCTGCCGGGCGACTCGCTCCTGTTCACCACCGGTCTGCTGATCACCAGCGGCAAGCTCGACACCCCGCTGTGGCTGATGTGCCTGATGGTCGTGGCCGCCGCCGTGTTGGGCGACCAGGTGGGCTACCTCTTCGGCCGCAAGGTCGGACCTTCGCTCTTCAACCGGCCGGACTCCAAGCTGTTCAAGCAGGAGAACGTGGAGAAGGCCCACGAGTTCTTCGAGAAGTACGGCCCGAAGTCGCTGGTCCTCGCCCGCTTCGTGCCGATCGTACGGACGTTCACGCCGATCATCGCGGGCGTGAGCCGGATGAACTACCGCTCCTTCATCACGTACAACGTGATCGGCGGCACGCTGTGGGGCGCGGGTGTGACGCTGCTCGGCGCGTCCCTCGGCAACGTGGAGTTCGTGCACAAGCACATCGAGCTGATGCTGGTCGCGATCGTGCTGGTCTCGGTGATCCCGATCGCGATCGAGTTCCTGCGGGCCCGCTCCAAGGCCAAGAAGGCGGGCCCGGGGGCCGGCCCCGGCACCCAGGGCCCCTCGGACCTGTCCCAGCCGCGCCCCCAGCGCAGGCGCCACGCCAAGCGCTGAAGCCCCCGCGCGGGCTCGGTCCTAGGGCGACAGGCCCTAGAACCCGCGCGTCCGCTTGGCCGCCCGCCGGGCCTCCGCGCCCGGCGCCTTGAGGAACATCCGGGACATCTCGCTCCCGAGGTTCACCCCGATCGCGATGGCCATCGACAGCGCCGCCGCCTTGGCGATGTTGGCGAGGCCCTGGTCCCGGTGGTTCTGGGCGATCGCCAGTACGCCGAAGTACGTGGCGCTGCCGGGCAGCAACGGGCCGATCGCGGCCGTGATGTACGGCAGCGCCGAGGTGTTGCGGTAACGCGCGAGCAGCTGGCCGAAGAGGCCGACCAGCCCCGCGGCCACCGCCGTCGCCATGATCGGTGAGCCCTTCGCGGTGACCGCGATCGACGCGTAGATCACCCAGGCGATGCCGCCGTTCACCGTCGCGATCCACACGGTGGACCGTTCCTGCTGGAGCAGGACGGCGAAGGTCAGGCACAGCACCATCGACGCGAGCGTCTGCACGATGGGCCGCTCGATGGGGCTCAGCGCCCCCTCGGGGTTCAGCTTGGCGTCGACCTGGAGCCCCCCGTACAACACGGTGAGCACGCCGATCACGATCGCCACGAAGAAGTAGGTGACTTCCAGGAGGCGGGCCGAGGCGGTGATGTAGAAGCCGGTCAGGCCGTCCTGGACGGCGGCCACCAGCGCCCGCCCCGGGATCAGGGCGAACAGCCCACCGGTGATCACCGCCGAGGGCCGCAGGTCCCAGCCGAGCAGGCTGAGCGCCACGCCCATCGCCGCGGGCGGCATCGCCGCCACCACGAACTGGTAGAACTCCGGCAGCCCGCGCGCCGCGCAGAGCCAGGCGAGCCGGTCGCCGAGGATCGCGCCGGCCGCGGCCACCAGGAACACCGTCACGCCGCCGCCCACCAGCACGGAGGCCGCCCCGGCTAGGCCGCCCGCGGCCAGCGTGAGGAGCCAGCCGGGGTACGGGTGCCGGTTGCGGCGGATCTCCGCGAGCCGGCGGTAGGCCTCTTCGAGGGTGACGTCGTGCTCGGTGCTGGTCATGTCCGTGACGAGCCGGTGCACGGCCGCCAGACGGGTGTAGTCGGTGCCCCGGCGGCGTACCGTCCGGTTCGCCGTGACCGGGTCGTCCACCAGCGACGGCTGGTGGGTGATGGACAGCAGGGTGAACGTCACCGTCGGCTCGCAGCGGTCCAGGCCGTAACTGCGGCAGATCGCGAACATCGCCGCCTCGACGTCCTCCGCGCCCTCACCGCCCGCCAGCAGCAGCTCGCCGATACGCAGCGTCAGGTCGAGCACGCGCGGCACGGCGGGCCCGGACTCGTCGCTCTTCAGGGCCGTCTCCGGCACCGGCCGCTCGCCCACCGGCATCCGCAGCATGGTGCGCATCCGGTCCTGCCAGGGCGCGTCCTTGGAGAGCCGGATCAGCGGCAGCCCGGCGGTGGTCACCGTCGCGGGCGGGGCCTCGCGGGCCGAGTAGGTGCGGGGCGGCGCGAAGGCCGAGGCGGGCTGCTCGTGGACCGGTTCGGGCTCCGGCACCCCGGCCGGCAGCGCGAACTCGGAGGTCGGCGCGTCCTCCTCGGGGGGCCCGGGCTGGTCCACCCCGTCGGGAGCCGCGAAGGCGCTGCGCGCCTCGTCCGAGGACGACTTGCGCTCCTCCGCCCCCTGCTGCTCAGCCACCCCTTACCTCCCTCCAGTCCCTGCCGTACGCATGCGTGTGCCCAGTATGTGGGCGATCATCAAGTCGTACGACAACGGGCGGTGCACCCCGGAAGGTGCACCGCCCGTCGTCGTACGGATGAGAACGCGTCAGTGCGCGCCGCCCTGCGCCTCCAGGCGCTTGTAGGAGGCCTTGATCTCCTCCTCGGCCTCGGCGCGGCCGACCCAGTTGGCGCCCTCGACGGACTTGCCGGGCTCCAGGTCCTTGTAGACCTCGAAGAAGTGCTGGATCTCCAGGCGGTCGAACTCGGAGACGTGGTGGATGTCGCGCAGGTGCTCGACGCGCGGGTCGGACGCCGGCACGCAGAGCAGCTTGTCGTCGCCGCCCGCCTCGTCGGTCATGCGGAACATGCCGATGGCGCGGCAGCGGATCAGGCAGCCGGGGAAGGTCGGCTCGTCCAGGATGACCAGCGCGTCCAGCGGGTCGCCGTCCTCGCCGAGGGTGTTCTCTACGAAACCGTAGTCCGCGGGGTAGCTGGTCGAGGTGAAGAGCCGACGGTCCAGGCGGATCCGGCCGGTCTCGTGGTCCACCTCGTACTTGTTCCGCGAACCCTTCGGGATCTCGATGGTGACGTCGAACTCCACGGGTGGCTCTCCTCAGTGATCAGCACATGCATGGGACGGTTCTGCGCCCCCGGGCCGGGCCCGGGACATTCAGCCGGATGGGCCGCCGGTGCTGACCCGGAGTGCCATGTTCGCGGCAAGACGCAGTTCTGGTGATTAAGTGTCCCTCACGCAGGTGTGTGATCGCGAAAGGGGCTGGTCCTCGGTGCCGGGACCCAAGACATGGCAGCTCATGGCGGGTGCGGCTGCGGTAGGCATGGCGGTGGCGGCCGGAGCGGTGGCCGCGGCCGGTCCCTGGGACTCCGGTCAGCGTACGGCGGAGCGCGACCGCGTAGCTGCCCTCCGGCAGACAGGTGGCGCACATCACCTGGGCGCGCCCCCCGCACCAGCGCCCGCGCCCAGCGCGAGGGGCGTGCTCACCGCGCTGAGCGCCCCCGCGAACGCCGCTGCGAGCGCCCCCGCGGACACCGTGCTCGACCAGGTCCTCGGGCCCCTGCTCGCCGCGCCCGGCCTCGGCCCGCAGCCCGCCGCCGCCGTGTACGACACGGCCACCGGCAAGCAGCTCTACGGGCAGCGCGCGGACACCGCCATGACGCCCGCCTCCACCGTCAAGATCGCCACCGCCGTCGCCGCCCTGTCGGCGCTCGGCCCCGACCACCGCATCCCCACCACCGTCGTCGCCCCCGCCACCAGCAACGCGCTCACCCTCGTCGGCGGCGGCGACCCCACGCTCGGCAAGGACGGCCTGCGCGCGCTGGCCGACGCCACCGCCCGCGCCCTGCGCACCCGGGGCGTCACCGACGCCGTCCTCACCTACGACCTCTCCCGCTACAGCGGCCCCGAGCTGCACCCCATCGGCCCGAACGAGAACATCGCGCGCGTGGTCGCGCTGATGACCGACGAGGGGCGTACGGACGGCAGCGACAGCGGCCCTGCCCCGCGCAGCGGGGATCCGGCGGGCGACACCGCCCATACGTTCGCCTCGCTGCTGCGCGAGCGCGGCATCACCGCGAGCCCGCCCCGGCCCGCCAGGGCCCCGCAGGGCGCCGCCGAGCTCGCCCGCACGCTCTCCGCGCCGCTCTCGGACCTGGTCGAGCGGATGCTGACCAACAGCGACAACGACCTCGCGGAGGCGCTGGCCCGCCAGACCGCGATCGCCGCCGGGCAGAGCGCCGACTTCGACGGGGCCGCCAAGGCCGTCGCCGCCCGGCTCGCCGCGCTCGGCCTGCCGCAGGCCGCCGGCGCCCGGTTCGCCGACGGCAGCGGCCTCAGCCGCGAGGACCGCGTCAGCGCCGAGCTCCTGACCCTGCTGCTGGCCCGCGCCGCCGACCCCGCCCACCCGGAGCTGCGCCCGGTCCTGACCGGTCTGCCGGTCGCCGGGTTCACCGGCACCCTGCGCGCCCGCTACGGGGCCGCGTCCACGGGCACTGGCCTCGTCCGCGCCAAGACCGGCACCCTCTCCGGCGTCAACGCGCTCGCGGGCACGGTCGTGGACGCCGACGGCCATCTGCTCACCTTCGCCTTCCTGGCCGACAGCACCCCCGGCCCCGACGCGGCCCAGCACGCCCTCGACAGGCTCGCCGAACAGCTGGCCCGCTGCGGCTGCCGGTCCGGTGCCGCCGCCCCCTCCTCGTAACCGCCCGGCGTCAACCCTCCTCCCCTGGAGGAGGGGACAACGTACGGTTGACGCATGACGAGCCTCGGTGGTGCTGCTTCCTCTGGGATGGTCGACTGGAACCTCGCGGTGGCGACCGCGACCCGACTGGTGAGGCCGGGCCCCGACGTGAGCCGGGACGAGGCGCGTGCTGTCGTCTCCGAGCTGCGCCGGCATGCCAAGGCCTCGGAAGAACACGTACGGGCGTTCACCCGGATGATCCCGGAGGGCGTCCGGCCCGCCGACACCCCCGTCCTCGTGGTCGACCGCGCGGGCTGGGTGAAGGCCAATGTGGCCGGTTTCAGGGAAGTCCTGAAGCCGCTGCTCGACAAGATGCAGGAGCGCCGGGGCGGCAGCCCGGGCGGCGCGGTGCTCGGCGCGGTCGGCGGCAAGGTCACCGGTGTGGAGCTGGGGATGCTGCTCAGCTTCCTGTCCTCGCGCGTCCTGGGGCAGTACGAGACGTTCGCACCCCCCACCCGCGAGCTTCCGGCCGGTGAGAACGGCGGCGGGCGCCTGCTGCTGGTCGCCCCCAACATCGTCCACGTGGAGCGCGAGCTCGACGTCGACCCGCACGACTTCCGGCTCTGGGTCTGTCTGCACGAGGAGACCCACCGCACCCAGTTCACCGGCGTGCCCTGGCTGCGCGACCACCTTGAGGGCGAAATCCAGTCATTCCTCGGCGAGACCGACGTCGACCCGATGACCGTCCTGGAGCGGCTGCGCGAGGCCGCCCAGTCGCTCGCCGGAAGCCGTCCCGAGGGGGAGGAGGGCGATAGCGGCCGTTCCCTGGTCGAGCTGGTGCAGACGCCCGCCCAGCGCGAGATCCTCTCCCGCCTCACCGCCGTGATGTCGCTCCTTGAGGGCCACGCGGACTTCGTGATGGACGGCGTGGGACCGCAGGTGGTGCCCTCGGTGGCGGAGATCCGCGAGAAGTTCCAGCAGCGCCGCGCCAAGGGCGCCTCCCGCCTCGACCTGGCCCTGCGCAAGCTGCTCGGCCTGGACGCGAAGCTGCGCCAGTACCGCGACGGCGAGCGGTTCGTACGGGCGGTCGTCGACCAGGTCGGCATGGACGGCTTCAACCGGGTCTGGACCTCGCCCAACACGCTCCCCACCAAGGCGGAGATCGCCAAACCGGCGGACTGGGTCGCGCGGGTGCACAGCAGGACGGAGGGCTGACGGGACGAGCGCCGACCGCACCCCCGTACCCGGGGCTCGCGGCTGTCCCCCGGAAATGCGCAGGATCACCCATCCGAGGGACCGTGGGGCATGGGTAGGCGTGCAATGCTCGGGTATCGGCTCGGTTCTGTCACCATCTACGCACTCTGTGTGACCGATCTTTCCCCCCTCGTCCCGAGGCACTCCCCCCAACTTCACCGAAGGGCACCGGACATGGGTCCCCATCCTGCGGTCGCGGCGATACGCCTGGCGGTCCGCCGCGCACTCCACGACGTACTGCACGACGCGCTCGTCCTCCACGACGGCCGCACCCCGCCCCCCGACTCCCTCCGCGACCACGCGCGCGAGGGCGACGCGACCGGCCCCCTGGTCCTCGTCGCCTGCTCCGGCGGCGCCGACTCCATGGCGCTCGCCTCCGCCCTCGCCTTCGAATCCCGCAAGCTCTCCGTCCGCGCCGGCGCCGTCACCGTGGACCACGGCCTCCAGCCCGGCTCCGGCCAGCGCGCCGCCGAGGTCGCCGCCCGGCTCACCGCGATGGGGCTCGACCCGGTCGAGGCCATCGCCGTGAAGGTGGGCCGCGAGGGCGGCCCCGAGGCCGCCGCCCGGGACGCCCGCTACGCCGCCCTGGACGCCGCCGCCGAGCGCCACGGCGCCGCCGCCGTCCTGCTCGGCCACACCCGCGACGACCAGGCGGAGACGGTTCTGCTCGGCCTCGCCCGCGGCTCCGGCACCCGCTCCCTGTCCGGCATGGCCGCCGTCTCCGGCGCCCACGGCCGCTACCGCCGCCCCTTCCTCCAGATCGACCGGCACACGGCCCGCAAGGCGTGTCTGGTCCAGTCGCTGCCCGTCTGGGACGACCCGCACAACGCCGACCCCGCCTACACCCGCTCCCGGCTGCGCCACGAAGGCCTGCCCGCGCTGGAGAAGGCGCTCGGCAAGGGCGTCGTGGAGGCCCTGGCGCGCACCGCCGAGCTCTCCCGCGACGACGCCGACGCGCTGGACGCCTGGGCCGCCGAGGCCGACCCGTCCGTACGGGACGAGGCCGGCGAGCTGCTCTGCGGCAGGCTCTACGCGCTGCCCGCCGCGGTCCGCCGCCGGGTGCTGCGCAAGGCCCTCATCCACGCCGGTTCCCCCGCCGGCTCGCTCTTCGCCCGGCACGTCGAGGAGGTCGACCGCCTGATCACGGGCTGGCGCGGCCAGCGGGCGATCAACCTCCCCGGGCGCGTCGAGGCACGGCGGCAGGGTGGCAGACTGGTCATCCGGCAGAGCTGAGCTCACGTACGTACAACGAAAGTGGCCCGGGTGAACGAGAAGGACATGGGCACCGACCTCCAGTCGGTGCTCATCACCAAGGAAGAGATCGACGTCAAGCTGGCTGAGCTGGCCGCGAAGATCGACGCGGAGTACGCGGGCAAGGACCTCCTGATCGTCGGCGTCCTCAAGGGTGCCGTCATGGTCATGGCGGACCTGGCGCGCGCGCTGTCCACCCCGGTCACGATGGACTGGATGGCCGTCTCCTCCTACGGCGCGGGCACCCAGTCCTCCGGCGTCGTCCGCATCCTCAAGGACCTCGACACCGACATCAAGGGCAAGCACGTCCTGATCGTCGAGGACATCATCGACTCCGGCCTCACGCTGTCCTGGCTGCTCTCCAACCTCGGATCCCGCGAGCCCGCCTCCCTGGAGGTCTGCACGCTGCTCCGTAAGCCGGATGCCGCAAAGGTCGCGATCGACGTGAAGTGGATCGGATTCGACATTCCGAATGAATTCGTCGTCGGATACGGCCTCGACTACGCCGAGAAGTACCGGAATCTCCCCTTTGTCGGGACTCTCGCTCCGCACGTCTACGGCGGCTGAGCGGGGAACCCGGCCGGGAACCCAGAGCCCCCTTCCCGCGTTGGAGCTTGGGAAGGCGGGTTTGCCAGCTGTCCCTTGCGGCCGCGGGTGACAATGCTGGGGTACCGTCCGAAGAACAGTCTTTACTCACAGCAGCATTTACCTACGGGCAGGAGGGACGGGGCGTTCTCGCTCCGTATGGATGGACGTGAAGCGATACTTCCGTGGGCCGGTCATGTGGATCGTGCTGGCCGTCCTCGCCGTGGTCGTGTTGATGCAGGTCGTCGGCTCGTCGGGCGGCTACAAGACGGTGGACACCTCTGAGGTCGTCCAGGCGATCGACAAGAACCAGGTAGACGAAGCCAAGATCACGACCGGCGACGAGTCGGTCATCAAGGTCGACCTCAAGGACGGCCAGAAGGTCAAGGGCGCCAACAAGATCCAGGCGAGCTACATCGGCGACGCCCAGGGCACCAGCCTGGCCAACAAGCTGCAGGGCAAGTTCGACAGCGGAGACCTGACCAAGGGCTACACGGTCTCCCCCTCGAAGCAGAACCCGATCGTGGGGATCCTGCTCTCGCTGCTCCCCTTCGTCCTCATCGTCGTCGTCTTCCTGTTCCTGATGAACCAGATGCAGGGCGGCGGCTCCCGGGTCATGAACTTCGGGAAGTCCAAGGCGAAGCTCATCACCAAGGACACCCCGAAGACGACGTTCGCCGACGTGGCCGGGGCCGACGAGGCCGTCGAGGAGCTCCACGAGATCAAGGAGTTCCTCCAGGAGCCGGCGAAGTTCCAGGCCGTCGGCGCCAAGATCCCCAAGGGCGTGCTCCTCTACGGCCCGCCCGGCACCGGCAAGACCCTCCTCGCGCGTGCCGTCGCGGGTGAGGCCGGCGTCCCCTTCTACTCGATCTCCGGTTCCGACTTCGTCGAGATGTTCGTCGGCGTCGGCGCCTCGCGCGTCCGTGACCTCTTCGAGCAGGCCAAGGCGAACGCCCCGGCGATCGTCTTCGTCGACGAGATCGACGCCGTCGGCCGGCACCGCGGCGCGGGCCTGGGCGGTGGCCACGACGAGCGCGAGCAGACGCTCAACCAGCTGCTCGTCGAGATGGACGGCTTCGACGTGAAGGGCGGCGTCATCCTGATCGCCGCCACCAACCGGCCCGACATCCTCGACCCGGCCCTCCTGCGCCCCGGCCGCTTCGACCGCCAGATCGCGGTCGACCGCCCGGACATGCAGGGCCGTCTGGAGATCCTCAAGGTCCACCAGAAGGGCAAGCCGGTCGCCCCGGACGTCGACCTCTCGGCCGTCGCCCGGCGCACCCCCGGCTTCACCGGCGCCGACCTGTCGAACGTGCTGAACGAAGCGGCGCTCCTCACGGCGCGCAGCAACCAGAAGCTGATCGACAACGACATGCTGGACGAGGCGATCGACCGCGTCGTGGCGGGCCCGCAGAAGCGGACCCGGATCATGTCCGACAAGGAGAAGAAGATCACCGCGTACCACGAGGGCGGACATGCCCTGGTCGCGGCGGCTTCCCCGAACTCGGACCCGGTCCACAAGATCACGATCTTGTCGCGCGGCCGGGCCCTCGGCTACACGATGGTCCTGCCGGACGAGGACAGGTACTCGACCACGCGCAACGAGATGCTCGACCAGCTCGCCTACATGCTGGGCGGGCGCGCGGCCGAGGAGCTCGTCTTCCACGACCCGACCACGGGCGCGGCGAACGACATCGAGAAGGCCACGGCCACCGCCCGCGCGATGGTCACGCAGTACGGCATGACCGAGCGGCTCGGCGCGATCAAGTTCGGCGGCGACAACACGGAGCCGTTCCTGGGCCGTGAGATGGCGCACCAGCGCGACTACTCGGAAGAGGTCGCGGCGCTGGTCGACGAAGAGGTCAAGAAGCTCATCGAGACCGCGCACAACGAGGCGTGGGAGATCCTCGTCGAGAACCGCGACGTCCTCGACAACCTGGTTCTCCAGCTCCTGGAGAAGGAGACGCTGGGCAAGGAGCAGATCGCCGAGATCTTCGCTCCCATCGTCCGGCGCCCCGCGCGTCCGGCCTGGACGGGCTCGTCGCGGCGTACGCCGTCGACCCGCCCCCCGGTCCTGTCGCCCAGGGAGCTCGCCCTGACCAACGGCGCGTCCACGGCCAACGGCGCGGCCCCGACCGACTCGGTCCCGACCGAGCAGCTCCCGGGAGTGGAAGACCGCCCCGAGAGCTGATCCCTAGCTCCTCGGACCCGGAATGCACGCCGCGCCCCCCAGGTTTTAGCCTGTGGGGGCGCGGCGCTTTCGTACATCCGCGCTCATGGACGAGGAACGAGGCACAGATGACCGACCCGGTGACGCTGGACGGCGAAAGCCCCATCGGCGAATTCGACGAGAAGCGCGCCGAGAACGCCGTGCGCGAACTCCTCATCGCGGTCGGCGAGAACCCGGACCGGGAAGGGCTGCGGGAGACGCCGGGGCGGGTCGCCCGGGCCTACCGGGAGATCCTGGCCGGTCTGCGGCAGGAGCCCGAGGACGTCCTGACGACGACGTTCGACCTGGGGCACGACGAGATGGTCCTGGTGAAGGACATCGAGATCGTCTCGCTCTGTGAACATCATCTTCTCCCGTTCCACGGGGTGGCCCACGTCGGCTACATCCCGGCGGACACGGGCAAGATCACCGGTCTGTCGAAGCTGGCCCGGCTGGTGGACGTGTACGCCCGCCGCCCGCAGGTCCAGGAGCGTCTGACCACGCAGATCGCGGACTCGCTGATGCGGATCCTGGAGGCGCGGGGCGCGATCGTGGTGATCGAGGCCGAGCACATGTGCATGTCGGTGCGCGGCATCCGCAAGCCGGGCGCGAAGACCACCACGTCGGCGGTGCGCGGACAGCTGCGGGAGGCGTCGACCCGCGCCGAGGCGATGAGCCTGATACTGGCGCGGTAGACGAACGCAGTCGTACGCCGGGCGTGCGGGAGCGCGCCCGGCGTACGAAGTGGCCGTGGGCGGGCACGGGCGCGGGATGCCGCGGCCGTGCCCGCCGTCGCCGTTCAGGCGGCGTAGCCCAGGCTCAGGGTGGCCACGATGGGGGCCAGGTAGAGGATGGGGAAGGCGACCGTCTTGTAGGAGCGTGCCCGCAGGACGGTGAAGACGGCGCCGAGGAAGTAGAGCACCAGGGCGATTCCGGCGGCGATGCCGAGCGCGGGGACGGCCAGGCCGGCCAGCAGCCCGATCGCGCCGGCCGACTTGGCCAGGCCCAGCGGGGTCCACCACGAGCGCGGGACGCCGTACTCGACGAGCGGCTCGGTCACGAAGTCGGCCCGGCGCAGCAGGGAGAACCCGGAGAAGCCGACCCAGGCGGCGGTGAGGACGGCGACGATGACGTATGCCAGGGACATCGGATGCTCCTACGAGGGTTGACGCGGCGGAGGTCTGGAGCGAAGGCCCGCATCTCTGCGCGCCCCCACACCTCGCTGAACCGCGGCGGCCCTCATGTGTGACATCGCCGGCGGAGAAATCTCGAAGATTTTTTCCGGCCGTGCCCGGCAGGCCGGTCAGACCGCCGGTGCCTTGCCCTCGTCCTCGTCGTCCGGGAGCTTGCAGACGCGCTCCAGGAAGAACGCCGCCGCGACGACCGCGATGCCGGCCGCGACCGAGAAGCCCGCGTAGATCGCCTGGTCGCGGCGGGCCGGGATGTCCAGGGAGCCGAGGAGGAAGACGCCCGTGCCGCCGTACATCCCCGAGACCAGGGCGGCCACCAGGGCGCTGGACTGGCCGAAGACCACGGCGCGTGCCGCCATCAGGGGCTCGACGCCCTTCGCGCCGGGGCGGCGCTCGCGCTGGGCGCGCAGCCGGGAGCGGATGGACAGGGCCGTCGCCAACAGGATGACCGCGATCACGGCCAGCACGATGGGCGCGGCCAGCGGGACGCTCGGCAGGGTGCCCAGGGAGTCCCACAGCCGGGCCCCTGCCCAGGAGAGCACTCCGGCGACGGCGAAGAGTCCCGCCAGTACGCCCAGCCTCAGTTGTTTCACCGAAGAGTGCCCTTCATGTCGGAACCTACTCGCCGTCAGATCGCCGTCAGCAGCCTAACGACTACTCGGGCAGGCGGAGTTCCAGGTCGGCGCGCGGCAGCACGCCTTCTCGGCCGATCGCGGTGAGCAGGGCGGCGACCGGGCCGCGGCCGGGCAGCTGGGCCTCGGGGTCCACGTCCTGCCACGGGGCGAGGACGAACGCCCGCTCGTGGGCGCGCGGGTGGGGCAGCGTCAGGGCCGGGTCGTCCACGACGAGATCGGCGTAGGCAACGATGTCGACGTCGATCGTGCGCGGCCCCCAGCGCTCCTCGCGGACCCGGTCGAAGGCCTCCTCGATGGCCTGGCCGCGCTCCAGGAGCGAGCTCGGGGGGAGCGTCGTCTTCACGACCACCACCGCGTTGAAGTACGACGGCTGGGAGCCCGGGTCAACGCCCCACGGCTCCGTCTCGTACACCGGCGAGACCGCCTTGACCCGCAGGCCCGGCGTGTCCTCCAGCGCGTCGATGGCGCCCTGGAGCGTCTCCAGGCGGTTGCCGAGGTTGGAGCCGAGGGAGATCACGGCCCGTTTCGGGTTGGAGAGGGTGACGTCCGCCGCGTCGACCTGCTCGACCACGGAGGCGGGCACCGGCTGCACGGTCGGGTCGCTCTGCGGGCTCTCGTGGGAGAACACAGTCATACTCGGCTCCGGGTGATGGTGATGGTCACGTCGTCGAAGGGGACGGTGATCGGCGCGTCCGGCTTGTGGACGCACACCTCCACCTGCTGGACCCCCGCGTGCTTCAGGCACTGCTGGGCGATGCGCTCGGCCAGCGTCTCGATCAGGTCGACCGGCTCGCCCTGGACGACGTCCACGACTTCCTCGGCCACCACTCCGTAGTGCACGGTCTTCGCCAGGTCGTCATCGGCCGCCGCGGGGCGGGTGTCGAGGCCGAGCACCAGGTCCACGATGAAGGTCTGGCCTTCTTCGCGCTCCCGGGGGAAGACGCCATGGTGCCCACGGGCCTTGAGGCCGCGCAGCGCGACACGATCCACGCGAATCACTCCTGCTGTCGTTGGTCGGTCGGGCACGCGCCGCGTGCGGGCGGCTCCGTACCCACCATCGAATCTACCTGCGGGCACTGACATCGCTCGCCCACGGGGGCTATGGACAGACGGCGTCGGGACTGGTACCCGCCCCTACCCCCAGCCCCCTGTTTCAATCCTCGGAATCCAAGGCTTCGGCCGCCGGGATTCCCGGGTTCAGCCCTCGGATTCGTCGTCGTCGCCCGTTTCCGCCAGGACGGGAGAGCCGTGGTGGGACCAGAGCTTCCAGCCCTCGGATGTGCGGCGGAACACATTGGTGGCGACCACGAGCTGCCCCACCAGCGGCCCGAGCTCGCCGCCCTCCTGGGCGGGGCCGCCGCTGAGGATGTTCTCGGTGCAGGTGACCAGGGCGGTGTCTGCGAGGACGACGACCTTCACATCGGTGAGGAAGAACTGGATGTACTCCGTGTTCGCCATGATCAGCGCGTACGAGCGGAGCACCTCGCCGCGGCCGGAGAGGACCGGCCAGCCGGGGTGGACGCAGGAGATCGAGGTGTCCCCGGCGTCGGTGGCGCTCAGCCAGAGGTCGGAGAGCCCGTCGAAGTCGCCGCGCTCCAGCGTCTCGTAGAAGGCGGTGTTGGCCAGCTCGACGGCCTCGACGTCGGTGCGGGCCGTCACGTGGTTCCCTCGGCGGGACCGGCCGCGCCTGCCGCGCCTTCGACCGCGCGCGCGACGCGTACGGCGTCGGCGGTGGCGCGGACCTCGTGGACGCGGACCGCCCAGGCGCCCTCGTGGGCGGCGATGGCGGAGACGGCGGCCGTGGCGGCGTCCCGTTCGCGGGCGGGGGGCGGGCCGGAGCCGTCCCCGGCCAGTACGTGGCCGAGGAAGCGCTTGCGGGAGGCGGCGACGAGCAGCGGGCGGCCCAGGGCGCGCAGCTCTGCCAGGTGGGCGACGAGCGCGAGGTCGTGTTCGGCCTGCTTGGCGAAGCCGAGGCCGGGGTCGAGGACGATCCGCTCGGGGGCGATGCCACCGGCGACGACGGCCTCCACGCGCGCGTGGAGCTCGGCGACGACTTCGGCGACCACGTCCCCGTACACCGCCCGGCTGTTCATGTCCTGGCTGAAGCCGCGCCAGTGCATGACCACGAAGGGGGCCTCGGTGGCGGCCACCACGGGGATCATGTTCGGGTCGGCGAGGCCGCCGCTGACGTCGTTGACCAGCAACGCGCCTGCGGCGACGGCCTGTTCGGCGACGGTGGCGCGCATGGTGTCGACGGAGACGGTGACGCCCTCGGCGGCAAGGCCGCGCACCACGGGGACGACCCGGCGCAGCTCTTCGTCCTCGTCGACGCGGGAGGCGCCGGGGCGGGTCGACTCGCCGCCGACGTCCACCAGGTCGGCGCCCTCGGCGACGAGGTCGAGGCCGTGCTTGACGGCGGCGGCGGTGTCGAACCAGCGGCCGCCGTCGGAGAAGGAGTCGGGCGTGACGTTGACCACGCCCATGACCGCACAGCGGTCCCATGCGGGCAGCCCGGTCACCGTGCCCCGTCGGCGCAACGTACTCATACGTCCAGCGTAGGCGTCAGCCGGTGGTCCTCGGACCAGACGTCAGCCGACGGTCCCCGGGCCGCGGCCGGAGCGGGCGGCGGGGCCGGTGAACAGGCGCCGCAGCAGCTCATGGAGGGCGCCGCGGTCGGCGCCGGCCAGGGCGTCCAGGGCGCTGTGGGTGTCGTGCATGCCGGCCCGGACGGTTTCGACGGCCCGGACGCCGTCGTCGGTGAGGACGACGTTCTTGACCCGGCGGTCGGTGGGGCTGGGCTCGCGCCGGACCAGGCCCCGGCTTTCCAGGCGGTCCACGATGCCGGTGACGTTCGAGGCGTCGCAGTGCAGCGTGGTGGCCAGCGAGCGCATCGCGGCGGGGCCGCGGCGCAGGACGGTGAGGGCCTTGGCCTGGCTGGCGGTGAGACCGGCCTCGGAGGCGGCGGCGGTGAAGTCGCCGTAGTAGTCCGCCAGGGAGTCCCAGAGGGCGTCCATGAGCGCGTCGTTCGTCACGGCGTCGGTCACGGCGGCCGGGCGGCTGGTTCCAGACATGGCGCCACCTTACCGCGAGAAACTTGACGATCTCAACCTTTGAGGTTTACCGTCACTCTAGTTGCTTGAGGTAATCAAGCACTTGAGGTTGTCAAGCATCGAAGAAGCTCGAAGACGCTCGAAGAGGCCCGTAGCGGCCCGAAGGGGCATCGGAGAAGCGACGGAGAAGCGACGGCGAAGCGCCGAAGACCTCAGGCAATCGCTCCCTACGGACTCCTACGGAAGAAACCGTGACTCCCACACATCACGTGGCGCCCACGCGCCCCACCGGCGGCCCCGCACTCGTCCTGGTCCTCGGGCTGGCCGCCATGGTCGTCTCGATGATGCAGACCCTGGTCGTGCCGATCCTCGGCATCATCCAGAACGACCTCGGCACCTCCACTGCCAACGTCAGCTGGGTCACCACCGCGACCCTCCTCTCCGCCGCCGTCTTCACCCCGCTGCTCGGCCGCTTCGGCGACATGCACGGCAAGAAGCCCACGCTCATAGGCGTCCTGGTGCTGATGGTCGCGGGCTCGGTCCTCGCCGCCACCACCAGCTCCCTGCTCTGGCTGATCGTCGGCCGGGTCATGCAGGGCGCCGCCACCGCGATCTTCCCGCTGGCCCTCTCGGTGCTCCGCGAGGAGATCCGCCCGGAGAAGCTGCACGGCGCGATGGCGCTGGTCAGCGGCACCCTGGCGTTCGGCAGCGGCCTCGCCCTGGTGGGCGCGGGCCTGCTGACCCAGGGCGACCACCCCGACTACCACCGCGTCTTCTGGCTGGCCGCCGTGCTGGCCGTCGTCGCCCTGGTCGCCGTCGTCGTGGGCGTCCCGGCCTCGCGCCACAAGCCCGGTGGGCGCACCGACTGGCTGGGCGCGGGCACGCTGGCCGCGCTCCTGGTCCTGCTGCTCCTGCCGATCTCGCAGGGCCACGAGTGGGGCTGGACCTCGGCCCGCACCCTCGGCCTGTTCGTCGCCGCCGTCGTCATGGCCGGCGTCTGGGTCCTGGTCGAGCGCAAGGTCAAGTCGCCCATGGTGGACATGAAGATGTTCGCCCACCGCCCGGTGCTCTTCACCAACCTGGCCGGTCTGCTGCTCGGCTTCGCGATGTTCTCGCAGTTCATCGGCGTCTCGTACCTGGTGCAGATGCCGGAGAAGGTCACGGGTTACGGGTTCACCGCGTCGGTGCTGCGCGCCTCCGTCGAGTACCTGCTGCCCACGACGATCATGTCGCTGCTCGCCGCGCAGATCGGCGGCATGCTGGTCCGCCGCATCGGTGCCCGCTTCACGCTGACCGCCGGTGCCGCGTTCGGTGTCCTCGGCTTCGCCTGGCTGACCGGCGCGCACGACTCCAGCGCCTCGGTGATCCTCGCGGGCATGGTGATCGGTGTCGCCATCAGCTTCGGTTACGCGGCGATGCCCGCGCTGATCGTGGCGAGCGTCCCGCACCACCAGACGGGTATCGCCAACGGGATCAACTCGATCTCGCGGTCGGTCGGCAGCGCCATCGCCAGTGCGGTGATCACCTCGCTGCTCGCGTCGAAGACGATCGAGCACCTGCCGGCCGGGGTGCCGCCGCTGCCGCAGGAGAGCCAGTTCACGCTGAGCTTCGGGCTCGCGGGAGGCGCGTTCCTGCTGGTCGTCGTGGTCGCGCTGGTCGGGCTGCGCTCCGACCGGCGGTCGGCCGAGGCGGTGCAGCCGGAGCAGCCGGAGGCTGCTGTGGCGGAGAAGGCCGCGGAGACTGCGTCCGCGTAACACGGAAGGGGCCCGGGGATTTTCCCCGGGCCCCTTCTTTGACGTCTGTCGGCTGCGGGCCGTTCTGCGCTGGTCGCTCCCCCAAGTTCTCGGCTTCGCTCGAACAGGGGGGAGACCCCCATCGCGGCGGAGCCGCACATGTCACAGCCCCGCGCCCCTCAAGTGGCGGCTCCGCCGCCCCTGAAGCGTCGCTATGCCGCCCGTATCGCTCTCTCGCCCTCCGGCGCCGGCAGGTGCGCGCACGGGCGCTTGCGGTGGGTGCGGCTGAAGCGGGTGAACGGGCGCGGGAGGCCGACGTTCACGAAGCCCTCCGCCTGCATCACCGCGAAGCCGATGCGCGGCAGGTCGCCGTGGGCGCGGTAGACCATGAAGCGCGGCTCCCAGCGTGGCTGGAACTTCGCGTTGAACTTGTACAGCGACTCAATCTGGAACCAGCGGGACAGGAAGACCAGCAGTCCGCGCCAGAGCCGCAGCACCGGGCCGGCGCCGATCTTCTCGCCGCGCGCGAGGGCCGAGCGGAACATCGCGAAGTTGAGCGAGACGTGCTCGATGCCGATCTTCGGAGCGGCCTGGAGCGCGGCGACGATGAGCAGCTCGTTCATGCCCGGGTCGGCGGAGCGGTCGCGGCGCATCAGCTCCAGCGACATTCCGTCGGAACCCCAGGGAACGAAGTGAATCATTGCCTTAAGGTCGCCGTACGGCCCGGGCTCGCCCGCGTCGTCGTCGGCCTTGTGGGCGGTGGCGATCACGCAGTCGCCGTCGTCCGGGTCGCCGATCCGCCCCAGCGCCATGGAGAAACCGCGCTCGGTGTCGGTGCCGCGCCAGTCCTCGGCGGCCCGACGGACCCGTTCCAGCTCACCTACGGAGAGATCACGGACGCGCCGTACGCGGGTTTCGTAGCCATTGCGCTCGATGCGCTTGACCATCTGGCGTACGTTCCGCATGGCGCGCCCGGACAGGGAGAAATCCGCGGCGTCCACCACCGCCTCGTCGCCCAGCTCCAGGGCGTCCAGCCCGGTCTCGCGGGTCCACACCTCGCCGCCGGTCTCCGAGCAGCCGACCACGGCCGGGGTCCAGGAGTGGGCCTTGGCCTCGTCCATGAACCGCTCGATGGCGCCGGGCCAGGCCTCGACGTCGCCGATCGGGTCGCCCGAGGCGAGCATCACACCGGAGACCACGCGGTAGGTGACGGCCGCCTTGCCGCTGGGGGAGAAGACGACCGCCTTGTCGCGGCGCAGCGCGAAGTGGCCGAGCGAGTCGCGGGCGCCGTGCTTGGCGAGCAGGTCGCGCAGCTGGCGCTCGTCGTCCTCGGTGAGCCGGGCGGCCGGGTGCTCGGGGCGGAAGGCCAGGTAGATGGTGGTGATCGCGGTCAGCAGGCCGAGCGCGCCCAGCGAATAGGCGACCGTCCAGCTGGTGTCGCCCGCGTACTCGACGGGGCCCTCGAAGCCGAACAGGCCGTACATCACGTGCTGGATGCGGTCGGCGATCGACGGGCTGCCGACGACCCGGCCCGGGTGGACCGAGACGATCACCAGGCCCAGGCCCAGCGAACCGGAGCCGAGCAGGATGAAGTTGGCCAGCGCCTTCCAGCGGCTGCGCGGGTCGGGCAGCGCGGTGAACTCGCTGCGGTGCCTGACCAGCAGCACCAGCAGGGCGACCGAGATCAGTACGCCGACGATCGAGTGCCGGTAGAGGAACTGGGCCACCGCACCGATCGGCAGCAGGGCGACCGCGGCCCGCCAGGCGCGCCGCTTTCGCCGCTTCAGGCCGTGCGCCAGGAGCAGCAGCAGGACGCCGGTGCTGAGGGCCAGGGCCGCCGCGAAGGGGCCCGTCGTACCCGGCAGGACCTCGGTGACGGCGTGCATCCGGCTGGCGCGGAAGCGCGGGAAGATGCCGGCGGCGATGTTGAGCAGGCCGACGAACGTCGCGGCCGTGCCGACCAGTGAAGGAACCGTGTCGGGGCGCGGTCCGCGGAGGACTTTGCGCGCGCCGGCCGGAACCGAACCCTTTTTGTCCCCATCTATCCTGACAGACATCGCTTCCCGTGACTCCGCGAGAGATTCTGTTGTCCGCCACAGTGACAAGGTCGCCGCTGTGTTCCGGACAATTTGCGCCCTCTAGGACGGCACTTCCCGGGGGCGGGTTCCCTTGGCTTCAGAAAAATCTCAGTCAGAAAGTTTCGACGACTCATGGGTCTCACGAGCAACAAGGTTCTGGCGCTCGCCGTCGTACTGGCGGTGGTGCTGTTCGCGCTCACCATCTGGCTCTGGCCGAAGCTGGCCAGCCGCAGCTGGCGAGCCGTCCTGGGCCGGATCGGCCTGCTCCTCGGCACTCAGCTGATGCTCTTCGCCTCGGTGGGCCTCGCGGCCAACAACTCCTTCCTCTTCTACGGCTCGTGGGCGGACCTGTTCGGCCAGGAGAACGGCATGGGCGTGGTCGTCGACCACTCCGCCGGAAGCAAGGACATCAAGGTCACGGGCAAGCAGAAGCCCGACACCCCCGGCGCCGGCAACCCCGCGGCGGGAGGTGAGATCCAGAAGGTGGTCGTCCAGGGCCAGAGATCGAAAATAGCCAGCCCCGCCTACGTCTATCTGCCCCCCGAGTACTTCCAGAAGAAGTACGAGAAGCAGAACTTCCCGGCCGCCGTGGTGCTCACCGGCTATCCGGGCACCGCGGAGAACCTGATCAAAGGGCTGAGGTATCCGAAGACGGCGTGGGCGCAGGTCAAGCAGAAGAAGGCGCAGCCGATGATCCTCGTGATGATGCGCCCGACGGTGGCGCCGCCGAGGGACACCGAGTGCGTGGACATCCCGGGCGGCCCGCAGACCGAGACCTTCTTCGCCAAGGACCTGCCCAAGGCCGTCTCGCAGACCTACCGGGTCGGCACCAAGCCGCAGAACTGGGGCTTCATCGGGAACTCGACCGGCGGCTACTGCGCGCTGAAGATCGGCATCCACCACCCGGAGACCTTCGGCGCCAGCGCCGGTCTCTCGGCGTACTACAAGGCCGCCAGCGACCCGACCACCGGTGATCTCTTCCACGGCGACAAGCAGGCGAAGAATCGTTCCAACCTGCTGTGGGCGCTCGACCACGTGGCGCCGGCCAAGTCGTC
The DNA here is from genome assembly GCF_040639555.1 of Streptomyces sp. NPDC023838. Classification (NCBI taxonomy): domain Bacteria; kingdom Bacillati; phylum Actinomycetota; class Actinomycetes; order Kitasatosporales; family Streptomycetaceae; genus Streptomyces; species Streptomyces sp. NPDC023838. Next base: position 139,635 of record NZ_JBFAAD010000014.1, read on the forward strand.
GTTCCTGGTCACCAGCTCCAAGTCGGGCGAGGACAACCTCAAGCCGACGCTGAAGTTCATCGAGAAGGTGAAGTCGCCCGCGCGCGTCTCGTCGATCACGCTCGACAGCGGCGGGCACAACTTCAACACCTGGCGGCGGGAGATCCCGCCGGTCCTGGAGTGGATCAGCAGCCGCCTCAGCGCGAGCTGAGCGGTCGCCTCAGCGCGCACTGAGCCGTCACCTCAGCGCGAGCTGACCGTCTCCACGTCGACTTCCGTACGGGGGACGGCCTGGGCGTCCGCGTCGATCGACCGGCGCAGCGCCTCGTGCAGCCGGGCCGGGGTGAGCACCCCGAGGAAGCGGCCCGTCCCCTCGTGGTCGATGACCGCGATCCACCCCGCGTCGTGCTGGAGCATCGTCGCGAACGCCTGCTTGAGGGAGGCGCCCAGCGGCAGCCAGGCCTCCATCCGGCGGGCATGCTCGCGTACCGTGCCGCCCTTCGCGCGCGTGGCGCTGTCGGCGGAGATCCAGCCGTGCAGGTCCCCGGAGGCGTCCAGGACGACCGCCCAGGGGGCGCCGAGGTCGCGGGGGAGCGGGTCGTCGAGCCGCACCACCGGCGGCTGTTCCAGGTCGCTCTCCTCGATGGGCGTCACCGAGAGCCGCTTCAGGCCCCGGTCGGCGCCGACGAAGTCCGCGACATAGGGGCTGGCGGGGGTGCCGAGGACCGCCGCCGGGGCGTCCAACTGCTCGATGCGGCCCTGCCCGTACACCGCGATGCGGTCGCCGAGGCGGACCGCCTCCTCGATGTCGTGGGTGACGAACAGGACGGTCTTGCGCACCTGCGACTGGAGCTTGAGGAACTCGTTCTGGAGCCGCTCGCGCACCACCGGGTCGACCGCGCCGAACGGCTCGTCCATCAGCAGCACCGGCGGGTCGGCCGCCAACGCCCGTGCCACGCCGACCCGTTGGCGCTGGCCGCCGGAGAGCTGCTCGGGGTAGCGCGCCCCGTGGACCTTGGGGTCGAGGCCGACCAGGTCGAGCAGTTCGGCCGCGCGCTCACGGGCCTTGGCGCGCTTGACGCCGAGCAGGTGCGGGACGGTCGCGGTGTTCTCCAGGACCGTCTTGTGCGGGAAGAGCCCGACCTGCTGGATGACATAGCCGATCCGGCGCCGCAGTTGGACCGGATCGACGGTGGATATGTCCTCCCCGTCCAGGAATATCCGGCCCTCGGTCGGCTCGATCAGCCGGTTCACCATCTTCATCGTGGTGGTCTTGCCGCAGCCGGACGGCCCGACGAGCGTGACCAGTTCCCCCTCGGCCACCTCGAAGGAGAGGTCGTCGACGGCGGTCGTGCCGTCGGCGTACCGCTTGGTGACGTGCTCGAATCGGATCATGGTTCCCCATTGTGGCCGGTGGTGACCTTGGCTGTGTGAACCCCATGTTGCCGCCCTGTGTTCGATGAGGGGATCCCCCCACCGGCCCTCGGTGATTGTCAGTGGCGGGGGTTAGGGTCGCCAGACAGACGTTCGGTCGGGGAATTCGTCGCGGGATTCCCAGGACCGGGAGATTCCTGGGACCGGGGGATTCCTGGGACCGGGGGATTCCTGGGACCGGGAGAGTCCTGGGGCCGGGGGATTCATGAGAGCCGACGGGGGAGGTGGGGGACGGTGACCGCGCAGAACTGCCTGGTGCGCAACGACTGGATCTGCTGGGAGTACGTGCGCTCGCGCAGCCACGAGCTGACCGACGCCACGGTCCAGCACGTCTGGATCACGGTGGTCTCGGTGCTGATCGGGCTGCTGATCGCCTTCCCGCTGGCGCTGCTCGCGCGCGGCCGCCGGTCGGTCGCGGGCGTGGTCCTGACCCTGACGACCGTGCTCTACACGGTGCCGTCGCTCGCGATGTTCTCGCTGCTGCTGCCGGTCTTCGGACTCTCCGCGTCGCTGGTGGTCACCGGCCTGGTGCTCTACTCGCTGACGATCCTCGTACGGAACATCCTGGCCGGGCTCGAAGCCGTCCCGGCCGACGTCCGCGAGGCCGCCCGGGGGATGGGGTACGGACGGATACGGCTGCTGTTCGAGGTGGAGCTGCCGCTGGCGCTGCCCGCGCTGATGGCGGGCGTGCGCATCGCGACGGTGTCGACGGTGGCGCTGACCACGGTCGGCTCGGTGGTCGGCAAGGGCGGTCTGGGCAACCTCATAGGCGACGGCGTGCAGTCCACGTTCAAGGCGCAGGTGCTCACGGCCTCGGTGCTGTGCGTGCTGCTCGCGCTCGTCGCGGACCTGCTGCTGCTCGGCCTCCAGCGCCTGCTCACGCCCTGGACACGCATACGGACGACGGCGGGGGCGCGCTGATGGGGGCCATGGCCGATGCCTGGACCTGGCTGACGACGGGGTCCAACTGGTCGGGCGAGGACGGCGCCTGGCACCGCCTGGCCGAGCACGCGTACGTGAGCGGCGTCTCGCTCCTGGTGGCCTGCGCCATAGCGCTGCCGCTCGCGCTGTGGCTCGGACACATGGGCCGGGGCGGGGCGCTCGCGATCAACATCTCCAACGTGGGCCGGGCGGTGCCGGTCTTCGCGGTGCTCGCCCTGCTGATGCTCACCCCGCTGCGCAAGGCGGGGTACGCGCCGACGATCATCGCGCTGGTGCTCTTCGCGGTGCCGCCGCTGCTGACCAACGCGTACGTGGGCATGCGCGAGGTGGACCGGTCGGTGGTGGAGGCCGCGCGCGGGATGGGGATGTCGGGCGGCCAGCTGTTCGCACGGGTGGAGCTGCCGCTCGCCTACCCGCTGATCATGATCGGGGTGCGGTCGGCCGCGGTGCAGGTGGTGGCGACGGCGACGATCGCCTCCATGGTGGGGCTCGGCGGCCTCGGCCGGATCATCACGGCCGGGTTCGCCACGTACAACACACCGCAGGTGGTCGCGGGGGCGATCCTCGCCGCGCTGCTCGCGTTGCTGGTCGAGGGCGTGCTGGTGCTGGCCGACCGGCTGTTCAGCCCGCTGCGCCACCGCCGCGCCCAGGGCACGACCCCGTAACTCCCTCTCGTACTCGCTTCCGTAACTCCCTCCCGTAACTCCCTTTCGACCTTTCGACAATCGCTGACACCCGGATGGTGAACGATCATGAGCAAGATCCTGCGCACGGCCGGTGCGGTGCTGGGCACGCTGGCGCTGGCGGGTTCGCTGGCCGCGTGCGGCGGCGACAGCCTGGAGAAGGACAAGGACAAGGGCAGCAGTGGCGGTACGAGTAGCGGCGGGGGCGGCAAGAAGGGCTCACTGACCGTCGGCGCCGCCGGCTTCACCGAGTCCGCCGTCCTCGCCGAGCTCTACGCCCAGGTCCTGCGCGACGCCGGGTACGGCACCTCGATCACCACGGTGAAGAACCGCGAGCTGTATGAACCCGCGCTGGAGAAGGGCGAGATCGACGTCGTTCCGGAATACGCGGCTACGCTTACCGAATTCCTCAACGCCAAGGTGAACGGCGAGAAGGCCAAGGACAAGCCGCTCGCCTCCAGCGACGCGGCGGCGACGGTCGCCGAGCTCACCAAACTCGCCGTGCCGCGCGGTCTCAAGGTGCTCCCGGCGGGCGCGGCGGTCGATCAGAACGCGTTCGCCGTGACCAAGGAATTCGCCACCAAGAACAACCTCAAGACACTTTCGGATCTGGGGAAGTCGAAGATCAAGGTGAAGGTCGCGGCCGGCCCGGAGTGCCCTGTCCGCACCTTCTGCACCCCGGGCCTGAAGTCCACGTACGGCATCGAGGTCGGCGGGATCGACCCCAAGGGCGTCGGCACCCCGCAGTCCAAGCAGGCGGTCAAGGACGGCGTCGACCAGCTGGTGCTGACCACCACGACCGACGCCACCCTGGACCAGTACGGCCTGGTGTTCCTCGACGACGACAAGAAGCTCCAGAACGCGGACAACGTCCTTCCCGTGGTCAATGCCAAGGAAGCGGGCGGCCAGGAGATAGCCGACGCGCTCGCCAAGCTCACCAAGGCGCTGACGACCGCTGATCTCGTCGAACTGAACCGCAAGGTGGACGCGGAGCGGGCGAAGCCGGCCGACGTCGCGAAGGACTATCTCCAGTCGAAGGGGCTGATCAAGAAGTAGCGAAAGCCCGGGGCCCGGGAAGGCGGCGGCGACAAGAGGCTTGGCGGAAGAGGCTTGCCGGAAGACGGTCGCCGGAAGACGGTTGGGAGAAGATTCGGGAGATTGGCGGGCTGGGGCTCCATTGGGCGTCTACGCACGGTAAATTTCAGGCCATGCCACGTGGACGCCACCGCCATTCCCCTCCTCTGCACAGGCTCCTCCCTCCGTCGGCCGTCGCCGGCGCCGCTGTCTTCTGCGCCGGTGGCGCCTGGCTGTTCGATCAGCCCCTGGCACTGCGGGGCCTGGCCGCGGCCGCCGCGGTGGCCGCCGTCACCGGCTCGGTGCTGATGCGCGGCTGGGACCGGGCGGCCGGCCGCCGGGTCGCCGAGCTGACCCGCTCGCGCGCCGCCGACCAGTGGCGCACCGAGGAGCGGATCGCCGAACTGGAGGCGGACCTGGAGGAGTCGCGCGAGCTGCGCGGCCGCCTGGACGCCAAGCTCCGCGCCAAGCGCATGGAGCTGGCCGGGCTGCGCGGCGAACACGCGGCCCTGCTGCGGCGGTACGCGACGGCGGAGACCGAGCGGGCCAGCGCCCTGGAGGGCCGCCGCCGGCTCGCCCTGGAGGCGTCCGCCCCCAAGGCGCTGCCGGCCGCGGCGAGTACGCCGACGGCGGCCGCGTACGCGTCGGCGTCGCGCGCGCTGGAGAACCTGCCGTACGCCCGGCGCGCACAGGAGGCCCGCAAGGCGGCCCTGGCGGTCGACGAGGCGCGCAGGGCGGCACAGGAGGCGCGCGAGCGGCAGCAGTCGGAGGCGGCACGCAAGTCCGGCGCACCGGACGCGCGGACCTCGCAGGACTCGCGCACTTCGCAGGACTCGCAGAACGCGCGGACCTCGCAGAACACGCGGACTTCTCAGAACACGCGAACCTCTCAGAACACGCGGACCTCTCAGGAATCTCAGGGATCTCAGGACTCCCGGGAGTCGCAGGGGAAGCGTGAGGCGGCCGCCGGGAGCGGGGAGCACGTCCGTCCGTCGTCCGCCGCCCTTCCCGCGTCGCCCGTGATGCCCGCCCTGCCCGCGGCGCCGAAGCCGGTCGCGGCGTCGGTGGTTCCGTACGTCGCCCGTCCCGCCGTCCGCCCCGAGGGCAGCTTCGACTTCTTCGGCACCGCGGCCGAGAAGGAAGCCGCCGAGAGGGAGGCGGTCGAGGCCGCGATAGAGGCCGCGGCGGCGGAGGACCTGGCCGACGTGGTCGGCGAGGAGGTCCTGGCCGAGCGCCCGCACACCGCGCCCGAGCGGGTCGTGGGCAAGGTCATCGACCTGACCGCGCACGACGAGACGGAGCAGCTGGACGTGGTGGTGCTGCGGACGGCGATTTCGTAAACGGTACGAACGCCACGGACGGTACGAACGCCACGGACGGTACGGACGGTACGGACGTACGCAAGGGGCCCCGGCGGGCGCAGAACGCTGCCGGGGCCCCTTGCGCGTGTCCGGCGGGGGTGGGCGGGGCCCTACTTGTCGATGTCGCCGACGACGAAGAAGAGCGAGCCCAGGATGGCGACCATGTCCGCGACCAGCGTCCCCGGGAGGAGCTCGGTGAGGGCCTGGATGTTGTTGTACGAGGCCGAGCGGAGCTTGAGCCGGTACGGGGTCTTCTCGCCCTTGCTGACCAGGTAGTACCCGTTGATGCCCAGCGGGTTCTCGGTCCACGCGTAGGTGTGGCCCTCGGGGGCCTTGAGCACCTTCGGGAGGCGCTGGTTGATCGGGCCGGGCGGCAGCTCGGCGAGCCGGTCGAGGCAGGCGTCGGCCAGCTCCAGGGCGTTGTGGGTCTGTTCGAGCAGCACCTCGAAGCGGGCCAGGCAGTCGCCCTCGGTGCGGGTGACGACCCGCAGGGTGTCCTGGAGCTCGCCGTACGCGAGGTACGGCTCGTCGCGGCGCAGGTCGAAGTCGACGCCGGAGCCGCGGGCGATGGGGCCGCTGACGCCGTACGCGTGCACGGCCTCCTGGGACAGGACGCCGACGCCGCGGGTGCGGCCGCGGAAGATCTCGTTGCCGAGGACGAGCCGGTCGTACACGTCCATCCGCGAGTTGGCGGCGGCGACGGCGTCCCGGACGCGGCCCAGCCAGCCCAGCGGGAGGTCCTCCTTGAGGCCGCCGACGCGGTTGAACATGTAGTGCATGCGCCCGCCGGAGACCTCCTCCATCACGTGCTGGAGCTCTTCGCGCTCGCGGAAGGCGTGGAAGATCGGGGTGATTCCGCCGAGTTCGAGGGGGTACGAGCCGAGGAACATGAGGTGGTTGAGCGCGCGGTTCAGCTCGGCGAGGAGTGTGCGGGTCCAGACGGCGCGCTCGGGGACCTCCATGCCGAGCATGCGCTCCACGGCCATGACGACGCCGAGCTCGTTGGAGAAGGCGGAGAGCCAGTCGTGGCGGTTGGCGAGCATGACGATCTGGCGGTAGTCGCGCGCCTCGAAGAGCTTCTCGGCGCCGCGGTGCATGTAGCCGACGACGGGTTCGGCGTGCTGGATGCGCTCGCCGTCGAGGACGAGGCGGAGGCGGAGCACGCCGTGGGTGGAGGGGTGCTGGGGGCCGATGTTGAGCACCATGTCGGTGCTCTCCGCCGCGCCGCCGATGCCGACCGTGGTCTCCGTCATGGGCGACAGTATCCCCGGCCGGGGGTGGATTCCCCCACCTGGGGGTGGGCGGGTTTCCCGGGGCTGCGCCCCGGCCCCGTGTTCGTCCGCAGGTCGCCTGTGGCTGGTCGCGCAGTTCCCCGCGCCCTTTTTTGGCCCGGTGTTTCGGCTGCGGGTGGGTGGGTTGCTCGCGCAGTTCCCCGCGCCCCTAAAAGCGCCCCTCAGGGATGCCGCGCAGCGGCATTGGGGCGCGGGGCTGTGACATGTGCGGCTCCGCCGCGATGGGGGTCCCCCCTGTTCGAGCGAAGCCGAGAACTTGGGGGAGCGACCAGCCCACCACCGGGCCGCAGACGAACGCCGGGCCAACAGGGGCCTCACACCCACTCCCGCAGCCACAAGAAGTCCCCCAGTCCGCCCCGCGCCGTCAGCTCCGCCGCCTCTCCCGTCCGGGCCAGCGCCCTGACGTAGGCGACCGGGTCCGTCGAGGCGAGGGAGAGGGGTGGGCGGGCGGGCGTGAGGCCGAGGGCTGTCAGGGCCTCTCGTTGGGGGAGCAGTTCGCCGGACGGGCCCGCGCACGCGTCCAGGGCCACATGGGAGGTGATGTCGCACGTGCCGTCGGGGACGGGCGCGACCTCCCGGCCGCCACGGAAGCCCGTGAGCGTGCCGTACGGAGGGCGCGCGGACGCCACGTGCGCGTAGTCCACCGCCACCGCGAGCCCCGCCGACAGGGTCCCCACCGCCCCCGCCCACGCCGAGTCCCGCGTGCGCCCCACCTCGGCCCGCGCCCCGGGCTCCCGCAGCGGCCACCAACGCTCCAGCCACCGCGCGTCCTCGCCGGACACGGGCGCGCCCAGGCGTTCGGTGCCGTCGGGGCGGACCAGGACCTCGCGCGGGACGCCGTCCTCGTCGGCCTCGGCCACGTCCGCCGGGACGTTGTCCAGCCACTCGTTGGCGAACAGGAGGCCCCGGACACCGACAGGAGGCTGAGCGAGCCAGGTCACGCGCTCGTCGAGCCCCGGCGGACGCGCCGCGCGCTCCACGGCGTACGCCCGTACGGGGAATCCGGCGGGCAGCGCGGCCAGTACGCCCGTCACGAGCTCCCCGCGCCCCGCGCCCATGTCGACGAACGCGACCTCCTCGCCCCCGAGACCGCCCCCGGGGCCGCCCCCGAGCTCCGCCGCCACCTCCTCCAGCAGCCGCGCCACGGCCTGGGCGAAGAGCGGCGAGGCGTGGACGGAGGTACGGAAGTGGCCCGCGGGGCCCTCGGGGCGGAGGTAGAAGCCGCCGGGGCCGTACAGGGCCCGCTCGGTCGCCTCCCGCCAGCCGGACCAGCAGCCGGACCGCTCGCCCTCATCCACACCGCCCCGACCGTTACCGTCCCGCACCTCATCGTTCACAGGGGGAAAGGCTAGGTGCCCTCCACCTTGGGGAGTACGCCCCGGTCACCCGGATCGACCCTCCGGTTGACCCTTGTACCGATCCGGCTTCCCTACGCTGGGTTACGTGCAGCGCCTCTACGACTTCATCCGCAGACACCCGACCGCGGTCGACGCCCTCTGGGCCGTCTTCCTCCTCGGGATCTCCGGCATGTCGATCGTGTCCACCGGGGTGAGCCACGGCTCCACCCCCTGGGCCCTCCTGACGTCGCTCGGCCTCAGCGTCGTCGTCGCCCTGCGCCGCCGTGCGCCGGAGAAGATGGTGGTGCTCGCGGCCCTGATGGGCCTGGCACAGCTGGCCCTGAACGTCTCTCCGAACGTGTCGGACTTCGCGCTCCTGGTCGCCATCTACACGGCGGCGGCCATCGGCGAGCGCTGGGCCTCGCGGTTCGCCCTGGCTGGTTCGCTGGTGGCGGCGGCGCTCGCGATGTTGCGCTGGCCCGACTACGACAACAACAACGGCAGCGGCGGCACGAGCCCCGGAGAGGTGATCTTCTACGCCGTCGTGATGACGGTCCCGTTCGTCCTCGCCTGGGTCCTCGGCGACTCGATGCGCACCCGCCGGGCCTACTTCGCCCAGCTGGAGGAGCGCGCGGCCCGCCTGGAGAAGGAGCGCGAGGCGCAGGCCAAGGTCGCCGTCGCCGCCGAGCGCGCCCGGATCGCCCGCGAGCTGCACGACGTCGTCGCCCACAACGTCTCGGTGATGGTGGTGCAGGCGGACGGCGCCGCCTATGTGATGGACGCCGCGCCCGACCAGGCGAGGATCGCCCTGGAGACCATCTCGATGACCGGCCGCCAGGCACTCGCCGAGATGCGCCGCCTCCTCGGCGTCCTGCGCACCGGCGAGCACCGAGAGGCGGGGGAGTACGTGCCGCAGCCCGACGTCGAGCAGATCGAGGAGCTGGTCGAGCAGGTCCGTACGGCCGGGCTCACCGTCGACTTCAAGATCGAGGGCACCCCGCGCCCGCTCCCCAGCGGCGTCGAGCTCACGGCGTACCGGATCGTGCAGGAGGCCCTGACCAACACGCGCAAGCACGGCGGCCCCGAGGCCGGTGCCAGCGTGCGCCTGGTCTACTTCGACGACGGGCTCGGCCTGCTGGTCGAGGACGACGGGCGCGGGGCGGCGCACGAGATGTACGAGGACGGCGGCGCGGACGGCCAGGGCCACGGCCTGATCGGCATGCGCGAGCGCGTCGGCATGGTGGGCGGCACCCTGGACGCGGGACCGCGCCCGGGCGGCGGTTTCCGCATCAGCGCCCTGCTGCCGCTGAAGCCCGCCCACTAGGTTCCCGTACGCGTAGTTTCGCGTAAGCAGATTTCCGTACGCTCCCGTACGTCGTGATGGAGAGGGACCCGATGACGATCCGCGTGATGCTCGTCGACGACCAGGTGCTGCTGCGCACCGGCTTCCGGATGGTGCTCGCCGCCCAGCCGGACATGGAGGTCGTCGCGGAGGCGGGCGACGGCGCGGAGGCCATCGAGATCCTCCGCGCGACCGCCGTGGACGTGGTGCTGATGGACGTGCGCATGCCCCGGCTGGACGGGGTGGAGGCGACCCGGCGGATCTGCTCGGCGGAGACGCACCCCAAGGTGCTGATCCTGACCACCTTCGACCTGGACGAGTACGCGTTCTCCGGGCTGAAGGCGGGAGCCAGCGGGTTCATGCTCAAGGACGTGCCGCCCGCCGAACTGCTGGGCGCCATTCGCTCGGTGCACAGCGGCGACGCGGTCGTCGCGCCGTCCACCACCCGCCGCCTGCTCGACCGGTTCGCCCCGATGCTGCCGACCACCGGCAAGGAGTCCGGGCCCGGACAGCGCGCGGTCGACAAGCTGACCGAGCGCGAGCGCGAGGTCATGCTGCTGGTCGCGCAGGGACTGTCGAATGGCGAGATCGCGGCGCGTCTGGTCCTCTCGGAGGCCACCGTGAAGACCCATGTCGGCCGGATCCTGACGAAGCTGGGGCTGCGGGACCGGGTGCAGGTGGTCGTCCTCGCGTACGAGACGGGGCTGGTGCGGGCCGGAGGGCTCTGAACCGGGGCGCGGCGTCAGTCGCCGCGCAGGACCAGTGCCAGCAGCCCCGGGAAGCGCTGGTCGAACTCCTCGCGGCGCAGGCGGTTGACCCGCTTGGGCCCGTCGTCGCGCTGCTCGACGAGACCGGCCGCCCGCAGCACCGAGAAGTGGTGGCTCAGCGCCGCCTTGCGTACGGGTACGTCGAACGAGCCGCAGCTGCGCGTCCACTCCCGCGACTCGGCGAGCTCGCGCACGAGCTGGAGGCGGACCGGGTCGCCGAGCGCGTCCAGGGCCGTGATCAGGGGGACCTTGTCGGGGTGGGTGTGTTCGGGTGCCGCGCGATGGGTCATCGGAGTCCTCCTCGTGGCCGGGCCCGGCGGTGCGCCTTGCCGAGTGTTCGATGCTGGTCGTACACTCCTGGGTGTTCGACTTTCATTGAACACTTTAGGTGTCGAGGGGGACCCACGTCATGCGTGCGATTCAGGTCAGTGAGCTGGGCGGTCCGGAAGTACTGCGGCTGGTGGAGACCGGGGTGCCCCGGCCCGGCCCCGGTGAGGTAGCCATCGACGTCGCCTACGCCGGGGTCAACTTCGCCGAGGTGAAGGCCCGTTCGGAGGGTTACCGGGTGCGGTCCCTGCCGTTCGTGCCGGGCCTTGAGGTCTCCGGCCGCGTACGGGAGCTCGGCGCCGGCGTCGAGGGGCTCGTGGTCGGGCAGGAGGTCGCGGCGATGGCCGAGGGCGGCGGCTACGCGGACGTGGCCGTCGTCGACGCCACCGCCGTCTTCCCGGTGCCGCAGGGCGTCGGCCTGCGCACCGCCGCCACGCTCCCGACGGTGCTGCCCACCGCGCACGCCCTCGTCCACGAGGTGGGGCGCCTCACGCCCGGCGAGAGCGTCCTGGTCCAGGGCGCGGCGGGCGGCGTCGGCACGGTCGTCGGGCAGATCGCCCGGCTCGCGGGCGCGGGCGCCGTCTACGGCGTGGTGTCCAGTGAGGCCAAGGCCGCCTACGCGCGCGAGCACGGGTACGACGACGCGTTCCTCACCGCCTCCTTCGCCGAGGACGTGCGCCGGGCCACCGGCGGCCGGGGCGTGGACCTCGTCCTGGACCCGGTCGGCGGCGAGACGCTGCGCCAGGGGCTGGACGCGCTGGCCCTGTTCGGGCGGCTCGTCTCGTACGGGAACGCGGGCGGCGGGGAGCCGTGGCGCGTCGGGCAGCCCGAGCTCTACCCGGGCGCCCGCTCGGTCGCGGGTTTCTCGATCCTGGGCCTGGCGGCCGCGGCGCCGGACGCGTTGCGAGAGCTGGCGGGGCGGGCGTTCGCGCTGGCCGCGGACGGCCGGGTCGAGCTGCCGGTCACCGCCGAGTTCCCCCTGGAAGAGGCCGCGGAGGCGCACCGCCTGATGGAGGGCCGCACGTCGACGGGGAAGCTGCTCCTGCGGGTCAACGGCTGAGGGGCGGGCAGCCGGCCGGGTGCGGGTTGTCCGTGGCTGGTCGCGCAGTCCCCGCGCCCCTTAAATGCGCCCCTTCGGGACGCCCCGGGGGATTGCCGCGCAGCGGCATCCTCAGGGGCGCGGGGAACTGCGCGAGCAACCACCCACTCACCCGCCGACAAAGGCCGGGCCACTACCGCAGCACCCCCTCCAGGAAGTCGCTGCCCAGGCGGGCCACCACCGCCACGTCCAGCTGGTGCAGCACATAGCGGCCGCGCCGCTGGGTGGTGAGCAGGCCCGCCTTCTTCATCACGGCCAGGTGGCGGGAGACCTCCGGCGCGCTGATCCCGTACGCGTCGGCCAGCTCGCTCGTCGTGTACGCGCCCCGGGCGAGGCTGCGGCACAGCCGCATCCGCATCGGGTGCGCGACCGCCTCAAGGCGTGCCTTCACCAGGTCGACGGGCGCGGCGCCGCCCAACTCGTGCGTCGGGATGGGGTACTGGACGACGGGCTGCCAGCCCGGTGCGTGCAGCGCGAACAGGTGCGGCCAGCCGAACGCGGTGGGGATGAACGTCAGGCCGGTGCCCGCCGCGCTCGTACGCCCGTGGGTCAGCTTGTCCACGACGACGCGGCTGCCCCGCTCGTCCTCTTCGAGGGCGACGGCGGAGGAGACCGCCGCGACCGCCTCCGCCAGGCCCTTGCGCTTGAGGAGCTCCGTCTTGTGCCGGGCGTCGGCGGCCAGCTGGGCCCGCACGCGCTGCCAGGTCTCGCCGAAGAACGCGGTCTCGCAGTCCTCGATCAGCCTGCGTATCCACGCGCGCGCCCCCGGCGGGTCGATCAGCATCCGCTTCACGAAGGCGGCCTGGCGCGGGCCGCGCGCGGCGGCGAGGTCCAGGGCGCGGTCCCGCATCCGCGCGTCGACCAGCGGGGACGGCGCCCCCGCGTTGTAGAGGCTCGCGCAGGAGATCTCCAGCGCCGCCGCCACGTACGTCTCGTCGTCCATGCGGTCGAGGTCGTCCAGCTCCTCGGCCAGCGTCTCGCGGGGACGCGACGGCAGCAGGATGTCCGAGCGGGTGGAGCGCCACAGGAAGTCCGCCTGGTGCAGCCGGTCGGCCAGCTCCGGCTTCAGCCCGGCCGCCGTGCTGGTGGTCCAGCCGTGCAGCCGGGCGTGGTGCGCGGGCTCGGAGAGCGCGTGCAGGGCGGCGCCCAGCTCCGCCAGGGGAGAGGGGCCGAAGACGATCCGCTCCTGCGGCAGCCCGGTGATGTCGATGCACACGCTCATGGGCCCATGGTGCACCGCGCCACTGACAGCGCCCCCGTCATTTGACGCCGCTGGTCAATCGGCGCGACGGACGGCCCGGACGGGCGCAGCCTGGATGCATGGACGCCATTCAGCAGCACATGCTCGACACCTACCGCGCCGCCCGACTCCAGGAGCCGGCGCCCCCGCTGCCGGGTACGCACGACGTGCGCACCCTGCGCGAACTGCGTGACTACCGGCGCTTCGAAGCGGTTGTGCACGGCCACCTCGCCACCGGCCGGCTGCGCGCCGCCCTCGGCCGCCTCCTGCCCTCGCCCCGCCGCCGCACCCCCGCCTGCCGCTGATCCCCCCGGGCCCTACCCCAGCCTCCGGACGAACTCCGCCACCGCGTCCCGTACGTCCTCCGCCGACCACTCAAGGCCCGGCTCCGTCACCGTCAACTCCGAGTACGAGAGCCCGGGCGGGCCCGCGGGCGCGGGGAACCAGCGGCGGAAGAGCGTCACGCCCGTCTCCTCGGACTGGCCGAGCCCGGCGTCGTCGAGGGCGTCCGCCTCGTACGGAAGCCACACGTGGAACTGGTGGGTGTGCGGCGCCTGGGGGTTGATCCGGAACCACGGCACCCCCGCCTTGGTGAAGCCCTCCGCCAGTCCTTCGGCCACCACGCGCGCGTGGGCGACGTACGAGGGGAGCTTCGGCAGCACCCGGTCGAGCCCGACCAGCGCCGACAGGGCCGCCGGATACTGCTGGAAGAGCTGGCCCCCGTACCGGTGGCGCCAGGTGCGGGCCTCGTCGACCAGCGACTCGGGCCCGACGAGGGCGGCACCCGACAGACCCTCCAGGGTCTTGTAGTACGACACGTAGACGCTGTCCGCGAGCCGTGCGATCTCCTCCAGCGGGCGGCCGAAGTGCACGGCGCACTCCCACAGCCGCGCGCCGTCGAAGTGCACCACCGCGTCCCGCTCCCGGGCCGCCTCGACGACGTCGGTCAGCTCCTGCCAGGTGGGCAGGACGAACCCCGCGTCGCGCAGCGGCAGTTCCAGCATCAGCGTGCCGAACGGCTCCTCGAAGTCCCGTACCTCCTCGGCCGTGGGCAGCCGGGGCTCGGTCGTCGGGTGGACCGTGCGCAGGCCGCTGACCGTGCCGAAGGCGCGCCGCTCGTGCACCTCGGGGTGGGCGAGGGGGTGCAGCGCCACCGTCGCGTTCCCGGTGCGCCCGGCCCAGGCCCGCATCGCGGCCTGCTGGGCCATGGTGCCGGTCGGGAAGAAGGCCGCCGCCGGGAAGCCGAGCACGTCGGCGGTGCGCCGCTCCAGCTCGGCGACCGGGCCGTCGCCGTAGAAGTCCGGCATCTCGGTGGTGTCGTAGACGGCGCGCGCGTCGGCGGCGAGGGTGGTCAGCCGCTCGCCCATGCTGAACTCGCCCGGCATCCGGCACAGGGTCCGCTCCGAGGCGCGCCACGCCGCGATCCTGCGCCGGCGCGCGTCCTGATCGCCGCCGTGCCCGCTCGGGGCGCCCTCGCCCGGATCGTTCCCGGCCGGGTCCTGCCCGTCTTCCAGACCTCGCTGATCTTCCATGGTCCGATCATCACCCACAGCCTGTGGACAGACACACGGGTCTGTCGAAACCTGGGCGTAGCATGACGGGGAAATCGTCCGGTACCCCTCGCGGACTGGAACGGAAGGCCCCGCCGCGTGAACGCACAACCAGAGACCCGCCCAGCCCGCCTCACCGTCGGCGTCGTCGGTGCCGGCCGGGTCGGCCCCGCCCTCGCCGCCGCGCTGAAGCTCGCCGGACACCGCCCGGTGGCCGTCTCCGGCGTGTCCGACGCCTCCGTGCGCCGGGCCGCCGCCCTGCTGCCGGACGTGCCCCTGGTGCCGCCCGCCGAGGTGCTGGCCGCCGCCGACCTGGTGCTGCTCACCGTCCCTGACGACGCCCTGCCGGGCCTGGTGGAGGGCCTCGCCGAGACCGGCGCCGTCCGCCCCGGCCAGCTGCTCGTGCACACCTCCGGGCGGTACGGGACGGACGTGCTCGCGCCCGCCACGCGCGCGGGGGCGCTGCCGCTGGCCCTGCACCCCGCGATGACGTTCACCGGGACCGGCGTCGACGTCCAGCGCCTGGCCGGCTGCTCGTTCGGCGTCACCGCGCCCGAGGAGCTGCGGCTCGCCGCCGAGGCGCTGGTCATCGAGATGGGCGGCGAGCCGGAGTGGATCGAGGAGCAGAACCGCCCGCTCTACCACGCGGCCCTCGCCCTGGGCGCCAACCACCTCGTCACCCTGGTGGCCCAGTCCATGGAGCTGCTGCGCCTGGCGGGCGTCACCGCCCCCGACCGGATGCTCGGCCCGCTCCTGGGAGCGGCGCTCGACAACGCGCTGCGCTCCGGCGACGCGGCCCTGACCGGCCCGGTCGCGCGCGGGGACGCGGGCACGGTCGCGGCGCACGTCGCCGAGCTGCGCAAGCACGCCCCCGGCGCGGTCGCCGGATACCTCGCCATGGCCCGTACGACCGCCGACCGGGCGCTCGCCCACGGCCTGCTGAAGCCCGAGCTCGCCGAGGACCTGCTGGGCGTGCTCGCGGACGGAGAGAACCGATGACCCTTCTGGTCCGCACCGCCGCCGAGCTGGCCGCCCTGGAGCGCACCGGCCGCCGCGCCGTCGTCATGACCATGGGCGCCCTGCACGAGGGGCACGCCACCCTGGTGCGCACCGCGCGCGAGAACGTCGGCCCCGGCGGCCAGGTCGTCGTCACCGTCTTCGTCAACCCGCTGCAGTTCGGCGCGGGCGAGGACCTCGACCGGTATCCGCGCACCCTGGACGCCGACGTCGAGCTGGCCGGGCGGGCGGGCGCCGACGCCGTGTTCGCGCCCTCCGTGGACGAGGTCTACCCCGGCGGCGAGCCGCAGGTGCGCATCACCGCGGGCCCCATGGGCGAGCGCCTCGAAGGCGCCTCCCGCCCCGGCCACTTCGACGGCATGCTCACCGTCGTCGCCAAGCTGCTCCACCTCACCGCCCCCGACCTCGCGCTGTTCGGGCAGAAGGACGCCCAGCAGCTGGCGCTGATCCGGCGCATGGCGCGCGACCTCAACTTCCCCGTGGAGATCGTCGGTGTGCCCACGGTCCGCGAGGCCGACGGGCTCGCCCTCTCCAGCCGCAACCGCTACCTCTCGCCGGCCGACCGCACCACCGCGCTCGCGCTGTCGCGCGCGCTGTTCGCGGCCCGCGACCGGCTGATGGCCGAGCACGCGCTCCACGCGCGCGCGGCCGCCACCCACGCCTCCTCCGGGCGCGCCCAGGCGCTCTCCCGGCTCGGCGAGGCCCGCGCGGCCGCCGACGCGTACGCGGTCGAGGCGGCCGGCCCGTCCCCCGCGGTCGTGCACGCCGCCGCCCAGAGCGTCCTGGACGAGGCCGCCAAGGCCCAGCCGCCGCTGGCCCTGGACTATCTGGCGCTGGTCGACCCGGCGACGTTCGACGAGGCCGGGGACGGCTTCGCCGGTGAGGCGGTCCTCGCGGTCGCCGCGCGCGTCGGCACCACCCGCCTGATCGACAACATCCCGCTGAACTTCGGAGCCCCCGCATGACCAGGACGACCGACGGTCTGCCCCGGACCGGCATACGGCTGGACGCGCCCGCCCCCGGCTGGGCCATCGACGCGGACGTCGTGGTCGTCGGCTCGGGCGTGGCGGGCCTGACCGCGGCGCTGCGCTGCACGGCCGCCGGGCTCACCACCGTGGTGGTGACCAAGGCGCGGCTCGACGACGGCTCGACGCGCTGGGCGCAGGGCGGCATCGCGGCCGCCCTCGGCGAGGGCGACACCCCCGAACAGCACCTGGACGACACGCTGGTGGCGGGCGCGGGCCTGTGCGACGAGAGCGCGGTGCGCACCCTGGTCACCGAGGGCCCGGACGCGGTGCGGCGCCTCATCGCCACCGGCGCCCACTTCGACACCGACGACTCCGGCACGATCTCGCTGACCCGCGAGGGCGGCCACCACCGCCGCCGCATCGCCCACGCGGGCGGCGACGCCACCGGCGCCGAGATCTCCCGCGCGCTGGTCGAGGCCGTCCGCGAGCGGGCCGTACGGACCATCGAGAACGCGCTCGTCCTCGACCTCCTGAGGGACGACGAAGGCCGCACCGCGGGCATCACCCTGCACGTCATGGGCGAGGGCCAGCACGACGGCGTGGGGGCCGTCCACGCCCCCGCCGTGGTGCTCGCCACCGGCGGCATGGGCCAGGTCTTCTCGGCCACCACCAACCCGGCGGTCTCCACCGGCGACGGCGTCGCCCTGGCGCTGCGGGCCGGCGCCGAGATCTCCGACCTGGAGTTCGTCCAGTTCCACCCGACCGTGCTCTTCCTCGGCGCCGACTCCGAGGGCCAGCAGCCGCTGGTCTCCGAGGCGGTACGGGGAGAGGGCGCCCACCTCGTCGACGCCTCCGGCACCCGCTTCATGCTCGGCCAGCACGAACTGGCCGAGCTGGCGCCGCGCGACATCGTCGCCAAGGCGATCACCGGCCAGATGCTGGCCCACGGCACCCTGCACATGTACCTGGACGCACGGCACTTCGGCGCCGAGATGTGGGAGCAGCGCTTCCCCACCATCCTGGCCGCCTGCCGCGCCCACGGCATCGACCCGGTCACCGAGCCCATCCCGGTCGCCCCGGCCGCCCACTACGCCTCCGGCGGCGTGCGCACCGACCTGCACGGCCGCACCACGGTCCCGGGCCTGTACGCGTGCGGCGAGGTCGCCTGTACCGGCGTCCACGGCGCCAACCGGCTCGCCTCCAACTCCCTGCTGGAGGGCCTGGTCTTCGCCGAGCGCATCGCGGCCGACATCGCGGCGGGCGGCCCCGCGCGCGTGGACAGCGCCCCCGGTGAGGTCCCCGACTCCGCGCCCACCTGCCCGCTGCTCGTCCCCGAGGCCCGCATCCAGATCCAGCGGATCATGACCAACGGCGCGGGCGTACTGCGCTCCGCCGAGAGCCTCGCCGGGGCCGCCGCCCGCCTGGAAGCGATCCGGGCCGACGCCGACGGGCCCGACGAGCGCAAGTCCGCCGAGCCCGGCGTGGAGGCGTGGGAGACCACCAACCTGCTGCTGGTCGCGCGCGTGCTGGTCGCCGCCGCGGCGGCCCGCGAGGAGACCCGCGGCTGCCACTGGCGCGAGGACCGGCCCGACCGGGACGACGAGGACTGGCGCCGCCACCTCGTCGTACGGGTGACGCCGGACCGTACGCTCGACGTCCGCCGTACCGATTCCGCAGACTTCCCCCCGACAGTCGCCGACGCCCCCAGGGAGCCGTAACCGTGAGCACCCCCGACGAACACCGTCCCGAGCCGGTGGACGTACCGCTGATCCAGATCGGCGTCCCCGCGAGCGGAGGCGGCTGCGGCGACGACTGCGGCTGCGGCGACGAGGACGTGTACGAGTGCGGCCTGGACCCCGCGCTGGCCGCGCTGCTCGCCGAGTCGGGCCTGGACCCCGTCCAGGTCGAGGACATCGCGCACGTCGCCATCGAGGAGGACCTCGACGGCGGCGTGGACGTGACGACCGCGGCGACCGTCCCCGAGGACGCCGTCGCCACCGGCGACTTCACCGCGCGCGAGGCCGGTACGGTCGCGGGCCTGCGGGTCGCCGAGGCGATCCTGTCGATCGTGTGCACCGAGGAGTTCGAGGTCGAGCGGCACGTCGCCGACGGCGACCGCGTCGAGGCGGGCCAGAAGCTGCTGAGCGTCACCACGCGCACCCGCGACCTGCTCACCGGCGAGCGCAGCGCGCTGAACATCCTGTGCCGCCTGTCCGGCATCGCGACCGCCACGCGCGCGTGGGCGGACGCGCTGGAGGGCACGCGCGCGAAGGTGCGCGACACCCGCAAGACGACGCCGGGGCTGCGCGCCCTGGAGAAGTACGCGGTGCGCTGCGGCGGCGGCGTCAACCACCGCATGTCGCTCTCCGACGCGGCGCTCGTCAAGGACAACCACGTGGTGGCCGCGGGCGGCGTCGCCGAGGCCTTCAAGGCCGTACGGGAGATGTTCCCGGAGGTGGCGATCGAGGTCGAGGTCGACACGCTGGAGCAGGTCGGGGAGGTCCTGGAGGCGGGCGCGGACCTGATCCTGCTGGACAACTTCACGCCCGAGCAGACCGCGAAGGCCGTCGAACTCGTCGCCGGGCGCGCCTTCCTGGAGTCCTCGGGCCGCCTGACCCTCGACACCGCGGCGGCGTACGCGGCGACGGGCGTCGACTACCTGGCGGTCGGCGCGCTGACGCACTCCTCCCCGATCCTCGACATCGGACTCGATCTGCGCGAGGCGAGTAACCGATGCTGCTGACGATCGACGTAGGCAACACGCACACGGTCCTCGGCCTGTTCGACGGCGAGGAGGTCGTCGAGCACTGGCGCATCTCCACCGACTCGCGCCGCACCGCGGACGAGATGGCGGTCCTGCTCAACGGTCTGATGGGCATGCACCCGCTGCTCGGGGCGGAGCTGGGCGACAACATCGAGGGCATCGCGATCTGTTCGACGGTGCCGTCGGTCCTGCACGAGCTGCGCGAGGTGACCCGCCGCTACTACGGCGACGTCCCGGCGGTCCTGGTCGAGCCCGGCATCAAGACCGGTGTGCCGATCCTGATGGACAACCCCAAGGAGGTCGGCGCGGACCGCATCATCAACGCGGTCGCGGCGGTCGAGCTGTACGGGGGTCCGGCGATCGTCGTCGACTTCGGCACGGCGACGACGTTCGACGCGGTGAGCGCGCGCGGCGAGTACGCGGGCGGCGTGATCGCCCCCGGCATCGAGATCTCGGTCGAGGCGCTCGGCGTCAAGGGTGCGCAGCTCCGCAAGATCGAACTTGCCCGGCCGCGGGCGGTGATCGGCAAGAACACCGTCGAGGCGATGCAAGCGGGGATCGTGTACGGGTTCGCGGGGCAGGTCGACGGGGTCGTGACCCGCATGGCCCGCGAGCTGGTGGGCCCCGGGGGCGACCCGTCCGACGTGACGGTGATCGCGACGGGTGGGCTCGCGCCGATGGTTCTGGGCGAGGCACACGTGATCGACGAACACGAGCCGTGGCTGACGCTGATCGGGCTGCGCCTGGTATACGAACGCAACATCGCCCGCCTGTAGCGGCGGCTCTCCCGGGGGTTACGCCCCCCCCGGGGGCTCCGCCCCAGCCCAAGCGGACCCGCACCCGACCGACAGCCGTGCTTTCAGGGGCGCGGGGAACTGCGCGACCAGCCCCCACCGGGCCGCAGCCGAACAGATGGGGGCCGGGGGCGTAGCCCCCGGGAGACGGGCTCAGCCATCGCCCGGCCGCCCGCCCGAGGGCTTTCGGGAAGGGGCGGGGTGGGGAAAGCACAACTCGCCCACCCAACCCCCATTAAACGGATTTTGTCCATTTACGACGTATTGTCGGGTCATGCCCACGCCTTACGGATCCCGCGGCGGAATGGCGTTCAGCGCAGACGAGCTGCGTGTGCTCCGACGCGCCCTCGCCGTCGCCCTCCACCCTGCCCAACTCGCGGACACGGACGTCCAGGACTGCCTCCGGCTCGCCGGCTCCGTGGACGAGGCCGTCCGCGAGGCGAACCGGCTGCGCGCCTTTCTGCTGGCCGATCTCGTCCGCTACCGCACTGCCCTGCCCGGCTCCGCCCCGGGCTATCTGGAGCTGCTCCAGGACGCCCTGGCGGCCGGTTACGACCCGACGCCGGACGACCTCGCCGCACTGCGCGGGCTGCGCGCCCTGCCGGTCGCCGCGGTGCTGCTCGAACGGTGTCGGCGGCTGGCCGAGCACTCCGTACGGGCGCGGCTCGCCGCCGTGACCCCAGGGCCGCGCACCCGCCTGCTCGCCCTGCCCGGCGGACGCGCCGCCGACCGGGAAGCCAAGCCGGGAGCGAAACCGCAGCCCAGCCCCAAGTCCGAGCCCGCACCCGCCCGGCCGCAGCCCCAGGCGCCCCGCCCGGACCGCCCCATTCCCACCCCCGGCGAGGTGTTCCCGCCGCGCCGCAAGCCCCTGCCCCCGCCCGCCGCCCGCGCCGTCGGGTAGCTACCCTGGTCGGCATGGACTACGTTTCCGCGCTCGTTCCCCCCGTGGTGATGGCCGTCTTCTTCATCGGGCTCATCGTGACGATCGTCAAGAGCCAGGGCGGCCCCAACAAGGGCAAGGAGGACGCGGCCGTGGACGCCGCGCTCGCCCGCGCCGAGGCCGTCCAGCAGCGGCCGACCACCGGCCAGGCCTGACCGGGGCGGCTCCGGCCGCACGGCGCACCGCGGCTCCGGCCGTACGGCGCACCGCGGCTCCGGCCGCACGGCGCACCGCACGCGTCAAGGGCGCGCGACCCCTATAGGGGCGCGCGCTCTTTTTGCTGTTCACCACCGTAAATAACCAGCCATTCAGGACATCTCCCACTATGGTGCAGATGTGCCTCGCCAATTGGGAGAGCTGGAAGACGCCGTCATGACGCGCGTCTGGCAGTGGAACCGTCCGGTCACCGTCCGGGAAGTCCTGGAAGACCTTCAGCAGGAACGGTCCATCGCGTACACGACCGTGATGACCGTAATGGACAATCTCCATCAGAAGGGCTGGGTCCGCCGGGAAGTCGACGGCCGTGCCTATCGATATACCGCGGTCTCCACCCGGGCCGCCTACGCGGCCGCACTGATGAACGAAGCGTGGTCGCAGAGTGACAACCCAGCCGCTGCACTGGTCGCCTTCTTCGGCATGATGTCGCCCGAGCAGCGCGAGTCCCTGCGCGATGCCGTACGGATGGTGGGACCGCCCGAGGACTACCCGGATCCGGTCGATCCGGCCGATCCGACCGGCTCCCCGGAACAGAGCCCACAAGGCGCGGAGCCCGCGGAACGCGAGGGGCCCGCAGAACCCGATGAGCCCCGGGGCGGCGCGGGGCGATAGCGTCCGGTCATGTCTTATGCCCCCGCAAATGCCGTCACCGTCCGCCGGGCCAGGACCAGCGATGTCCCGGCGGTCCGCCGCCTTCTCGACGCGTACGTCGGCGCGGGGATCCTGCTCGACAAAGCGACCGTGACCCTTTACGAGGACATCCAGGAGTTCTGGGTCGCGGAACGCGACTCGGATGCCCGGGTGGTCGGCTGCGGCGCTCTGCACGTGATGTGGGAAGACCTCGCCGAAGTGCGCACTCTCGCGGTGGACCGCGAGTTCAAGGGCGCCGGAGTGGGGCATCTGGTACTGGGGAAGCTGCTCCAGACCGCCCGCTGGCTCGGGATCCGCAGGGTTTTCTGCCTCACCTTCGAAGTGGACTTCTTCGCGAAGCACGGCTTCACCGAGATCGGCGAGACTCCGGTCGACACTGATGTCTACAGCGAGCTGCTGCGCTCGTATGACGAGGGTGTCGCCGAGTTCCTGGGTCTCGAACGAGTGAAGCCGAACACCTTGGGCAACAGTCGGATGCTTCTGCACCTGTGATCGCGGGAACCGGCGGAACCCGACGGAGCCCTATGTCCGAATCGCGTACGTTTCCCGCTCTGCAAGGTACCTGAACCTCTGCCGGGGGTTTGTGTTTTCCAGGCAAAAGCGGTTTCCTTTCCGCGTACTGCATTTTCGATGAAAGGAAATCCGGTGGCACAGAAGGTTCAGGTCCTTCTTGTCGATGACCTCGACGGCGGCGAGGCGGACGAGACCGTGACGTTCGCTCTCGACGGCAAGACCTACGAGATCGACCTCACCACCGCCAACGCGGACAAGCTCCGGGGTCTGCTCGACCCGTACACCAAGAGCGGCCGACGCACCGGTGGTCGCGCCGCCGGTGGCCGGGGCAAGGCCCGCGGTGCCGCGACGGGCAGCCAGGACACCGCCCAGATCCGCAAGTGGGCCAAGGAAGCGGGCTACAACGTGAACGACCGCGGACGCGTCCCGGCCGATATCCGTGAGGCCTACGAGAAGGCGAACGGCTGAGTTCCCGCGTTACCCGACCTCTTCGCGCCGGCCCCCCGCGGGGCGAGCGCGGAGCCGGTTACCGATTTCGTGGGGAACAACCGGGCCCGGTGGCATTCCGTCGCCGCCGCGTCCACCAGCCGGACGAGGTCGGGGGTGCCCCCACCGCCCCCGCCGCCCCTGGATCCGGCGAATCCGGTGAAAGCCGGAAGGGTTGCTTCCACCTCGCACCCCGGCTCGGGAGGCCGCAGCCACACGGCGGTCTCCCGCGAGCCGTCCCGATCGGGCGGCACGCTCCGGCCGGGCGGTACGGGAGCGGTGATCCGGCCGTCGGCGCCGACGGCCGACAGGTCCAGGTCCACCCCGCCCCACTCCAGCCAGTCGAGCAGCCCCGGCAGCTCCTCCGCGCTGCCGGCGGCCACCAGGAACCGCATCCGGCGCCCCATGAGGGCGACCGGGCCGGTGCGCCCGAACCGCCCCAGCAGGGCGGCACCGGCGGGCGCCGGGAGGTCCAGCACGTCGAAGCGCAGCCCCGTCAGGAGCCGCACGGGCGGCCCCGCCAGCACGGCCCAGCCGAGCTCCCGCTCGTACCACTGCGCGAGCGGGCTGCCGAGCGGGGCGCGGGGCGGGGGCACGGTGAGGGCCATGTCCGGAGCAACTCCTAAAACGCCCCGGGGTTACGCAGAGTTTCCGGATGACTGCGTTCCGTTGATGTCATGCGGGCGCGCGGAGTCATTCGGCGGCGCAAGTGTGTTCGCCCGTAGCTGAGGGAACCGGGGCGCGCCGCATGGACTGTCAGTGCTTGCGGGTAAGACATTCCTAGTGGGGAGGGGCGAGAAGCTCGCCGGGCCGTCTCGCGTTCGCCATCGGCGTACTGGAGACAGGGGTATCTGCTTGGCCTGCGGGAACATCGTCTCGCACCATCGAGTTGGAGCAGTTGTCGGCTGTTCGGCAGCAACTTTCCCCGCCTGGGCGGGGGTGATCGGGTCGGATGTCGGCAGTTGGAATGAGCTGTCCCGTCCCACGGGACTAGCATGCGGAAGGACAGGGAGGGGACCGACCCCTTACTGCCCGACCGCTCTGAGGAGCGATTAACGATGTTCGAGAGGTTCACCGACCGCGCGCGGCGGGTTGTCGTCCTGGCTCAGGAAGAAGCCCGGATGCTCAACCACAACTACATCGGCACCGAGCACATTCTCCTGGGCCTGATCCACGAGGGTGAGGGTGTCGCCGCTAAGGCCCTGGAGAGCCTCGGGATTTCTCTTGAGGCGGTCCGCCAGCAGGTGGAGGAGATCATCGGCCAGGGCCAGCAGGCCCCGTCCGGTCACATCCCCTTCACACCGCGTGCCAAGAAGGTCCTGGAGCTGTCGCTCCGCGAGGCCCTCCAGCTCGGCCACAACTACATCGGCACCGAGCACATCCTGCTCGGCCTGATCCGCGAGGGCGAGGGCGTCGCCGCCCAGGTCCTCGTGAAGCTGGGCGCCGATCTCAACCGGGTGAGGCAGCAGGTCATCCAGCTGCTCTCCGGCTACCAGGGCAAGGAAGCCGCCACCGCGGGCGGCCCGGCCGAGGGCACGCCTTCGACCTCCCTCGTCCTCGACCAGTTCGGCCGGAACCTCACCCAGGCCGCTCGTGAGTCCAAGCTCGACCCGGTCATCGGGCGCGAGAAGGAGATCGAGCGGGTCATGCAGGTGCTGTCCCGCCGTACCAAGAACAACCCGGTGCTCATCGGCGAGCCCGGCGTCGGCAAGACCGCCGTCGTCGAGGGCCTGGCCCAGGCGATCGTCAAGGGCGAGGTCCCCGAGACCCTCAAGGACAAGCACCTCTACACGCTTGACCTGGGTGCCCTGGTCGCCGGCTCGCGCTACCGCGGTGACTTCGAGGAGCGCCTGAAGAAGGTCCTCAAGGAGATCCGCACCCGCGGCGACATCATCCTGTTCATCGACGAGCTGCACACGCTGGTCGGTGCGGGCGCCGCCGAGGGCGCGATCGACGCGGCCTCCATCCTCAAGCCGATGCTGGCGCGAGGTGAGCTCCAGACCATCGGCGCCACCACGCTCGACGAGTACCGCAAGCACCTGGAGAAGGACGCGGCCCTTGAGCGCCGCTTCCAGCCCATCCAGGTCGCCGAGCCGTCGCTGCCGCACACCATCGAGATCCTCAAGGGTCTGCGCGACCGCTACGAGGCCCACCACCGCGTCTCGATCACGGACGAGGCCCTCGTCCAGGCCGCGACGCTGGCCGACCGGTACATCTCGGACCGCTTCCTCCCGGACAAGGCGATCGACCTGATCGACGAGGCCGGCTCCCGGATGCGCATCCGCCGGATGACCGCGCCGCCGGACCTCCGCGAGTTCGACGAGAAGATCGCGGGCGTGCGCCGCGACAAGGAGTCGGCCATCGACTCCCAGGACTTCGAGAAGGCGGCCTCTCTCCGCGACAAGGAGAAGCAGCTGCTCGCTGCGAAGGCCAAGCGCGAGAAGGAGTGGAAGGCCGGCGACATGGACGTCGTCGCCGAGGTCGACGGCGAGCTCATCGCCGAGGTCCTCGCGACCGCGACCGGCATTCCCGTCTTCAAGCTCACCGAGGAGGAGTCCTCGCGGCTGCTCCGCATGGAAGACGAGCTCCACAAGCGCGTCATCGGCCAGAAGGACGCCATCAAGGCGCTCTCCCAGGCGATCCGGCGCACCCGTGCGGGTCTGAAGGACCCGAAGCGCCCCGGTGGCTCGTTCATCTTCGCCGGCCCGTCCGGCGTCGGTAAGACCGAGCTGTCCAAGACGCTCGCCGAATTCCTCTTCGGCGACGAGGACGCGCTGATCTCCCTCGACATGTCGGAGTTCAGCGAGAAGCACACGGTCTCGCGCCTCTTCGGCTCCCCGCCCGGATACGTGGGTTACGAAGAGGGCGGCCAGCTGACCGAGAAGGTCCGCCGGAAGCCGTTCTCCGTCGTCCTCTTCGACGAGGTCGAAAAGGCCCACCCGGACATCTTCAATTCCCTGCTCCAGATCCTGGAGGACGGTCGCCTGACCGACTCCCAGGGCCGGGTCGTCGACTTCAAGAACACGGTCATCATCATGACCACGAACCTCGGCACCCGGGACATCTCCAAGGGCTTCAACCTGGGCTTCGCCGCCCAGGGCGATGTGAAGACCGGCTACGAGCGCATGAAGGCCAAGGTCAACGAGGAGCTGAAGCAGCACTTCCGCCCCGAGTTCCTGAACCGTGTCGACGACACGGTGGTCTTCCACCAGCTCACCGAGGAAGACATCATCCAGATCGTCGACCTCATGATCGCCAAGGTGGACGAGCGCCTGAAGGACCGCGACATGGGCATCGAGCTCAGCGCGGACGCCAAGTCGCTCCTGGCGAAGAAGGGCTACGACCCGATCATGGGTGCCCGCCCGCTGCGCCGCACCATCCAGCGCGAGATCGAGGACATCCTCTCGGAGAAGATCCTCTTCGGCGAGCTGCGCCCGGGCCACATCGTGGTCGTCGACACGGAGGGCGAGGGCGAGGCGAAGAAGTTCACCTTCCGAGGCGAGGAGAAGTCCGCGCTGCCGGACGTCCCGCCGATCGAGCAGGCGGCCGGCGGCGCCGGCCCGAACCTGAGCAAGGAGGCGTAGCCTCCGCGGCTCGCCTTGAGGGGCTGCCCCGGCCGTACGGACGCGTTGTCCGTACGGGCCGGGGCAGCCCCTTTTCCGTGCGTACGGTCAGAGGGGCCGGCCGTTCACGGTGACCTTGACTCCGGGGAGGGAGCGGAGGGCTTTCAGCTCTTCACGGTTCGGATGCCGCTGGGCGACATATGTGAGGTCCAGCCTCTCCAGCGAGGGGAACAGCCCGGTCAGGGCCTGACTGTCGCCGAGGTCCTTGAACGCGTGCAGTTGGACGCCGCGGATCGCCGGGCAAGGGGGAGCGCCGAGAAGTACCCGAGGCGACTCGACTTCGAGGCCCAAGGTGTCGAGCCTCGGCATTCTGATCACCTGGGCGAGGAGGCCGAGCAGGTCCGATGTACCGCCCACCGACAACCGCGAGAGGCCCCGCCACTCCTCCAGACCGGTCGGGTCGCCCAGCGCGCTCAGGGACAAGTGCGCTACTCCGGTATGGGGCGGAATCGCTGCCAAGTCGGCGGCTCTCACCCCGTCGAGACGGAGGTAATCGAGCTGAGTGAGCTCGGCAAGGGAGGAGAAGTCCTCCAGGCGGGGGCAGTCGGCAAGAAAGAGCCGCCGGAGTCCATGGACGCCGCGGAGGCAGGAAAGGCTCGACATGGCCCTGTTGGAGCACACGCTCGCGGAGCGCAGAGGCAGGTTGTCCAGGGCGCCCGCGAGCTCCTCGGTCGTGAAGTCCCCCATGATGACCACCTCTTGGGCAGCAGGGATCCCGCGAAGCTCCGCCAACTGCTCTTTCGACGTGACGCCCACCGCGACGCTTTCCCAGGGAATCTGCGAGAGCACTTCGCGCGCGTACGCAGTCGTGGGGTAGCAATCCCATGCGCCCGCGAAATTGCGTGCGGCCACCTGGCTGCGGGTGGCCCAAGCCCGTGCGTAAGGGATGGCCTCGGCCCCGCCGATGCCGCTGATCAGCTGGGCGACAAAGGGAATCGTCGACGTCTGTTCCCCGATGTCATCCGGCGTGGGCAACTCCGCGAGCAGCGGCGGTCCGAGACGGGCCAGCAAAGAGACCATGGAAGGACGCGTCGGCGGCAACAAGGCGGCAATGCTCCGCTTGACTCGTTCAGTGGTCTGCTCGTCGAGCCACGCCGCGTGCTGGGCACACAGCGCGGCCAGTACGTGGACTTCGTCGGCGAGTTTCCCCTTCGCCTTCAGTAACCCGTTGACCAACAGCGGCAGTTGACTCCGCCCGCAATGCCCCGCCGCCAGCAGAATCACGTCCTGCCACTGTTCCTCCGTGGCGTGCTGGACCAACTCCTTGATGTGGTCGTCCTCGACCAGCTCCTTCGCCGCCAGGAAGTCCTGGAACGTGCGGTGCGTGAACTGGTAGACGTCGCTGCCGCGTTCCTGGAGCAGCCCGCTGCGGTTGAGGAGGTGGCGCAGGACCGCCTCCGGAGGGCCCTGTTCCCGTACGCGCGGCATGCCCGGCAGGGCCCGCAGGATCTGGAGCTCGGCGTGGTGCGACGTGAACTCCGTCTGCCCCTCCCGCACCAGCCACACCGCGATCCGCTGGAGGAACTGCGTGGCCTCCTCCACCGTGAGGGTGATCCGCTCCGGCTCGCCCACCTTGCGGCGCTCGTCGCGGTTGCCGAGGAGCATGCGCAGGGCCGACTGGTACAGGTCCCAGCGGGTCTTCGGCAGGAAGCCCTGGCGCAGGCGGTGCAGGGCGCAGATGACCGCGCAGAGCAGGGGCGTACGGGCGAGGGCGGCCAGCGTCGCGTTGGTGCGGAACTGGTGGGCGAGGTCCCGCTCCAGCTCGTCCAGCGGCTCGTCCGGGTCGCTGTCCAGCCGGGCCGCCCGGTGCCAGGCGGCCACGAACGCCTGGATGTCCTCGTCCCGCATCGGCAGCAGCCGCAGCTCCTCGAACTCCGCGCGCCGCAGCCACCCCGGCTCCACCGCGAGCGGGCGTACGGTCACCACGCACCGCACCCTCGGATAGCGCTCCAGAAGGCCGGAGAGCCAGCGGTGGGCCTCCTCGCGGTCGTCCTGCGGGACCTCGTCGAGCCCGTCCACGAGCAGCATCGCCCGCCCGGTCTTCAGGACCCGCGTCGCCCAGCCGTCGGGCACCTCGTCGACCACCAGGCGTGCGGCGTACGGGAGCTGGCCGGGCAGCGGGTACGCGCCGCCCTGGGCGCGCAGGGTGCGCAGCGGCACCACGAACGGCACCAGACCGTTCAGATCGGCCAGTTGGGGCCCGAGCGTGCCCGCCGCCGCGTGCGCGGCCAGCCACCACACCAGGGTCGTCTTGCCCGCGCCCGCCTCGCCCCGCAGCAGGACGCGCGGGCGGGAGGTGAGCAGCGCGTCGATGCGCTGGGGCGCCCCGGCGTCGGGAAGGCCCGGCGTCCCAGGCCCCTTCGGCTGCGCCTCCAGACTGAGGTACGCCGTGTCCAGGTCCCACTCCGCGTCGTGCCGGTTCAGCTCGTCGAGCCCGAAGATCCGGATACGGCGGTACTGGGCGCGCAGGGCGTTGGCGTACTCCTCCTCGTACGCGACATCGTCCGCGTATTCGCCGGTCACCTCGGGCCGCGGTGTCACGGGCGCGTCGTACTCGGCGCACCACCTGATGAACTCCCGGTTCGCGGCGAGGGCGGCCACCGGCACGCACTCCACGCGCCGGTGCCCGCGCCCGGGGGGCACCTTGCTGACCAGCCCGACCACCCTGTCGCCCAAGAACACGGGCGCGCCGGAGAGCCCGGCGAGCGGGGAGCTGCCGTCGTGCCGCTCGCTCGCGGGCGGGCGGTCGAACTCGAAGGTCAGCGTCCGGCGCAGGCTGCCCGCGACGGGCAGGACGGTCCCGGTGAACTGGTCGAGGTCCAGCCGGAAGCCGTCGTACCGCTGAACGTCCGGGAACCCGATGATCTCGCAGTGCGGGAGCGGCCGCTGGGAGGCGACCACGCCGAGCCGCGCACTGGCGAACTGGGAGAACCGCCACTCCGGCCCGCACCGCAGCAGCGCGACATCGAGGTCCGTGTCCTGCCACACCAG
Source organism: Streptomyces sp. NPDC023838 (assembly GCF_040639555.1). NCBI lineage: Bacteria > Bacillati > Actinomycetota > Actinomycetes > Kitasatosporales > Streptomycetaceae > Streptomyces > Streptomyces sp. NPDC023838. Next base: position 169,025 of record NZ_JBFAAD010000014.1, read on the forward strand.
ATGGCAGATGTCCTCGCCGTGCAGGCCCGGCAGCGCGACCCTCGACACCTCGTCGAGGCCGAGATGCGCGCAGGTCAACACAAGCCCGGGGCCGATCAGTACGCCCGTGCCCTGCATCGCGCCGAAGACGGCCACGACATGGCGGGAGTGCTGTAGGGCGCTCACGACACCCTCTCCCCGCCGCAGAACACCTCGACGCCGTGCGGGAGTCGGTCCATTCCGATCACCGGGCGGCCGGGGGGGACATGGATCTGGAGGAGCGTCGGCGGGGCCGCGAGCTGACTCACGTCGGACTCCCTCCGGCGGTCCTGGAGGTTCAGGACGTGCAGGCGCGGGAAGACCTCCGCGAGCCGGGCGAGGGCGGTCGTCGACAGGTCGTGGTGCGTCAGGTCGTCCGTCAAAGAGAGCTGGAACACGGACGGCAGGGCGAGCCCGGTGGGAGCGGCGGCCAGGGATGCGCCCGTCACTTGCAAGGTGCGCAGCCGGGGGATACGGGCCACGTCCATCCACTCCTCGGCGCCATCGGGGCTGCTCAACAGGCCGAGGTGGAGACCGGTCACGGCCGTGGTGCGGTCGGCCAGGCCGCGAAAGCCGGTCGCCGTCACCCCGCTGACGTCGAGCGTCTCCAGCGGTGCGTCCGTCGGGAGGGAGTCCGGTGACCAGGTCGGCAGGCCGCCGTGCAGGACGAACGAGCGGAGGTGGCGCAGCGTCCTGAGGGGGCTCAGGTCCGCGTTGCCGATCCAGCGCAGCGAAAGGCTCGTCAGCGGCTTGTCACGCAGAGCCGAGAGGTCCGTCAGCCGTCCGCAGCCTTCCACGCTCAGGTCCGTGAGCGGATGCGGACCCGCCAGGAACGACAGGTCCTCCAGGGCGGAGTTCAACAGGAGCCGCACCCGGGTGAGCGAGGCCTCGGCCGCGTACGTCCGCAGAGCCTCCGCCGAGACGTCGCCGCGCACCTCCAGCTGCGGCCGGGTGCCGAGTGCCCGCAGCGCGCGCAGCTGCTCGTCGGAGGTGACCGTGAAGAGGATGTCCTCGGGGTCGACCCTGGCGACGACCTCGTCCGCGTACTGCTGGGTGTCGAACCGGCCCCAGGACCAGACGAGCTGCGCCCTCACCTGGCGTGAGGGGTGGCGGACGAAGCGGGCCAGGAACGCGATGGCTCGCTCCGACTCGACATGCGAGGCGGCGGTGACCACCAGTACGGCCGTGGCGGCGTCCAGCCCCTCGGGCCCCGGCAGCAGATCCAGCAGCATCGGCCCCGCCGCCGCCAGCGCCCGCGCGTCCGTCAGGTCGCGTGGCGGGATCAGCGCGGCCGTCCGCCGCTCGACCTCCGCCCGTACGTCCGAGGCGAGTTCGGCCGCGTGTTCCAGGCAGGTCGCGGCGAGCAGATGGACCCGCGTCCGTACGTCCGGATCGGCATGCGAGTCGCCGTACTTCAGCAGCTCCCCGAACAGCTCCACGCGCTCGCGCGGGCGCGCGTGGGCGACGGCCATGCGGATGACGTCCTCCCACTGGTCGTCGGCGGAGTGGGCGACGAGGAGGCCGAGGTCGCCGGCCTCGACGGCCGCCCGCGCGCCCAGGTAGTCCTGGAAGGTGCGGTGGATGAAGTCGACGGTGCCGGGGGCCGGTTCGCGCAGCAGGCCGCTGCGGTGCAGGAAGTGCTCGAAGACGGCCCGCGCGTCGCCGATCTCGGCCAGCTCCGGTACGGAGGGGAGCAGCTCCGCGATGACCGTCTCGGCGCGGGTGCGGTCCATCTCGGTGCGGCCGTTGCGGATCAGCCAATACGCGAGCTGCTGGAGCAGCTGGATCTGCGGCTCCTGACGGCGCTCGGGCACCCGCATGTCGCGCTCGCGGTCGCGGCGGATCAGCAGCATGGAGAGCGCCGCGTCGTACAGGTCCTTGCGGCCGTACGGCAGGAAGCCGCGCCGGTCGCGGTGGAGGGCGCAGATCAGGCCGCACATCAGCGGGTTGGTGGCCAGCCGGCCCAGGTCCGGCTTGGCCCGCACGGCTTCGAGGAGCTGGCTCTCGTACGCGGTGAGCTCGGGGTCGTCGTCCGGACCGGTGCGCGCCGCCGTGTGCCAGCGCCGGACGAACGCCGCCACGTCCGCCGGCCTCATCGGGCAGAGCGTGAGCTCGGTGAAGTCCTCGTCGCCGAGCCAGTCCTCGCCGACCGCCGAGGGGCGCGAGGTGACCAGCCAGCGGTTGCCGGGATAGGCGTCGACCAGGTCGCTCAGCCAGGCGCGGGCGTGGGCGCGTTCGGAGTCGGGGATCTCGTCGATGCCGTCGACCAGGAGCAGACCGCGCCCGTCCTCCAGGACCCTGGCCTCCCAGCCCGGCGGCTGCTCGCCCGCCAGCGGGGAGCCGACGGCGGCCAGGAAGTCCTTGGGCGCGGGCAGCCGGGCGCCGTGGCGGGTGAGGGTGCGCAGCGGCAGGACGTACGGAACGCGGTCGTAGAGGTACGCGGCCTCGTGGTCGAGGTCGTCGCGCGCGGCGGACAGGGCGAGCCACTGGACGAGCGTGGTCTTGCCGGAACCGGCCTCGCCGCGCAGCAGTACGCGCTCGTGCTCGGCGAGTACGCGGTCGGCGGGGCGGGGGGCGAAGTCCTCGCCGGGGCTTACGGGGGCTATGTCGAGCGCGGCGCCCGGCACCGGCGCGCCCTCGTCGCGCGGGCGCCATGGCCCGGGGGCCGCGCGCCCCACCACCTCCAGCCGCAGATAGGCGGCGTCCAGCGGCCACTTGCGCGGCGAGTTGGCGAGATCGATCCCGTAGATCGTCAACTTGCCGTGCTTCTTGGCGAGATGCGCGAGATAACGGGCCTCGAACGCTCCGTCCTCCGCGCCGGGCCTCGGCGTACGCGCGATCAGCTCATCAACGCGCGCGATGAGTTCGCTCTGCCGTCGGCTCTGCTCGACCAGCGTGGCGGGCACGAAGGTGGAGCGCTGGGTGAAGAAGTTCAGGACGTGCAGACAGGTGGTGTCGAGCAGGCGCTCGTAGAAGTGGGTGGCGTCGGCGGAGAGGTGGCGTTCGGGGTGGTCGCCCGCGCGGCGCAGCTCGCGGGCGAGTTCGTGGTGGCCCAGGGCGACCGCCTGGGCGTCGCTGAGGGTGAGGTCGCCCAGGGCGTACAGGGTCCGGGCGAGCGCGTCGGCCACGGCCCGCTCCTCGTCGGCCGGGACCGGCCGTTCGCCGGACCGCAGGGCGGCCCTGACCAGCTTGGCGGTGAGGGCGCGCAGATCCGCCTGCCCGAGCGTGCGCTTCTCGCCCCGGAAGGAGACGTACGACGAGATCCGGACCGGGCGGTCGGCCAGGCCGGCGCCTGCGGGCTCGGCGGTGAACAGCCTGCGGATCAGTGGGGTGACGACGGCGGACGCGACTTTGACGGCGAGAAGTCCGGTTTCCACGACGCGTCAGCGTAGCCCTGGGGAGGGACCTTGGTCCCGAAAAGGCCGGACTTGGGTCCTGCCGGACAGGCGCGCCCGGTGACAAGGCGCACAGGGGGCAGCGGCCCTACTACGACGGATAGCAGCCCATGAGCCAAGCACTGGCCGAATTCCGCCGCTGATCGTTACGTCTTTCGTTAGTAGATGGGCGGTTTGTCACGAGGTGGGGGTGCGGGTTACCAAGGGATGCAGCCCGGCGCGCGGCTCGTGTGCCGGGCCTGTTCCTGCCCTGTTCCTGCCCTGTTCCTGCCCTGTTCCTGCCCTGCTCCTGCATGGCCCCCTGCATGGCCCCCTGCATGGCCCCCCTGTCGGGCCCTGCCGTCTCGTCCCTGTCGTCCATCCGGAGGATGTCCCCGCATGTCCCAGCGCCACGCTTCCCGTACCCACCGCCCGACCGTCCTCCGTCTCTGCGCCGCCGCCGTGGGCGCGGGCCTGGGAGTGACGGCCCTGCTGGGTGCCGGGACGGCCGTCGCGGCCGACAAGGCGGGGGCCCCGGGCCTGGCCGGTGCGGCCGCTTCCATCGCGGCGCAGGCCGACGCGCAGGCCAAGGCGGCGACGCAGGCCAAGGCGGCAGCCAAGAACGCGGCGGCCAAGAAGGCCGTGTCGTGGGTGGACCCCGTGGACTCGTACAAGCTCAGCGCGACCTTCGGCACCGGCGGTTCGATGTGGGCGCACAAGCACTCCGGCCAGGACTTCGCGGTGCCGGTCGGCACCCCGGTCAAGGCCGTGCACGCGGGCACCGTGGTCAAGGCCGGCCCCAACGGCGGCGGCGACGGCCCGGCGTACGGCAACGCGATCGTGATCCGGCACGCCGACAGCACGTACTCGCAGTACGCGCACCTGTCGCGGATCGACGTCCACATCGGGCAGAAGATCTCCACCGACCAGCGGATCGCGCTCTCCGGCAACACCGGCAACTCCAGCGGCCCGCACCTGCACTTCGAGATCCGTACGACGGCGAACTACGGCTCGGCGGTGAACCCGGTCGCGTTCCTGCGCACGGCGGGCGTCACGGTCTGACGGTCGCTCCACCGGGGGGTCACTGGCCGCTGTGGGCCTGAGTGACAAGATCGATGGCGACTTCGAGGATGGCCTTGCGCTTCTCCTCGGGGTCGCCTTCGAGGTCCTTGAGGGCGTGCATGCCGACGTGCATGGAGAAGAGCGCGGTGAAGCAGCGGATCTGGTCGGTCAGGGGCGCGCCCGGGTCCTTGATCAGCTCGACCATCGCGAGGACACGGTCCTTGAAGTTCTCGCCGATGGACAGCTCGCGGACGGTGGCCTGGTTCTCCTGCATGAAGCGGAAGAGCGGGGCGGCACTCGTCAGGGCCTCGCTGTAACGTCGCAGAACCTCGATCTTGGATTCCAAGGTCTGAGGCTGCGTCCTGCCCCATTCGAGAAGTTCATCCATCGGCCGGGTGAGGTCCTCGAAGAGGCTCACCAGGATGTCTTCCTTGGTTTTGAAGTGGTAGTAGAGCGCGGCCTTGGTGACGTCGAGCCGCTCCGCGATCTCGCGCAACGACGTCTTCTCGTACCCCTGCTCGCCGAACAGCTCCAGGGCCACATCCTGGATGCGCTGACGGGTGTTGCCTCTGGCCATCGAGCTCTCCTGAAAACTTACTTGACGCCCGGCTAGTAGGGGGTCTACTTTCCCCAGTGTAGTAGTAACTAGCCGGGCGGCAAGTAAGTGTGGGGCAGGGAGTGGGAGAGATGGCACAACAAACTCAGCCGGAGGCCGGTGCGGCCGCGGCTCCAGAGGCGGGGCCGAAGCAGCGCAGCGTCCGTGTGGTGCTGATGGCCCTGATGATCGCGATGCTCCTCGCGATGCTCGACAACATGATCGTCGGCACCGCGATGCCGACCATCGTCGGTGACCTGGGCGGCATGGCCCACCTGTCCTGGGTGGTCACGGCGTACACGCTGGCCACCGCTGCCTCCACGCCCATCTGGGGCAAGCTCGGCGACATGTACGGCCGCAAGGGCGCGTTCCTCACCTCCATAGTCGTCTTCCTGGCGGGCTCCGCGCTGAGCGGCATGGCGCAGGGCATGGGCCAGCTGATCGGCTTCCGGGCGATCCAGGGCCTGGGTGCCGGCGGTCTGATCGTCGGGGTCATGGCAATCATCGGTGAGCTGATTCCGCCGCGGGAGCGGGGCAAGTACCAGGGCATGATGGCCGGTGTCATGGGCATCGCCATGATCGGCGGCCCGCTGGTCGGCGGCTCCATCACCGACCACCTCGGCTGGCGCTGGTCCTTCTACATCAACCTGCCGCTCGGCGCGGTCGCGCTCGCGATGGTCACGGCGGTCCTCCACCTCCCGAAGAAGATGTCCAAGCCGAAGATCGACTACCTCGGTACGGTGCTGCTGACCGTCGGCATCACCGCGATCGTGCTGGTCACCACGTGGGGCGGGACGGAGTACGCCTGGGGTTCGGCCCGGATCATGGAGCTGATCGCGCTGGGCGTCGCGTCCCTGGTCGGCTTCCTCTTCGTCGAGACGAAGGCGGCGGAGCCGATCGTGCCGCTGCACATCTTCCGCAGCCGCAACTTCTCGCTCATGGCGACGATCGCGTTCATCACGGGGTTCGTGATGTTCGGGGCGGTGCTGTTCCTTCCGCTGTACCAGCAGTCGGTGCAGGGCGCCTCGGCGACGAACTCGGGTCTGCTGCTGCTCCCCATGCTCCTGTCGATGACGATCGTCTCCCTCTTCGCGGGCCGCGTCACGACTTCCACGGGCCGCTACAAGGCGTTCCCGATCGTCGGTAGCATCCTCATGGTGGCGGGCCTCTACCTGCTGTCCACGATGGACACGGGCACCACGCGGCTGACCTCCGGCCTGTACATGGCGGTCCTCGGCGCGGGCATGGGCTGCCTGCTCCAGATCACGATGCTGGTGGCGCAGAACAGCGTCGAGATGAAGGACATGGGCGTCGGCTCCTCGACGAGCACGCTGGCCCGTACGCTCGGCTCCTCCTTCGGCGTGGCCATCATGGGCGCGCTCTTCAACAGCCGGGTCCAGGACGAGATGAGCGCGCGGGGCGGGGCCGGGGTCACCCAGCAGTCCGCCCAGCTCGACGCGGCGAGCCTGGCGAAGCTGCCGGTGCAGCTGCGGGAGGCGTACCAGCACGCGGTGTCGTCCGGCACGCACGGGGCGTTCGTGCTGGGGGCGGCGGTCGCGCTCGGCGCGGTGGTGGCTTCGCTGTTCGTGAAGGAGGTACCGCTGCGGGGGGCCGGGCCGAAGGGCGCGGACGCGGAGCCGGGTGCGGGTTCGGCCCCGGCCCAGGGCGCGGGCTCGGCCTCGGCTTCGGCTTCGGCGGAGGCGGCTGGTGACTCGGCCTCGGCTTCGGCGGAGGCGGCTGGTGACTCGGCCCCGGCCGACGCGGAGACGCCTGCGCCGCCGACGGTACGCGAACGGGTCTGACCCGCTCCCGCTCCCTCTCAGCCCGAAGGCCCCTGGGATCTGTCTCCCCGGGGGCCTTCGCGGTGGGCGGGGGTTGTTTCCCCAGCCCGCCCCCTACCCCTGCGGCGGCAGCACCGGGAAGCTCCCCGTCGCCGTCGGGGCGTGTTCGGGGAGCCAGAGGACCGCGATCGCGCCGCCGGGGGCGGACGCGCCCGCTCCCTCCGGCGCCGCGTTGCGGAACGTCAGGCGCGCGCCCAGTACCCGCGCCTGGCCCGCCGCGATCGTCAGGCCCAGCCCGTGGCCGTGGCCCGCGCGGTCGCTGCTGCCGGTGCGGAAGCGGCTCGGGCCCTCCCGCAGCAGGGCCTCCGGGAACCCGGGACCGTGGTCGCGGACCCGCACCACGCGGCCCTCCACCGTGACCTCCACCGGCCCCGCCCCGTGCTTCGCCGCGTTCCCCAGCAGATTCCCCAGGATCCGCTCCAGGCGGCGGGGATCCGTGTTCACCCAGGACTCGTGCACCACCCGGACCGTGACATCCGGGTCAAGCAGCGCCACCCGCCGGCTCACGAACTCGCCGAGCGCGATCTCCTGGAGCTCCGCCCGCTCGGACGCGCTGTCCAGCCGGGCCACCTCCAGCACGTCCTCCACCAGCGTCCGCATCGCCTGAGCCCGGTTGCGTACGAGCTCGGTGGGACGCCCCGGCGGCAGCAGCTCGGCCGCCGTGAGCAGCCCCGTCACCGGCGTACGCAACTCGTGCGCGATGTCCGCCGTCACCCGGCGCTCCGCCTCCAGCCGCTCCTGCAGCGCGTCCGTCAGCGCGTCCACCGCCCGCGCCAGCTCGTCCGTCTCGTCGCGCACGACCCCGCCGATCGCGTCCCGTACGCGTACGTCCGTATGCCCCTCGGCCACCTTCGTCGCCGCCGCCGCGGCCTTCCGCAGCCGCCGTGAGATCTGGCCGCCGATCAGGATGCCCAGCGCACACCCGCCGAACACGACAGCGACCGACCCGATGACGAGCGCCCGGTCCAGATCCGAGATGACGTTCGAGCTGCGGTCGGTGAACGTGCTGTGCAGGGACAGGACATCGCCGTTGCCCACCGGCACGGCCGCCCAGATGTCCGGCACGCCGTTCTTCGGCTCCTGCACGGACGTGGCCTTGTGGCCCCGGTCCGTCTTGGCCTTCAGATCGGCGGGCAGCGCCGGGTCGTTGAGCTTCGCGCCGAACCGCGTCTGCTTGCTCGTCTCGTAGATGCGCTGCGCGAACAGCACACGGTCGAGCTGCAGGTCGCGCGCGTTGTCCAGCATCGAGACCCGCGCCGCGTTGTGCACGACGAGGCTGAGCGCCATCACGGTCAGCGCACCGACCGCGGTGATGGCGATACTGATCTTCCAGCGGACGCCCGTCCGCAAGGCGGGCCGCCTCACTCGCCCCTCACGCCTTCAGTTTGTAGCCGAAGCCACGCACGGTCTCGATCCGGTCCTGCCCGATCTTCGTCCGCAGCCGCTGCACATGGACGTCCACCACGCGCGTGTCACCGCCCCACCCGTAGTCCCACACCCGCTCAAGGAGCTTGTCGCGGGAGAGCACGGTACCGGGGGCCGAGGAGAACTCCAGAAGCAGCCGCATCTCGGTCGGCGTCAGGGCGACCGTCTCGCCGCCCTTGCGGACCTCCATGCCCTCGGTGTCGACCTCCAGGTCGCCAAAGGCGAGCACCCCGCCCTCGGACTCGCCGTCCGGCTCGGCCGCGCCCGCGCCGGACCCGCCCGCGTGCCCGAAGCGCCGCAGCACCGCACGGATCCGGGCGACGAGCACGGCTCCGTCGAACGGCTTGGTCACGTAGTCGTCCGCGCCCGCCTCCAGGCCGAGCACCACGTCGATCGAGTCCGCGCGCGCGGACAGCATGATCACGGGAACGGTCGACTCGTCGCGGATACGGCGGCACAGGCTCACCCCGTCCAGCCCCGGCAGCATCACGTCGAGCAGCGCGATGTCCGGCTGGTCGGCGCGGAAGGCCTCCAGGCCGGAGAGCCCGTCGGGCATGGCGGTCACGGTGAAGCCGTCGCGCTCCAGCGCGAGCTGGGTGGCTTCACGGATGACGTCGTCGTCCTCGACGAACAGGACATGGGTCTCGGCCATCGTGCTGCTCTCAGTTCCTCGGCTTGCGCTTGCGCTCTTACGTAACGGGTCGGCGGTCAGGGCGACGGCGGCACGGGCGCCTCGGTGCCCTCGTCATTGCCGACCGCCTTGCTGAAGTCGTTCTCCACCTGGTCGTGCTTGGCGAACTTCGTACCCGCCCAGCGGTAGGTCGTCACGATCTCACTGGAGGCGAACGCCGGCTTGTCGCCCTTGGCGTACATCTGCCGGGTCACCACCAGATCGCCCCGGTCGATCTCCGCATAGACCGGCGCCTCCTCGGAGGTGAAGACATTGTTGTACGAGGAGCCGTCCTCGCGATACACATACGAGCCGAGCCCCACGGCATCTCCGCAGGTCATCACGTTCACCACGACGTCCTGGCCGCCGCCGCCGGTGATGTGGCCGTACGAGACGTCGATCGGGTACTCGTCCTTCACACAGGGCTTGAGATCCGCCTTCACGCGCTCGCTGACCTTGGGATCCGCCTTGAGCAGCCGTACGGCGTTGATCTTCTTGAAGGGTGCCTCGGCCGTCGCGGTCGGCGTCGCGGAGGCACGGCCGGCGACCTTGTCGGTGTGCGCCTCGCCCTCGTCACGCGTCCCGGTGCCGCCCGTCGAGCATCCCGCCGTGAGCAGGCCGAAGGCGGCGAGCCCGGCCATCGCCGTGGTTCCCGCCGCCAGTACGCCCCCTCTGCCTCTGCCTAGGCCGCGCACCGCTCCCGCCCCTTTTCGTCGCGTTCGTTGCGGCCGGCCCGGCGGTCGGCCTGACGGCCCACCCGGCCGCCACGTCCATCAGCGTTGCCGAGAGCGTGGAAGTCAAGCTCGCGGCTCTCCAGCTCCTGCCGGAGCCGGGCCAGCGCCCGGTGCAGCGTGCTCTTGACGGTACCCGCCGACATCCCGAGGGCCGCGGCGGTCTCCTCCGTGCTCATCTGCTCCCAGTGTCGCAGCACCACGACGCTGCGCTGCTTGGGTGCCAGGACTTTCAGTACGTCCATCAGCAGGGCGCGGTCGGCGCGCTGCTCGGAGCCGTCCTCGATGCGCGCGTCCGGCAGCTGCTCGGTGGGCACCTCTTCGAGCTTGCGGGCGCGCCACCACTCGGTCCGCGTGTTGATCATCACGCGGCGCAGGTACGCGTCGGCGAGCGTCTTGTCGGCGATGCCGTCCCAGCGGCCGTACGTACGCGCCAGGGCGGTCTGCAGCAGGTCCTGCGCGTCGACCGGGTCCGGAACGAGCCGCCGGGCGCTGCGCAGCAGGGCCTCCTGCCGGGTGCGTACGTACTCTTCGAACTCGAGCACCTCGCCGTGCGCCATACCCAACCGCCTCCGTCCCCGTGACTTTCCTGCCTGTCCCACTTGCCTGACTGAAGCTACGGAGCCGTTGTCACGGGCCTGTGCGGAGCAGCCGTCGGGAGGCGCACGGTGAGCCATCGGTTGTGTAACAGCGGAGGTTTGACCCGTGTTTTCACGGGGTAGTGGCGTGATCCGCCGGTGACGGAGAGCTATCCGAAAGAGGCGCGGCCCGGTCAACAGGCGTCACTGGACCGGGTGTTCGCCCCCTTGTGGCAGTCCGCCACCGGTGACGGCCGGCCGTTTGTCACCGTGGGCCGTTTGTGACAGGGGGCCGTTTGTGACAGTCGGCCGGGGTCAGCTCAGCGGCAGCCGGTACAGCCCGCCCGCGAGCGGCTCCACCAGTCCGTCCGCGACCAGCCCGTCCAGCGCACGGGCCCGCTGCACCGGCTCGTGCCACACCGCGTCCAGCGCGGACTGCGGTACGGGATCGATCGCCTCCCGCAGGACCGCGAGCAGCTTGCCGCGCACCTGGCGGTCGGTCCCGGCGTACGTCTGGCCCCGGCGCGGCGGCCCGTCGTGCGCGGGCTTCCCGGCCAGGTGCCAGGCGCAGCGCGCGGCGATCGGGCACCGCCCGCAGTCCTCGTTCCTGGCGGTGCACACCAGCGCGCCCAGCTCCATCGAGGCGGCCGCCCAGCGGGCCGCGCGGGCCTCGTCGTCGGGCAGCAGCGCGCGGGCGAGGTGCCGTTCGGCGGCGGTGGTGGCGGTCGGCGGGTACTGGACACCGGTGACGGCCCGCGCGAAGACGCGGCGCACGTTGGTGTCCAGGACCGCGTGCCGCTGCCCGTACGCGAAGGAGGCGACCGCGGCGGCCGTGTACTCGCCGATGCCGGGCAGCGCGAGCAGCTGTCCGTGGTCGCGCGGCACGTCGCCGCCGTGCCGTTCCGTTATCGCCACCGCGGCCCCGTGCAGCCGCAGCGCGCGGCGCGGGTAGCCGAGCCGGCCCCAGGCGCGCACGGCCTCGCCCGGCGCGTCGGCGGCCAGGTCGGCCGGGCGCGGCCAGCGGGCCAGCCACTGCTCGTACACCGGGAGCACGCGGTTCACGGGCGTCTGCTGGAGCATGAACTCGCTGACCATCACTCCCCAGGCACCGGCTTCGGGGCGGCGCCAGGGCAGGTCGCGCGCGTGCTGGTCGAACCACCCGAGGACGGGGGTGTGGAGAGCGTCGGGGGAGACCGTGTCGTGGTCGGTCGTCGGCATCGTCGTCATGGCACCCCCGATCCTGGCACGGAACGGGGGTGCGGGCGGTACGGCGGGCCGTTCAGCGGCGGGCGTGCAGCGGCGCGCCCGGCCCGGTCAGCCAGACCGCGGCGCCGTTGCCGCTGGCGCGCATCGACTCGACGAGCGAGCGCACCGGGCGCGTACCGGCCTTGGAGACGAGGAGGGCGACGGCCGTGCCGAGCAGCAGGCCCACCGCCACGTCGTGCGGATAGTGCACGCCGACGTACACCCGTGAGAAGGCCATCAGCAGCGCCATCGGCACGGTCAGCGCCCAGATGCGCGGCCAGGCCAGTGCGAGCGCGACGGCCGCGCCGCCCGCGATGGTGGCGTGGTTGGAGGGGAACGACCAGTCGCCGTTCGCCGGGCAGGTGATCAGGGAGGCGGCGGCGCCCCTGACCGCGCGGCAGGGGCGTTCCTCGACCACCAGCGACTTGATCACCTCGCTGGAGATGTAGGCGGCGGCGGTCGCCAGCGGGGCGAGCAGCGCCAGCGCCATCGCCGTCGAACCGGCCCGGCGCGCCCGCCACCAGCAGACGACGAACAGCACGCCGAACAGGAGCAGCCCCACCTCCGTCCAGAGCTCGACGAAGTGCTGCATCCACGAGGGCGTGTCGTGGGCGAAGTCGGTGATGTCGCGGTAGAGATCGCTATCCATGGTGACGGACAGTATGGAACATCGCCTTCCGGAATGATGATCCGGAAAAGTTGCGGAAGGCGAGCGGCGGGTGGGGCGGGAGTTGGAGCGGAACTCTCGTAGAGTTTCGCCCGTGGGATCTCTGCGCAATCCGGTCGGGCCGCTTCCCTCCTCCATCTACTGGCGACGGAGGGCAGTCGCGCTGTCCTTGCTCGCGCTGCTCGTGGTGGTGATCCTATGGGCCGTCAGTTCCGGTGGCGGGGGCGGCAGTAGGGGCGCCGGCAACGACAAGGGCGCGCACCCGGCCCCCTCGATCACGCCCGGTCCGGGCAGTTCGGGGCCGGCGATCAGTACGGCGCCGGGCGGCCGCGACGTGTCCCCGGGCAGCTCCGCGTCCTCCGGCACGTCCGCCGGTTCGTCGGGCTCGTCGTCCGGCGGCGGTACGGCCGGGTCGTCGTCCGGCGGGGGCGACAACGGGGGCGCGGACAGCGGGGGGTCGGCGTCCGGAGGCGGCGCGGGCGCCGTCAGTGGCGGCTCCTCCGAGGGCGGTACGGCGCGGCAGGTGCCGGCGGGGTCCTCGTTGCCGGTCTGCGCGCCGGGTCAGCTGAAGCTGACGGTCCGCAGCCTGAAGAACACGTACGCGCCCGGGGAGAAGCCGCGGGTCGAGATCTCCGTCCAGAACACGGCGTCCTCCACCTGCAAGGCGGATCTCGGGCCCAAGGGCGCGGTGCTCGTGGTGACGGACTCCGGTGACGGCAAGGTGTGGGCGTCGGACGACTGCCCGGGTGGGGCGGCGAGCGTGCTGTTCCAGGTGCCCGGGGACTCGACGGTCACGCGCGTGGTGGCGTGGGACCGCACGCGCAGTGCGGCGCGGTGTGCGACGCCGCCGCCGGGGGCGCCGGATCCGGGCACGTACCTCTTCGAGCTCCAGGCGCCGGGGCTGCCGGTGGCCCGGGCCCCGTTCTCGCTGACGAAGGACTGATCCCCCGAGGGGCTGCGGCCCCCGGCCTGCGGTCCCAGCACCCCACTGACGGGGCTACGCCCCCCGGCCCCCCGGGCGGGGCCTGCGGCCCCTGCACCCCGCTCACGGGGCCGCGCCCCCGGATCCCCGGCGGGGCCTGCGGCCCCTGCACCCCACTTCGGGGCTCCGCCCCCGGTTTCCGTTGGTCTGCGGGCCGGCTGTGGCTGGTCGCGCAGTTCCCCGCGCCCCTACATGCGCCCCTGCGGGGCGTCCCGAGGATGCCGCGGAGCGGCATTTAAGGGGCGCGGGGCTGTGGCATGTGCGGCTCCGCAGCGCGGGCGCGAGCGACCCACCACGGTCCGCAGACAAACACCGGGCCCATAAAGGGGCGTGGGGCTGTGGCATGTGCGGCTCCGCCGCGCGGGCGCGAGCAGCCACAGGCGACCCGCAGCCGAGTCACCACACCCCAGCGGAGCTACACGTACCGCTCCAGGATCGACGACTCCGCCAACCGCGACAGCCCCTCGCGGACGCTGCGCGCACGCGCCTCGCCCACGCCGTCCACCGTCTGGAGGTCGTCCACCGACGCGGCCAGCAGTTTCTGGAGGCCGCCGAAGTGTTCCACCAGGCGCTCGATGATCGCGCCGGGGAGGCGGGGGACCTTGGCCAGGAGGCGGTAGCCGCGGGGGGAGACCGCGGAGTCCAACGTCTCGGGGGAGCCGCTGTAGCCCAGCGCCCGCGCCACTATGGGGAGTTCGAGCAGCTCCGCGTGGGTGAGCTCGTTCAGCTCCGTCAGGGCCTCAGGGACCGTGCGGGAGCGCTTGGCCGTGGGCTCCGGCACGTAGTCCCGGACCACCAGCTCCCGCTCGGGCTCGACGCCCGCGATCAGCTCGTCCAGCTGGAGCGAGAGCAGTCGGCCGTCCGTGCCCAGCTCCACCACGTACTCGGCGATCTCCGTGGCGATACGTCTCACCATCTCCAGGCGCTGGGCCACCGCCGTGACGTCCCGGACCGTCACCAGGTCCTCGATCTCCAGCGCGGAGAGCGTGCCCGCCACCTCGTCCAGGCGGAGCTTGTAGCGCTCCAGCGTCGCCAGCGCCTGGTTCGCGCGCGACAGGATCGCCGCCGACTCCTCCAGGACCCGGCGCTCCCCGTTCACGTACAGCGCGATCAGGCGCATGGACTGGGAGACCGAGACGACCGGGAAGTTGCACTGCTTGGAGACCCGGTCCGCCGTGCGGTGGCGGGTGCCGGTCTCCTCCGTGGGGATGTCCGCGTCCGGGACCAGCTGCACCCCGGCCCGGTGGATCTTGGTGATGTCCTTGTCCAGGACCAGCGCGCCGTCCAGCTTGCACAGCTCGCGCAGCCGCGTCGCGGCGAACTCCACGTCCAGGACGAAACCGCCCGTACACATGGAGTCGACCGTCTTGTCGAGGCCGAGGACGATCAGGCCGCCCGTGTTGCCCCGGAGGATGCGCTCCAGGCCGTCACGGAGTGCGGTGCCGGGCGCGACGGCGCTCAGCGCCGCGCGCATCAGCGCTTCATTGCCGGAGCCTGTGCCGGACTTGCCGGATCCCGCTGCCCGGTCGTTGGCTGCCACTGCACTCCTCCGGTCGCAGACGTTCGACGGCAAAGTCTACCGGCGCTCCTCCTCGCCCCGTGGGGCCTCGGCGCGACGCCCGCGCGGCAGCACCCGCAGCGCGTCCCCCATGTCGGCGACTTCCGTGACCTTCATACCGGCCGGGACCTTCCCCGGGTCGGACGGCACCAGCGCGTGCGTGAAGCCCAGGCGGTGGGCCTCGGCGAGCCGGCGCTGGACCCCGGTGACCCGTCTGACCTCGCCCGCGAGCCCCACCTCACCGATCGCCACCAGGTTCTTCGGCAGTGGGGTGTCGCTCGCCGCCGACGCCAGCGCGAGGGCGATCGCCAGGTCCGCCGCGGGCTCGGAGAGCTTCACGCCGCCGACCGTCGCACTGTAGATGTCGCGCTTGCCCAGCGCCGTGATCCGCCCGCGCTGCTCCAGGACCGCCAGCATCATCGAGACCCGGGAGGTCTCCAGGCCGGACGTGGTGCGGCGCGGGGAGGGGATCTGGGAGTCGACGGTGAGCGCCTGGACCTCGGCCACCAGGGGCCTGCGGCCCTCCAGGGTCACCGTCAGACAGGTGCCCGGCACCGGCTCGTCCCGCCGGGTGAGGAAGAGGCCCGACGGGTCGGTCAGGCCCGTGATCCCCTCGTCGTGCAGCTCGAAGCAGCCGACCTCGTCCGTCGCCCCGTACCGGTTCTTCACGCCGCGCACCAGGCGCAGGCGCGCGTGGCGGTCGCCCTCGAAGGACAGGACCACGTCCACGAGGTGTTCGAGGAGACGGGGGCCCGCGATCGCTCCGTCCTTGGTCACATGGCCGACCAGGAGCGTCGCCATCCCGCGCTCCTTGGAGGCGCGGATCAGCGCGCCCGCCACCTCGCGCACCTGGGCCATGCCGCCCGGCGCCCCGTCGATCTCCGGAGAGGCCACGGTCTGTACGGAGTCGAGGACGAGCAGGGACGGCTTGACCGCGTCCAGATGGCCGAGCACCGCCGAGAGGTCGGTCTCGGCCGCCAGATACAGGTGGTCGTTGAGCGCGTTGATCCGGTCGGCGCGCAGCCGGACCTGGCTCGCCGACTCCTCGCCCGTCACATAGAGGGTGGGATGCGCCTCGTGGGCCGCCTTGGCGGCGACGTCGAGCAGCAGCGTGGACTTGCCGACCCCCGGCTCGCCCGCGAGCAGCACCACCGCGCCCGGGACGAGCCCGCCGCCCAGCACGCGGTCCAGCTCGGCGACGCCGGTCGAGCGCGCGGTGGCCTGGCGGGCGTCCACCTGCCCGATCGGCAGCGCGGCGGTCGAGACCCGGCCCGCCGCCGTGGTCCGCACCGCGGGCGCGCCGTACTCCTCGACCGTCCCCCACGCCTGGCACTCGGGGCAGCGGCCGAGCCACTTGGCGGTCGTCCAGCCGCATTCGGTGCAGCGGTAGGACGGCCGGTCCTTCGCGGATTTCGTACGGGTAGCCATGACGTCACCGTAGCGGCGGCCACTGACAGCGCCGTCGGGGCGGCGCATCCTCGGGGTCTGGCCGGTGGCATATCCACGGCTGAAGGCCGTTCCCCCACAAGGGGGAAGGCAACGTTCCGCGCCGGGGAAGGCAAGCTTCCGCGATGGAGGGCCGGGTTCCTGTCCCCTTTTGAGGGATACCTTCACCCGTAAGGAGTAAATGTGCTCAAGCGGCGCGAAGGACCCGGGACCCTGCGCCTACCTTCGCCGGGTGAAGAGCATCGGTCTGGATCACTCCACGCACACCACCGGCGCGCACCGGGCGCAGCGCCACGCGCCCCGGACGTTGACCCAGCGCCCGCCGGCGCGCTACGAGGCGTATCTCGACGGCCTGTTCACGTACTGCCTGTCCGTGCTCTGCGACCACGACGAGGCCGTCCACGTCCTCGGTGACGTCCTCGCCGTCTCCGAGCGGCAGCACGCGCGCTGCCCCGACACCGAGGCCGAGCGCAGGGCCTGGCTGTACGCGCTGGCCCGCTGGTCCTGTCTGCGCAAGCTCGCCGAGCGCAAACGCGCCCGCAAGGGCGCCCACACCGGCCGCCCGCAGACGTGCGAGCAGACCGCCGCTCTCGCGCCCGAGGAGGCCGAGCGGCGCCACCGCGAACTGGCTCTGCTCGCCTGGCCGGAGGCGGCCGGCACCACCCCCGAGCAGCGCGAGGCCCTGGAGCTCGCCGTCCGCCACCAGCTGGGCCCGCGCGAGGTCGCCTCCGTCCTCGGGATGAGCTACCCGGCCGCCCGCGAGCTGCTCGCGGCGGGCGCCTGCGAGGTCGAGCGGACCCGGGCCGCGCTCGCCGTCGTCGAGACCGGCGGCTGCCCGTCGGTGGCCCGGCTCACCGGCGACCACCAGGTGCTGCTCTCGGCGCCCCTGCGCCGCGAGCTGGTCCGGCACGTCGACGACTGCCCGCTCTGCCGCCGCGCCGCCGAGCGCGCCGGGGCCGCCGGGCCCTGGCCGGGCTCCTCGGTCACCCCGGCCGCGCTCCCGCTGGCCGAGGCGCCGCGCGCGGCCGCGTACGCGGCGATGCTCCACGTGCCCAGGACCCGCGGCGGCGCACCCCGCTTCGACCGCTCCGGCTTCCCCATGGACCCCAAGGACCGCGCCGCCCGCCGCGACCGGCTCCGCGCGCGTGCCGTGACGACCACCGTGGTGGCCACCGTCGTGGCCGCGCCCGCCTTCGCGCTCTGGGCCGCCTACCGCGGCGCCCCCGCGACCGGCGAGTCGCACGACGGCGCCAAGATCACCGCCAGCGAGGCCGACAGCGCCGGCGCCGAGGGGCTCCCGTACGAGCGCTACCAGAACGCGGGCAACGCCCGCAACGACCCCGACCCCCGCGTCCGGGCGGGCAGCCGCGCCCCCGCCGACGTCTCCGTGGAGGTCGTCAGCCCCGGTTCCGCCAGCCCGACGAGCCCCGGCGAGCTCACCGTCTCGGCCCGTTCGCAGGGCGGCGTCACGGTCCTCACGCTCACCGCGAGGGGCGACGCCCCGGTGCGCTGGTCGCTGGGGACGAACGCGCCCTGGCTCGTCTTCAGCAGTACGGGCGGGACGCTGGAGGCGGGCGGAAGCGTATCCCTATACGTGTCGGTCAACCACGCGCGCGAACCGCGCGGCCCGTGGTCGGCCCAGGTGGGCGTGCGGCCCTCGGGCGCGGTCGTCAGGATCACCGGGACCGGGCAGGGGACGCGGGCCATCCCGCCCGCCTCGCCCGACCCCGGCACCCCGTCCTCCCCGGACCCGACCCCGCCGACGACCCCGACGACGCCGCCCGCGTCCCCGACGCCGACCAGCCCGTCGCCCACGCCCACTTCGCCCACGCCGACCCCGACGGACCCGTCCACGCCGCCGGGCACCCCGAGCGACACGGCGTCGTCGCCGCAGCCGTCATGAGCGCGCCATCATGAGCGCGCCATCGTGAGTGCCCCGCCGCCGCGGCCGTCAGCGGGCCGGGTCCGCCGGGTGCGGTGCCACCAGCGGCAGCGAGGACGCCAGGCGCGCCTCGCACAGGCCCACGAGCACGTCGTACGCCTCCTTGCCCATCAGCTCGGTCAGCTCCGGCCGGTAGGTCACATAGACCGGCTCGCCCGCGCCGTGCGCCGAGGTCGCCGAGGTGCACCACCAGTGCAGGTCGTGGCCGCCCGGACCCCAGCCGCGCCGGTCGTACTCACCGATCGAGATCTGCAGCACACGCGTCTCGTCCGGCCGGTCGATCCAGTCGTAGGTACGCCGCACCGGCAGCTGCCAGCAGACGTCCGGCTTGGTCTCCAGCGGCTCCTTGCCCTCCTTGAGCGCCAGGATGTGCAGCGAGCAGCCCGCGCCGCCCGCGAACCCGGGCCGGTTCTGGAAGATGCAGGAACCTTCCCACCTGCGGGTCTGCCGCTCGCCGTCGTCGTCGAGCTGGACCCAGCCGCTCTGGGTGCCCTCGTCGTGGAACTGCCACAGCTCCGGCGTGAGCCGGGCCACGTGCTCCGCCACGCGCTTCTCGTCGTCCTCGTCCGAGAAGTGCGCGCCGAGCGTGCAGCAGCCGTCGTCGGCGCGGCCCGCCTGGATGCCCTGGCAGCCGCTGCCGAAGATGCAGGTCCACCGCGAGGTCAGCCACGTCAGGTCGCAGCGGAAGACCTGTTCGTCGTCGGCGGGGTCCGGGAACTCGACCCACGCGCGCGGGAAGTCGACCCCCTGCTCGTCCGCCCGCTGCTTGGGGGTTTTGGGGGCCTTGGCTTTGCCCGGCTTCGCCTTTTTCGTCTTTGGCACGGGACAAGCGTATGTCCGCGACGGCAGTAGCGTTCAGCCCATGAGACTCGGAGTCCTCGATGTGGGGTCGAATACGGTTCACCTGCTGGTGGTGGACGCGCACGCCGGTGCCGCGCCGCTGCCCGCGTACTCGCACAAGGCCGAGCTGAGGCTCGCCGAACTCCTCGACGAGGACGGTGCCATCGGACCGGAAGGCGTCGACCGGCTGGTGGCCACGGTCAGCGGTGCGCTGATCGCGGCCGAGGACAAGGGCGTCGAGGAAATGCTCCCGTTCGCCACCTCGGCGGTGCGCGAGGCCAGCAACGCGGACGTGGTGATCGCCCGCGTCAAGGAGGAGACCGGCGTCGACCTCGGCGTCCTCTCCGGCGAGGAGGAGGCCCGCCTCACCTTCCTCGCGGCCCGCCGCTGGTACGGCTGGTCGGCCGGGAAACTGCTGCTCCTGGACATCGGCGGCGGCTCCCTGGAGATCGCGTACGGCATCGACGAGGAGCCCGACGCGGCCGTGTCGCTGCCACTGGGCGCGGGCCGGCTGACGGCGGCCTGGCTGCCCGGCGACCCGCCGGACCCCTCCGACGTACGGGCGCTGCGCCGTCACGTCCGCGCGCAGATCGCCCGTACCGTCGGCGAGTTCATCCGCTCCGGCGCCCCGGACCACGTGGTCGCCACCTCCAAGACCTTCAAGCAGCTCGCCAGGATCGCGGGCGCCGCCCGCTCCACCGAGGGCGTGTACGTCCAGCGCACCCTGAGCCGCAAGTCGCTGGAGGAGTGGGTGCCCAAGCTCGCCGCGATGACCACCGAGCAGCGCACCACGCTGCCGGGCGTCTCCGAGGGCCGGGCGCGCCAGCTGCTGGCGGGGGCGCTGGTGGCCGAGGGGGCGATGGACCTGTTCGGGGTGGAGGAGCTGGAGATCTGTCCATGGGCGCTGCGCGAGGGCGTGATCCTGCGCCACCTGGACCAGCTGCCGGTGGGCTGACGCCCGGGGCCACGGGGGCGTCCGGGGCGGCAGGGGACGGGATCCGGCCACCTGGACGGTCCCCTCGCGGCCCGTCCCGCGGGTGCCCGTACGCTGTCTCCGTGGCAGAACCAGTAGTGCGCATCCCGGATGCGAAGGTCGCCCTGTCGA
Organism: Streptomyces sp. NPDC023838; assembly: GCF_040639555.1. Lineage (NCBI taxonomy): Bacteria > Bacillati > Actinomycetota > Actinomycetes > Kitasatosporales > Streptomycetaceae > Streptomyces > Streptomyces sp. NPDC023838. The sequence goes on from NZ_JBFAAD010000014.1 coordinate 189,104, forward strand.
CGGCTTCGGTCTATCCGGAGTCGACGGCGACGGCCTTCGAGATCGCCGCGCGCCTGGGGTACGACGGCGTCGAGGTCATGGTCTGGACCGACCCGGTCAGCCAGGACATCGACGCCCTGCGGCGGCTCTCCGACTACCACCAGGTGCCGATCCTGGCCGTTCACGCCCCCTGTCTGCTGATCACCCAGCGGGTCTGGTCGACGGACCCCTGGGTGAAGCTGCAACGCGCGAGAGCCGCGGCCGAGAAGCTGGGCGCCTCCACGGTGGTGGTGCACCCGCCGTTCCGCTGGCAGCGCCAGTACGCCCGTGACTTCGTCACTGGCATCTGGCGGATGGCGGACGAGACGGACGTACGATTCGCCGTCGAGAACATGTACCCGTGGCGCTACCGCGACCGGGAGATGCTCGCGTACGCACCCGACTGGGATGTCACCAAGGACGACTACCGGCACTTCACGGTCGACCTCTCGCACGCCGCGACCGCCCGCACCGACGCGATGGCACTCGTCGACCGCATGGGCGACCGCCTCGCCCACGTCCACCTCGCCGACGGCAAGGGCTCGGCCAAGGACGAGCACCTGGTACCCGGCCGGGGCAACCAGCCGTGCGCCGAGCTCCTGGAGGGCCTGGCCCGCACGGGCTTCGACGGCCACGTAGTCATCGAGGTCAACACCCGCCGGGCGATGTCGGCGGCCGAACGCGAGGCGGACTTGGCCGAGGCGCTGGCTTTCACGCGGCTGCACTTGGCGTCGAAGGTACGCAGATGACCGGAACCACCTCCGCCCCGCACCGCCGGGGGGCCCGGGCGAAACTCAGCCCCTCCGGCGTTTGAGGAGCGAGGTCCGGGGCGGAGCCCCGAAGGCGGGGGGCCAGGGCGGAGCCCCGGGCGTTCCAGGGCCGGCGTCCCAGCGGGGTCCGGGGCGGAGCCCCGAAGCGGGGTGCAGGGGCCGCAGGCCCCGCCTGGGGGTCCGGGGGCGCAGCCCCCGGAAACACCTCCACCCCCACCCACCCCCGGAGGGTTGCGGGAAGGGGCGGGTAGGGGATCCAGCCCGCCGCAGGCGACCACCGCCCGCATGCCGAACCGACATCCCGCCATCCGGACGCCCTGTCCAGATCTTGGAGCCGAGGCGTACGCTCGAAGCAGCCCGATTCGGCTATCGCCAGCACGCTGAGGAGCGACCGCAATGCCCGAGCTGAGGTCCCGCACCGTCACCCACGGCCGCAACATGGCCGGCGCCCGCGCCCTGATGCGCGCCTCGGGCGTAGCCGGCGCGGACATCGGCAAGCCGATCATCGCCGTGGCGAACAGCTTCACCGAGTTCGTCCCCGGGCACACCCACCTCGCCCCCGTCGGCCGCATCGTCTCCGACGCGATCCTGGCCGCCGGAGCCGTCCCCCGCGAGTTCAACACCATCGCGGTCGACGACGGCATCGCGATGGGCCACGGCGGCATGCTCTACAGCCTCCCCTCCCGCGACCTGATCGCGGACAGCGTGGAGTACATGGTCGAGGCGCACTGCGCGGACGCGCTGATCTGCATCTCCAACTGCGACAAGATCACCCCGGGCATGCTGATGGCCGCGATGCGCCTCAACATCCCCGCCGTCTTCGTCTCCGGCGGCCCCATGGAGGCCGGCCAGGCCACCCTCGTCGACGGCACGGTCCGCAAGCTCGACCTGATCGACGCCATGGTCGACGCCGCCAACGAGAAGGTCTCGGACGCGGACGTCCTGCGCATCGAGGAGAACGCCTGCCCCACCTGCGGCAGCTGTTCCGGCATGTTCACCGCCAACTCGATGAACTGCCTCACCGAGGCCATGGGCCTGAGCCTGCCCGGCAACGGCTCGGTCCTCGCCACCCACACGGCCCGCCGCGCGCTGTACGAGAACGCGGCCCGCACGGTCGTCGACATCACCAAGCGGTACTACGAGGACGACGACGCCTCCGTCCTGCCCCGCTCCGTCGCCACGCGCGCGGCGTTCGAGAACGCCATGGCGCTCGACATCGCCATGGGCGGCTCCACCAACACGATCCTGCACCTGCTGGCCGCCGCCCAGGAGGCCGAGCTCGACTACGACCTGAAGGACATCGACGCGGTGTCCCGCCGGGTCCCGTGCCTGGCCAAGGTCGCGCCCAACGTCGCGCCCACCACCACGTACTACATGGAGGACGTGCACCGCGCGGGCGGCATCCCTGCCATCCTCGGCGAGCTCTACCGCGCGGGCCTGCTCAACGAGGACGTCCACACCGTCCACTCCCGCTCCATCAAGGAGTGGCTGGACGCGTGGGACGTGCGCGGCGGCTCGGCGACGCCCGAGGCGATCGAGCTGTGGCACGCGGCGCCCGGCTGCGAGCGCTCGGCGACGGCCTTCTCGCAGTCCAAGCGCTGGGAGACGCTCGACACGGACGCGGCGAACGGCTGCATCCGCGACGCCGCCCACGCGTACTCGAAGGACGGCGGCCTCGCCGTCCTCAAGGGCAACCTCGCCGAGGACGGCTGCGTCGTGAAGACGGCGGGCGTCGACGAGTCCATCTGGACGTTCGAGGGCCCGGCGGTCGTCTGCGAGTCCCAGGACGAGGCCGTCGACAAGATCCTCCGCAAGGAGGTCAAGGAGGGCGACGTCGTCGTCATCCGCTACGAGGGCCCCAAGGGCGGCCCCGGCATGCAGGAGATGCTCTACCCGACGTCCTTCCTCAAGGGCCGGGGCCTGGGCAAGGCCTGCGCGCTGGTCACGGACGGCCGCTTCTCCGGCGGTACGTCGGGCCTCTCCATCGGCCACGCCTCGCCCGAGGCGGCGTCCGGCGGCACGATCGCCCTGGTCGAGGACGGCGACCGCATCCGCATCGACATCCCCAGCCGTACGATCGAACTCCTCGTCCCCGAAGCCGAACTGACGACCCGTCGAGAAGCCCTCGGCGGCGTCTACGCCCCGAAGTCCCGCGAACGCAAGGTCTCGGCGGCCCTGCGGGCGTACGCGGCGATGGCGACGAGCGCGGACAAGGGCGCGGTCCGGGACGTCTCCAAGCTGGACTGACCCACCTAGCCGCGGGCCCGCGTGCCGGCCCCCCGCCGGTGGGCCCGCGTGCCGTCCCCCCCTGCCGCCGCTGTGGGCGTGCGTGCCGTCCCCACTGCCGCCGCGGTGGCCGTGCGTGCCATCCCCCTGCCGCCGCTGTGGGCGTGCGTGCCGCTAGGGGCGGCACGGGCGGGCACAGCGGCACCCCGGCCCCGCCGGAACCCTGCAACCCGCTCTGACCTCGGCCCCGTCGCCTGGACCCTGTTCGTCTGCGGGCCGTGGCGGGTTGCTCGCGCAGTTCCCCGCGTCCCTGAGATGCGCCCCCTTCGGGGCGCCCAGGGGATTGCCGCGCAGCGGCATTCAAGGGGCGAGGGGGAACTGCGCGACCAGCCCCTCAGCGCCCCGCCAAGGCCCCGGCAGCCACCCCGAAAACGGCCCCGTCCGGCGCACTCGCATACACGGCGCCCCCACCCAGCACCGGCGCCCCCAAACTTGCCGTGAACGTGTCGCGCCCCGACGCCATCCGAGGCCCGGTCTGCCCGACCAGCACCCCCCGCCCCGCGTCCACGGCCAGCAGCCGCCCGTCCGAGGCGGTCACGTACACCCGCCCGCCCCCCGCGACCGGCCGCGACGCCCGCGCCGCACCCGTCTCGAGCCGCCAGAGCTGCGCGCCCCGCCCCGCGTCCACCGCGAGGAGCGAACCGCCCGCCCCGAACACGTACATCCGGTCGCCGTCGACCGTCGCCTGCGCCTGGTCGACGGGGGCGGGCAGCGGCGTACGGCGTACGGCCCGGGTCGCGGTGTCCAGACGTACGACCGCCGTCGTGAAGCTGTCGGCGTCCGCCGCGAGCAGGGCGAGCGCGCCGCCCGCGACCCCCACGGGCCCCAGCGAACCCGGCAGCCGCTTGGTCCAGAGCACCTTGCCGGTGCCGGGCGCGACGGCGGTGACCAGCGAGGTCGCCGCGTCCTCGGCCACCGACACGGCGTACAGGGCCGCGCCGCCGGGGGCCGCCACCCACTGCGCCGTCGCGGCGGCGGGCCGCCCGTGCCAGCGCTCCTTGCCGGTCGCGCTGTCGAGGCAGCGCACCTCACCGCTGTCGGTGGTGAACACGACGGAGGTGTCGCCGAAGGCGAGCGCCGCGTGCGCCGGGACCGTGCGGGTCCAGCGCGTGGCACCGGTCGCCGGGTCGAGCGCGTCGAGGCGCCCCGCGCCCGGCGGCGCCACGAGGACGAGCCCGCCGGAGAGGCGGGGCTGCCCGTCGTCGGCGACCCGCCCGGCCGCGCCCTTGGCCTTCACCGACCACACGACGTGGCCGTTGGCCGGATCGAGCCGGGCGGCCGTGACGCCGGGGGCGGCGCAGTACAGGGCCCCGCCCGTACCGGCGAGGGAGCAGGCGGGGGTGCGGTTGCCGCCCCCGCCGCCCGCGAGCGGCACGGCCCAGGGCGTGAACGCGGCCGTGCCCCGGGCCACTTGACCGGTCGGCCGGGCGCTGCCGCCGTCTTCACCCGCTCCCGTCCGTACACCCAGCACCCCACCCACCACGGCGGCCACGAGGGCGGCACCGGCGGCGCCCCAGAGCAGCGGCCGACGAGCCCGCCGGGGCGGGACCTCCGCGTGGGCAACACGCTTGTGCGTAGGCACCTCAGAGGCAGAGACGGAGGCAGACGCAGAGGCAGAAGCAGAATCACCGGCACCACCCCCACCCCCCTCCCCACCCGGCACCCTCTCGACCGGGTTGCGGAACCGCTGGGTCGGAATGAAGGCCTCGGTCCCGTACGCCGCCGACCGCAGCTCCGCCATCAGCTCGTCCGGCGTGGGCCGGTCCCCGGGCTTCTTGGCGAGACAGCTCCGCAGCAGCGGTACGAGATCGTCGGGAACCCCGGTCAGATCGGGCTCGTTGTGCACCACCTGATACGCCACGATGTAGTGGCTCTCGGAGTCGAACGGCCCGTTCCCGGTCGCCGCGTGCACCAGGACCGCGCCCATCGCGAAGACGTCGGCGGCGGGCCCGACCTCGCGCGGCGACTGGAACTGCTCCGGCGCCATGAACGGCGGCGTGCCGATGAGCTTCCCCGTCTCGGTGCGCAGATCACTGTCGTACGGGCGCGAGATGCCGAAGTCGATCACCTTGGGTCCGTCGGCGGCCAGCAGCACGTTGCTCGGCTTGAGGTCGCGGTGCACCACCCCGGCGCGATGGATGTCGCGCAGCGCCTCGGCGAGCCCGGCGCCGAGCCGGCGCACCTGGGCGGCGTCGAGCGGCCCGTTCCGCTTCACTTCCTCGGCGAGGGTGGGCCCGGGAATGTAGAGCGTGGCCATCCAGGGGCGCTCGGCGGCCGGATCGGCGTCCACGACGGACGCGGTGAACGCGCCGCTCACCCGCCGCGCGGCCGACACCTCCTGCCGGAACCGCGCCCTGAACTCGGGGTCCTTGGCGTGCTGGGCGTGCACGACCTTGACGGCCAGGCGCAGGCCGGAGGCGGACGCGGCCAGATGGACCACGCCCATGCCGCCGGAGCCGAGCGTCGACTCCAGCAAGTACTGCCCGGCGTACTCCGGATGCTCCGCTTCTGGGCCCGGCCCCGTGCTGCGCAGCGGCGGCATCGCCCACCCCCGTGTGTTCGTCCCCGAGCGCGACGCTCGGAGCCTAGTCGATGATGCGTGCGAGACCCGAGGGGCTTGCTAGCCTGCGGGTCGCGTGCGAGGCGTACGCACAGTGACGGTGATGGGGGAGGACCACGGATGACTGCGGAAGAGCTCGTGGGTGTGGAGGCCGAGGCGACGACGAAGCGGTACCCGGTGGCGCCGGGCGTCCGCGTGAACGTCCGCAGCGGCCCGGGCACGGGGTACCCGGTGGTCAAGGTGCTGCCCGTCGGGGTGAGCGTCCCGATCAACTGCCAGTGCCCCGGCACGACGGTCTCCGGCCCGTACGGGACGACGAACATCTGGGACAACATCGCCAACGGGCAGTACGTGTCGGACGCGTACGTGAAGACGGGCAGCGACGGTTACGTGGCGGTCCGCTGCGGCTGAGGGCGCTTCCGGCCGCCGGGGGATAATCGGCACCATGAGCGACCAGAACGGCACAGGCGCGGGCGCGGGCGCAGGCGGCGTCGGGGGTGGGGGCGGCCCCGAGCCCGAGCCCATCCGTTTCTTCGGCACGACGTGGGTCGGCCACGACAACGGCTACGGGCTGCGCCGCGCCGGGGTGGCGATCGGCGCGCTGCTGGCGGCGGTGGCGGCGTGCTTCGTGCTGCGCTTCGCGTACGAGGGCCTCCAGATCGCGGACACCGGCAGCTTCGTGACCGTCCTGGTCGTGGTGATGTTCGCGGTGTGCAGCGCGATGGCGTTCCGCAAGACGTGGGAGGGCTTCTCGGCGCGCCCCACGGACCCGGAGCGGGAACGTTCCCTCCAGGGCCTGAAGGCGATCGGCTTCGTGGGCTCCCTCCTGGCGTACGCCTTCCGCGCGTTCCAGGAGGCCCCCGGCGAATCCCTCCACCGCAAGGAGTACGAGGAGGCGCTGACGCGGTACGCACGCCGCAAGGGCAACCCGGCGGCCCGCAAGCGCCCGAAGCGGAAGTAGCTGCTGCCCGGGCTTTGTCCGCAAGTGGTCTGTGGCTGGTCGCGCAGTTCCCCGCGCCCCTGAAGGCGCCCCTTCGGGCCGCCCCAGGGGATTGCCGCGCAGCGGCGTTCTCAGGGGCGCGGGGCTGTGACATGTGCGGCTCCGCCGCGTGAGCGCGACCAGCCCACTACGGTCCGCAGACGAGCGGGGGGCCGGGGGCGCAGCCCCACCCGGGGGTGGGGAACGGTGCAAGGATGAGGTCGAAGACCCCGCACCACCCGGAGGGTGACCGCATGACCCACACCGTCGCAGTCCTCGGCACCGGCAAGATCGGCGAAGCCCTCCTGAGCGGGATGATCCGCGCCGGCTGGAACCCCGCGAACCTCCTGGTCACCGCCCGCCGCCCGGAACGCGCCGAGGAACTCCGTACCCGCTACGGCGTCGAGTCCGTCAGCAACGCCGAGGCCGCCAAGCGCGCCGACACCCTGATCCTCGCCGTGAAGCCCCAGGACATGGGCCGCCTCCTCGACGAGCTCACCCCGCACGTCACCCCCGACCGCCTGGTCATCAGCGCCGCCGCCGGCATCCCCACCGCGTTCATCGAGGAGCGGCTCGCGCCGAACACCCCGGTCGTCCGCGTCATGCCGAACACGCCCGTGCTCGTCGACGAGGGCATGTCCGTCATCAGCGCCGGCAGCCACGCGACCCCGACCCACCTCGCCCACACCGAGGAGATTTTCGGCGGCGTCGGCAAGACCCTGCGCGTCCCCGAGTCCCAGCAGGACGCGGCCACCGCCCTCTCCGGCTCGGGCCCGGCGTACTTCTACTACCTGGTCGAGGCGATGACCGACGCCGGCATCCTGCTCGGCCTGCCGCGCGCCCAGGCCCACGACCTGATCGTGCAGGCCGCCATCGGCGCGGCCGTGATGCTCCGCGACAGCGGCGAGCACCCGGTCAAGCTCCGCGAGGCCGTCACCTCACCCGCGGGAACGACGATCAGCGCGATCCGCGAGCTGGAGAACCACGGCGTACGGGCGGCCCTGATCGCCGCCCTGGAAGCCGCACGAGACCGCAGCCGCGAGCTCGCCTCCGGCAACGGCTGAGCCGTTCCCATGCCCCCCCCGGACGGCCCACGAGCCCGGGTTGACACGTACTTGGCCCGTACGTAGTGTTCTCCGAGTTGTCCGACGTGAGCGCCGACCCCGGTCGGTCCCCGGACAGCCATTCCGCACCAACCACTTGATCGAACGGCGTTCCCGCCGTTTCGTTTTTCGTGCGCTTTTGCGAAATGAGGAATCCGCGTTCGAAAGGACGCAGCCCCGATTGGCATCGGGGGCCAGGATTCCGCTAAAGTCTCACTCGTCGGAACGGCCCAACGGCCGGGAAGACAAACCGACTTGACCCGGGAGACCGGAAATCAGGCCCGAAAGGATCTGATAGAGTCGGAACCGCCGGAAGGCCGAAAGGCCGGAA
>NZ_JBFAAD010000015.1:0-189173 GCF_040639555.1 Streptomyces sp. NPDC023838
CTGTTCGTCATCGGACTCGCCCTCACCTACCTCGGAACCGGATGGCACGTCCTGCTGGTGGCGATTTTGGCCATCAACCTGGAAATCGTGCAGCAACTCATCCCCTCACTCCGCTTCGACGGGTACTACATCATTTCCGACCTCGTCGGCATCCCCGACCTGTTCAAATACATCAGACCGATCCTGAACCGGGCCCTCCTGCGACAGCCGGCCGACGAACTGCTCCAGGCCCTCAAGCGCTGGCCCCAGATCGTGGTCACCGCCTGGGTGCTGGTGGTCATCCCCGCACTCGCAGTCCAGCTGAGCATCCTGGCCGTCCGCCTCCCCGAACTCATCGAGACGGGATGGACCACGGCCGAGACACTGGTCAAAAACGCCACCGCAACAGGCAATCCAGTGGTGGGAATCCTCTCCGCCACCCTCCAGATCCTGCTCCTGCTCCTCCCATTGGCCGGAGCCATCCTCATCCTTCTACAACTGGCCCGGGCATTTATCCGCTTCCTCTACCGGCGCCTGACCACCGCCACCGAACACAAACAGGACCGCCGCACACCCCACCGCAGATGGGGCGGCTCAGCACTGCTCATCCTCTCCCTCGCCGGCCTGGGAACCAACTCCACCACACCCGCGAGCGCATGCCGCAAATGCGCCGCCGCCTCACGCCACAGCCGGATCCGATTCGCCGTCTGCGACCCGCTCTGCCCCGCCGCCGGCATCAGACCAGCCTTCCACCGACGCACCTGCTTCCTCGCCTACGACAGAGTCGGCCAAATGAACGGCCCCGTCTCACATTCAGCGGTAACGGAAAGTGCCGCAATCCAAGAAGAACGCGATGGCGCAGAAGGGTGAACCCTGCTCGCCCCCGTATCTGACGCACGACCCGTTGGTCTTGGTATTGACGCGGTGCTTGACGGGGACTGCGGTCCTCAGTCCGGTGTTTGCGCAGGTGCTCGCGGTAGGGGTCGACGAGGCCGGCGCGGTATTCGGGGACCCGGAGCATGCGCTCGGGCGAGTCGGCGCGGGCGTAGCGTTTGACGGTGTTCAGGGCCAGTTGCGGGCGGCGGGCGCATTCGAGCAGGCCCACGCCCTGGTCGAGCAGGCCGTGGACCTGATGCCAGCGGTCGAGGGTGGTTGAGCGGACACTATGAGGTCCGTGATCCGCCACGCGGAATGGACCCTCGGCACGGACACGACACCAGGCGCCTCCGGACCGATCTACGTCACGCACACCCGCGTCACCCCGGCCCCCGCCCGCTCTACGAGCGCGGATACGAGCGCGTGGAGGCCAAGTGAGCCGAGCAGCCGGCGCGCAGCATCACGCCGCGAACCCCACATTCGTGACGTACTCGTACTGCCCCCACTGCGACCCCAGGTCCTCGATGACGTCCGTCCACGCCCCGTCCAGCGCCTCCTCGTCCGCCGCCGCCCACGCCTCGACGATGCGGTCCCAGCGGCGTACGTTCAGGGCGCGGTACTCCACCACCCGCTGGCGCGGGCGCGGGACCTGGGACTGGTTGAGGGGGTGGAGCTCCACGCGCGTGCCGCCCGCCGCGTTGAGGCGGCGCAGCAGGTGGCGGGCCACGTTGTGGCGGCGGACCGTCCAGTACGCCCTGTCGATCCGCTCCAGGTTCGCCGCCGTCGGGTTACGGACGCCCGCCAGCCACGCCTTGACCGTACGGTCGGTGACCGTCAGGCCCGCCTCGCGCGCCGCCGCCCACGCGTGCGGCGTACGCGTCAGGTAGTGCAGCCGCGCCATCAGGCCTCGCTTGACGGTGACCGGCGTCGCGATGCCGCCCGCCAGGGAGTCCAGGACCCGGGAGACGGCCTCGCTGCCCTTGATGCCGCGCGCCCCGTACTTGCCGAACTCATGGCTGTGTTCCGGCACTTCAGTCCTCCTCGCCCTCAGAGACAGCGCCAGCGGTGTACGTGTCCTTGACCTTGACCTCCGTCACGCCCCGGCCCTCCGCGAACACCGCGCGCCAGTCGCCGATCACATGGAGCTCGTCGGTGCCCATCGCCCGTACCACCGCCAGACCCTCCTCGTGCGCCTTGTACGCCTTCATCCAGAGGTTGGCGAACGCCTGCGAGCGGATGATGTGCATCCAGTCCGGACGGTACAGCTCGCGGTTGTAGTTCGACTCCCCCATCGTGGAGACGAACTTGGAGTACATCGCCTTCACGTACTCCAGCGTCACCTCGTCCCCGTCCGCGATCGCCGCGTCACGGGCGTCCTTCAGTGCGATACGGAACTTCTCCAGGAGGTTCTCCGTCGCCCCGGACGTGAACGACTCGTGGATCTCCGGAGGTTGGCACATACCGTACTTCGGTCCCGACAGGCGTTGCAGAAGCCGCAGGGTGGGCTCGGTCACCCACAGCGGGCCGGGCTCGTCGCGGTTGCCGATCGGGTTCGGCAGTACGTCCTCGTGCTCCCACGCCGGCGGCGTGATCAGGTGTACGCCGGCCCGGCGGCGGTCGTGCGCGAACCCCGTGGAGTGCTCCAGCTGGCCGAGCGGAAGGTGCGTCTTCAGGGCGGAGAGGTACGCGCCGTTGATGTCCAGCGCCGTCACCTCGTGCTCACCCGGCGGCAGCTCGCGCCGCGTCCACTTGGGGCGCGCCTCCCAGATCTGGTCGGCGCCCTTGGCCGTCTGCTTGCGCAGCACGTCCGGGATCCAGGGGTGGGCGATGATGTCGTAACGCGCGCCCTTGCGCGACTCGTCCAGCAGCCGCATCGCGTCCGGGATCGCCCGCTTGACCAGCGCGGCGGTGGCCGCGTCGATGTCCCCGTGATGCTCGGCGAGGGCCCCGCGCACGGCCTGCGTGACCAGGTCGGAGGGCTCGGGGCGGGGGGGCTGGAAGGCCCGGCGGGTGGGGGGGTGGGGAGACTCCGGGGCACGCGTTGGGGCATGCGTTGTCGTACGTGGCATACGTGCCGTACTCGTCGTACGTGCCGTACTCGTCGTCCGCGTCGTGGGCTGCGGCGCATCGGACGCCTTCTCCGTACGGGCCGGGGCCACCGGTCCCGCCGCCTCCGCCTCGCACTCCGCCGGATCCAGATGCTGCGCGAACCCCGCCACCCGCTGCCGGGCCGGACGCCCGCACAGCACGCACGGCTCGGGGGCGGCGAGCTGCTCCACGTCGTCCCCGGCCTCCTCCACCGGCTCGGACTCGGACTCAGGTGCGACTACAGGCTCAGACTCCGGCTCAGACTCAGACTCCGGCTCAGGTTCAGACTCCCGCTCCGGCTCCTCCAGCCGCTCCCGCAGCCCCTCCAGCAGATACGCGTACCGCGTACGCAGCTCGCCCGACGGGTCGCGGCCCGTCTCCCACCCCGTGACCGTCGACGGGCTCACCCCGAGCGCGCGGGCGACCTGCGCCTTCGAGAGGCGGGCGGCCTCGCGCAGCCGCAGGCGCTGCTCGGGCGCCGGGAGCGCGGCCTCGGGCCCGACCGAGGCGAGCAGCGAATCGATCGCGTCGAAGTCGCTCACCGCCTCGCCACCCCGTCCTGCACGTCCACGTCCACGTCCACGTCCACGTCCACGCTCTCGGTCGCGGTCACGTTCTCGCCCGTCCGCAGCGCCCGCGCCTCGCACGCCCGGGTCGGACCGGCCAGCAGGTCCAGGGAGCCGATCCCATAGTGCGCGGCCAGGATCTCGCAGTCGCGCAGGCTCCACGCGGTGGTGCCCGCCTGACGGCGCGACACCTGGGTCTGCGTCAGACCCAGCACCACGGCCAGCTCCCGCTGCGACTCGCCGGTCGCCTGCATCAGCGCCGCCACGGTCAGCCGCAGCGACTCCTCCAGCCCCAGTCCTCCCATACGCCCCACCCTACCAAGCGGTGATGCGTTTTCCGCATGAAAGAGCGAGATGGAGCCTAACCCAGTCGCTCGGCGAGGAACTCCTCCCACGTCCGTTCGCCGAGCATCGCCGTGCCGTCCAGCGACAGGTTCTCGCCCGCCCGGTACGCCCGCCCGGCCTTCCCCGGCATCGGCACCGGGACCAGCAGCCGGCGCGTGCCACGCGCTTCGAGGTACGTACGGAGCAGGTCCCCCATCCCGTACACCTTCGGCCCGGCCAGGTCCGGCGCCTGGCCGGACGGGGCGGCCATCGTCAGCTCCGCCAGCCGGGCCGCCACATCGCGCGCGTCGACCGGCTGGAAGCGCAGACCCGCCGGGACGGGCACGACCGGCAGCTTGGTCATCTTCCGGGCCATCAGCAGAATCAGGTCGTAGAACTGGGCCGCGCGCAGCGCCGACCACGGGATGCCGGACGTCCGCACCGCCTGCTCGGCGGCCAGCTTGGCCCCGAACCAGCCCAGCGGGACGCGGTCGGCGCCGATGACCGAGACGTACACGAGGTGCCGCACCCCGGCGCGGGTGGATGCCTCCACGAGGTTGCGGGTGGCTTCGTCGTCGCCCCTGGGGCCGCCCGCGAGGTGCAGGACGATGTCGGCGCCCTCGACGGCGAGCCCGAGCCCCTCGGGCCGCAGCAGATCGGCGAGGACGTACTCGACGTCGTCGGCGTCGACGGCATCGCCCTCGACGGCACGGCCGTGGCGGCTGAGCACCCGTACGCGGTGCCCTTCGTCCAGCAGGAGCGGCACGACATGGCCGCCGAGCGTGCCGGTGCCACCGGTGACCAGGATCGTTGACGTCATCGCTGCTGCTCCTCGACTCGCACGTATGGAACGTCTGGGGGTATGGGCGTTGGGCTCCCCAGGAAGATCAGCAGGTTCCCGATGATGTACTTCTCTGACACACCGCGCGTGAGGAATGTGACCGGAGGAATGCGGCCGATGGACGAGCACATAACGCAGGGACAGACGCAGACAGACGCGCAGACTCTGACGCTCACTCAGCGTTTCGAGGAGGACCGGTCCCATCTGCGGGCGGTGGCCTACCGGATGCTCGGCTCGCTCAGCGAGGCCGAGGACGCCCTGCAGGACGCCTGGCTGCGCGCGAGCCGCGCCGACATCAGCGACGTCGAGAACCTCGGCGGATGGCTGACGACGGTCGTGGCGCGGGTGTGCCTGAACATGCTCCGCACCCGCCGCACCCGCGGCGAGGACCCGCTGGACGAGGTGACCCCCGACGCCGACACGGGCCCCGACCAGGAGGAGGGGCGGCCCGACCCCGAGCAGGAAGCGGTCATGGCCGACTCGGTCGGGCACGCGCTGCTCGTCGTACTCGACACGCTCTCCCCGGCGGAACGGCTCGCGTTCGTACTGCACGACATGTTCGCCGTACCGTTCGACCAGATCGCCCCGATGATCGAGCGGACCCCGGCCACCGCCCGCCAGATGGCCAGCCGGGCCCGCCGCCGGGTCAAGGGCGGCACCACCGCGCCCGACCTCGACCTGTCCCGCCGCCGCCGGGTCGCCGAGGCCTTCCTGGCCGCCACGCGCGAGGGGAACTTCGAAGCCCTGGTCACCCTCCTGCACCCCGACGTGGTCCTGCGCGCCGACAAGGCGGTCGTCCCCTCCCCCGAGCCCATCTTCCTCGGCGGCGCGGTCACCGTCGCCCGGGCCGCGATGGCCGCGATCGGCCGCGCCCGCTTCACCGGCGTGGCCCTGATCAACGGAACCGCCGGCCTCACCATGGCCCCGTACGGCCGCCTGCGCGTGGCGCTCCGCTTCACCTTCGCCGACGACACGATCACCGAAATCGACGTCATCGCGGAACCGGCCCGCCTGAGCGAACTGGAGATCGCGGTGGCGGACGTCTGACGGCGGGGACCACCACAGGTCGGCCCGGCCCGGCCCGGCCCGGCGAACCCGGGCCGGGCCGACCTGCGCCAACCCACCGACCAGGTCCAAAACTGACGGACATCGTTGACAGTTGGGTCTCTCGAATCTAGGAGACCTGTTTGACTGAACGCGAGCTCTCAAAGCGCGCCAGGCACCGGCTTGCTGTGCTGCGCCACGTGGAAGAGGTGAGCGACAGGGCCTTGCGCGCCCATCGCGCGGGCGTGCCTTCTTCGTGCCTATTGCGTTGTACGGGCATGAATGTATGTCGAGTTCTCAGCACTGCCGTGGCAGGCTCGGCGTTGGTGGCTGCAATGGCACCTTCTGCTCAGGCGTTTGACCTCGGCCGGACCATCAGCAGCGCCGCGCAGACGGCCTCCGTCGCCGGGCAGCGGGCGACGGAGGCCGTGGCCGAAGGGATTGTCGGGCCCAATCTGAACAAGCGGGCCAAGGCCGTCGGGGATGCCGTGAAGGCCGGTACTGACGCCGCCAAGACCAGGCACGACCTGGTCAGTTGAGTTCGCGGGCAGTTTCAGGGGAAGCCTCACCTTCCCTTGCCCGATCTTTCCGCCCTCGAGGATCGCCCGGGGGCGGACCTCCATTTTGTGCGACTTCAATGGCGGGTGGGCCATGTCCGTTGGTACGGGTAGTGCGAGTAGTACGGGTAGTGCGAGTAGTACGGGTAGTACGGGTAGTTCAGGTGGTACGGGTAGTTCAGGTGGTACGGATCACGTGAATCGCATGGACGGTGTCGAATTCGATCTCGCCGATCCACGGTTCTGGACACTGCCCCGCGAACGCCGCCTCGAAGCCTTCGCCCTGCTGCGGCAGTTGGACCGGCCCGCCTACTTCGTCGAGCGGGCCGGATCCGGGCGGCGGCGGCCCGAGCGCGGGTTCTACGCGCTGGTGCGGCACGCCGACGTCGTCGAGGCCAGCCGGCTGCCCGAGGTGTTCGCCAGTGCCCCGGGAGCCACCGCGCCCGAGCCGCCGCGCTGGGTGCGGGGGGTGTTCGGGGACTCCATGGTCAACCTGGACGGGCCGCGCCACGCCCAGCTGCGGCGCGTCGTCTCGCGCGCCTTCACCCCCCGTGTCCTCGCCGACGCCGAGAGCGGGATCCGCGACCTCGCCGCCCGTATCGTCGACGACCTCGTGGCCACCGGGGCCGACGAGTTCGTCTCCGCCGCGGCCTCGCGCATGGCCTTCGAGGTCATCTGCGACATGCTCGGCGTGCCCGAGCCGAGCCGGGTGGAGATCGCCCGCCAGGTCGACCGGGCCTCCGAGAACGCCGGGGTCGCCCGTACGCTGCGGGCTCGCGTCCGGGTGCCCGGGCGCGGGCTGCGCGCCCTGGGCCGGATGCAGCTCACCGTCGCCGCGCTCGGGCGCGAGCGGCGCCGGCGGCCCACCGGGGACCTCATCTCCGCCCTGGTCAGCGCCGACGTCGACGGGCAGGCCCTCAGCACCCGCCAGCTGGGCTCCTTCTTCTCGCTGCTCATGGTCGCCGGCGTCGAGACCACCCGTAACGCCATCGCGCACGCGCTCGCCCTGCTCACCGACCACCCCGAGCAGCGCGAACTGCTCACCTCCGACTTCGAGCGGTACGCCGACAGCGCCGTGGACGAGATCGTCCGCGTCTCCACACCCATCATTCAATTCCGGCGGCATGTGATCCGTCCTCACACTCTGGGCGGGCAAGCCTTTGTGCCCGGGGACCGGGTCATGCTGCTTTACGCCTCCGCCAACCGCGACGAGGCCGTGTTCGACCGCCCGGACGTATTCGACATCACCCGGCGGCCCAATCCCCATCTGGGCTACGGGGGCGGCGGCCCCCATTACTGCCTGGGCGCCCATCTCGCCCGTGTCGAGATCAAAGCCCTGTTGCGTGAACTGCTGAGCCGCCCGCTCGCCCTGCGCGCCGTGGGCGTGCCGGAGCTGGGGCATTCCAATTTCGACAACCGCGTACGCGCGCAGCGGTGTGCGTTTGCCTCGAAGTTAGACCAGGTGAGGCCGCGCCCATAAACCCCTGGACCCGTGGACGCGTAGGTCCGTAGGTGCATAGGTCCGTAGGTTCGTAGGTCCGAACAGATCATCCGATTTGCGCTAGACGGGTTGCCGCGCACACCCTCCCGTACGGACACGCCCACGGATACGGCCCTTCCCGCGATGCCCGGAGTATTCCTATGACCATCTAGTTCTTCTTCCCGCATTCCCGTCGAAGGGTTTGTTCGGCATGCACAACATCTCTGGTTCTGTCGCACGGGCCGCCCTGGTGGCAGGCCTCGTCACCACGCTGGGCACGGCGTACAGCGCAGCCGCGGCCAGTGGCGATCCCGTCGGGGACCGTTCCTCCACGCCACCGGGCACGGCATCGGCACCGTTCGCCGCCAAGGCCGATCCCCAGGCCGATCCCCAGGCCGATCGTCAAGCCGCTCCGAAGGCCGCTCCCCAGGCCGATCGTGAAGCCGACCCCCAAGCCGCTCCCCAGGCCGCTCCTCAAGCCGATCGTCAAGCCGACCCCCAGGCCGATCGTGAAGCCGACCCCCAGGCCGATCGTCAAGCCGCTCCGAAGGCCGCTCCCCAGGCCGATCGTGAAGCCGACCCCCAGCCCGATCGCGAAGCCGACCCCCAGGCCGACCTCCAAGCCGCTCCAGCCGATCCCCAAACCGACTCCCAGGCCGCTCCCCAAACCGACTCCCAGGCCGGCAGCGGCGCTGACTCCGCATCGGGCCCGCGCGACGACCACGACAGCCGCGACAGTTACGGCCGCGACGACCACGACAGCCGCGACAGTTACGGGCGCGACGACCACGACAGCCGCGACGGTTACGGCCGCGAGGACCACGACGGCAGCGGCGCTGACTCCGCATCGGGCCCGCGCGACGGCAGCGACGGTTACGGCCGCGACGACCAGGCCGGCAGCGGCACTGACTCCGCATCGGGCCCGCGCGACGACCGCGACGGTTACGGCCGCGATGACCACGACGCCCGCGACGGTTACGGCCGCGACGACCAGGCCGGCAGCGGCGCTGACTCCGCATCAGGCGCGCGCGGCGACCACGACAGCCGCGACGGTTACGGCCGCGACGACCACGACAGCCGCGACGGTTACGGCCGCGACAGTTACGGCCGCGACGACCACGACGGCCGCGACCACGACCGCCCCGGCTACGGGCACGAGTACGGGCACGACAACGGCACCGGTGGCGACTACGGCGACGACTACGGCCAGGAGCACGGCGGCGACACCCCCCGCCCGCACCCCTCCCACCACCCCAAGCCGTCGCACACACCGACCAAGCACCCCCACCCCACTCCCACCCACACCGAGCCGACCCACCCGGGGACTCCCACCCACACCACCCCTCCGGGTGACAACGAGCCGCCGCACCAGGGCAAGCCGCCCCAGCACAGCACGCCGCCGCAGCTGGCGGAAACCGGCAGCGACGGCCTGCCGCTCTTCGTCGGCGCGGTCGGCGGGGCGCTGCTGATCACCGGTGGAGGCGCGCTGGCGCTGCGCCGGCGCGTGGCCCGTCACCAGCAGACGCAGTAAACCTCCGTTACTTCTGCACGCCGGGCGCGTTTAGGCATGGCAACTGCGGCTTCGCGGTGGCCGTCGGCCGGCGGGGGCCCTGAAGCGTTGGAACAACAAGGAGAACGTGATGTCTCGTATCGCGAGGCCGTCGCCATCCTCGCCGGAACGGGTGCGGTGGCGCTGAGCGGTGCCGACATGGCCACGGCGATGCTGGGGCGCGCGGTGAAGCGTCGCACTCCCCGGGTGCGCTGTCCGGCAACCTGATCCAGGTCCCGGTCCACGTGCCGGTCAACGTGTGCGGCAACACCCTCACCGTGGTCGGCCTGCTGAACCCGGTGTTCGGCAACCACTGCGAGAACGAGAGTGGCCACCACGGAGGCTACGGGCACGGAGGCTACGAGCGCTGAGCTCGTCCGTCGACGGCGGTTCACACGCGTACGGCCCCCGGGTCTTCCCGGGGGCCGTACGCGTGTGCGCCGAGCGGTCAGTCCGCGTACTTGTAGATCCTGCGGTGGTCCAGGAGCTCCGCCGGGGTGGTGTTCCACGGGGGCATCCGCTCGTTGAGGGCGGCGACGCGGCGGTGCTGGGGGTCGTCGGAGCCGGGCGGCCGGTCGGGGCGGTAGCCCGACGTGGGGTGGCGGGTCTGCCAGCGGGACCAGATGAGGTCGACGAAGGCGTGGTGGAGCCAGAAGACCGGGTCGTTGACGGCGCCGCCGCCGATCATGGTGCCGCCGATCCAGCGGTGGACGCGGTTGTGGGTGCGCAGCTTGTTGGTGCCCGCGCCGTCCGTCCAGCCCTCCATCTTGTTGCGGAAGCCGGTCGGGCTCAGGGAGTTCCAGGGGCGGACGTCGTAGACGGAGTCGGCGAGCGCGCGGTCGAGGTCGTCGCGCGGCGGCAGGTCGAGGTCGTTGCCGCGGCCGAGGGCGTTGCCGAGGTCGCGGGTGAGGAAGGGGTCCTCGGTCACGGAGGTCTCGATCTTCCAGTGGCCGTGCCGGTAGGCGAAGGGCCCGGTCATCACCTGGAGGTCCCCGCTGCGCCCGCTGCCGCCCATGAAGTCCTCGGCCCAGAGCGACGACGCAGGCGAGCTGTCCCGGGTCCAGTCCCAGTACGGGACGGTGACGCGGGGGTTGACCGCCCGCAGCTCGCGTTCGAAGTCGAGCAGGAAGCGGCGGTGCCAGGGCAGGAAGGAGGGCGCCATGTGGGCGACGCGCAGCCCCGCGTCCCCGTCGCCGACGAAGTACTCGATGTGGGTGCGGACGAACCGGTCGTACCTGCCCCGGCGCTTGAGCTCCAGGACGGCGTTGACGAAGGCCCGCTTCTCGGCCTTCGTGAGGTTCTTCTGGTTCTTGCGGATGTACACCATGCGGGTTGTCTCACCTGGCCTGTCGGGTGCGGGGCGTCACATGCCGTGGACCGGGGTGGCGGCCAGACGCGCGGGGCCCAGCAAATCGACCGCCGCGCGGACGGCCTCCAGCGGTGTCGCGTACGAGGTGTAGTGGTCCATCGAGCTGATGTACGTGCCGTCGGCGCGGCGCATCAGGTGCAGATGGCGCCCGTCGATGAGCGCCTCGAACCCCGCGCAGGTCGCGCTGTTGCCGCCCGGACCCGGGCGCGGGATCGCCGCGAGGGTGCCCGGCGGGCGGTCGGGGACCGGGCCCATCGCCGCTGCCGCCGCCTCCGCCTGCGCGTGCAGGTCGGCGAGGACCGTGCGGCCCTGGATGCGGCGGCCCCGGTAGTTCTCGTCGAACGCGGTGGGCAGGCCGGCGCGGACGGCGGACGCCTCGCCGCCGGTGTCGCGCCAGAGCTCGGCCGGATCGGCCGGGTCGGCCTCGGCGCCGGGGGCGGGGGCGGCGTTGATACGGGCGAGGGTGCCGCCGGTGAAGCTGACGACCGTCAGGGTGAACAGGCCGCGCAGCACTCCGCGCCGGGTGGAGGCGGGAGCCGTCCACCGGGGACGGCCGGGCCACAGTGCGCCGGGGCGCGGCAGGCGAAGGCGCTTGAGGGCGGGGCGCCGCCGCGGCACCGGGTCTTCGGTGATCACACGGGTCTCCGTTCTGTCCCGGGGCTGATCACTTACAGCCCGGGGCTGATTATGCACAAGGGGACATTCGGGACAACGAGACCGCTCCGAAACCGTTCCGGCCGCGATTGATCACTTGGCGTCGGTCCGGCGGATGGCCGTGACCTTCCCAGCGGCCGCTCGTTGCCCCGAGTAGGGCAGAGGAGAATGAACGCCTGCCGGGGTCCCGGAGGCCTACGCGCTTCCGGGGCCTTGGTTTGCCCCGGGCCCCCTTCGCGCCCCCCGATCCTTGCGCTTCTCGCTTCTTGGCGCGGTCGGCTTCTGACGGGTCGACAGCCCTCACCACTCACATGCAGTAGTTGCGCACTCGCTCAGCGCGACAAGTGGGATTTGTCAGATTAGCGTCCTTGATGTCCGCCTTCACCACATCAGGAGACATTGAGAATGACGCTTCGTCAGATAGCTGTAGCCGCCGCCCTGTCCGCCGTGGCGATCCTTCCGGTCGCCGGCGCCGCCCAGGCAGCGCCCCAGACGGCCCGTACCCCGGCATCGGCGGCACTTTCGTGCGGGTACGGCGAGAAATGCAAGGACAAGGACAAGGACAAGGACCACCGGGAGCACGGCCGCTACGACAACAACGGTCGTCACGACAACCATGGTGGCTACGGCCACGACGGTCGTGACAACCACGAGGGCCGCTGCGACCACGAGGGCCGCTACGACCACCTCGGCGGAGGCCTTCTCGGCCTGCAGTTCGGGGCGCTCTAGCTCCCACCCGGTCTGCCCAGGAGAACGGCGTGTGCCACGGACGACGAAGTCCGCGGCACACGCCGTTTCCGTACGCCCTGAGGCTCGGCGGGAGCTACTTGCGCAGGCGGCGGACCGGGAGGACGCAGTGGCCCGCGCTGGTGAGCGTCTCCTCCTCGCCCACCAACACCCGCAGCAGCTCCTCGGTGACCGGCCTGCCCGGAACCGCCTCGGGCCAGGCGCGGGTGGCGAAGATGAAGTGCGGCATCCTCGGCCTGCGCGGCCGCCATCCACTCCGGGGGCGTGGCGCGCACTGGACCTTGAGCTGAGGCATCGTCAGAGACACCTGGCCGCCCTCCAGAAGGAGCGTCACCGGCATCGTCGCCCCGTGGTCGGCGTCGTTGACGGTCCCGGCCGGCACGCCGATCTCGTCAGGGAGATACCAGGACCAAAGAGCACTCGTTAGGGCGAATCAGAATACCGGCCCGCCCCGCCCCGGGCGTACGCGCCGCTTGCCGCGCCCGTCCCCTGCCCCGTCACGCCATCCCCGGTCCGGACCCGCCACCCGGGCACCGGGCCCTGGCGAATTTCCCGTTTCCGGGATTCCCGAAATACGGCGGACCCCCGGCCCCGTACCCACGCAATCCCGATCCCCATACCCCCGTAAAGAAATTCTGCGCCATTTATCAGTGGCCGACCGGAAGGCCGCCGAGACGTCCCGCCGGGGCAATGCCCTTGGTCTTGTTCAGACCGCCCGTGGCCTGCCCCACCGTGTGAAACAGGGAGTCGCTCTTGCGCGGGTCGAGGGCCTGCATCTCGACGATCGTCGGCGTGGGGTCGGCGAACGCCCGGCTCGCCAGCGCCTCCAGCCCGCCGTTGAGGCTGGTGGGGGGCGTGCCGGTGGCGCCGAAGCCACTCGCCGCGAACGCCGGGGTCGCGGCCCCCACCACTGCCAGGGAACCGGCAACGATCGCGGCAACCTTCATCGGCTTCATCATCATTCCTTCCGGAGGCGACATTTCGTCGCGGTTTACGGTTCGCTGTATGCGCTATTCGAAGTGTCACGCGCTTCCTCTTGGCTAACGACCTCCCCGCCCGAGGGAAACCCGGCAGTCGGGAAATTGTTGCCGGACCACTCGTATGAAGTGGGCCGCGCCGATACTCGTACGAAACGAATCTTCCTATCAGCATCCAGGCAGCTGTATCCCGGCGGCCGTACAGCACGAGGCGCCGGTCCCGGACGGTTCCGGCGCCTCGTGCGTGGGCTGCGGTAAGGGGGTGGTGCGTTCAGGAGACCGGCAGCGGGAGGGGGAGCGGCAGGGGCGGTTTGGGCAGGCCGGGCACGCCACTGCCGAGCACGGCGCTCAAGAGCGTGTTGAGCAGGGCGCCGACCGCTGCCTTGGCATCGGCCACGACTCCAGGGACATTGAGGGCCGTGAGGTCCTTGACCAGCTGGTCCAGGGCCTTCTGCAGCGGGGCCACGGCGTCCGCCACGGGGTCCGCGGCCGCCGGGGCGCGATGCGCCGCCGCCTTCACCACGGGCAGCTTGGGCGGCGGGACCGGCAGGGGCGGAACGACCGAGGCCGCCGGGGGCGGGACGACCAAGGCCGCCGGGGGCGGGACGACCGAGGCCGCCGGGGGCGTCGCCGCGGCCGGCGGAGCGAGGGCCGCCGGGGGCGTCGCCGCGGCCGGCGGAGCGAGGGCCGCCAGCAGCTTGGCAATCGCGTCCTTCAGGGCGTCCACCAGCTTGGTGAGCGCCTCGGGGGACAGACCGCCCTTGGCCACCGCGGTGAGCAGTTCGGTCGCCGCGCCGAGCACTGGCCCGACCGGACCGACCGCCTTGAGCGGAGCGAGCACCGTATCGAGCCCCGGCACGGGGGGCAGGGGGGCGACGGCGGCCGGGGCGACCACCGGCCGCTCCTCGGGCTTTTCTGCGGCCATCGCGGTGCCCGTGGCACCCGCGACGCCGAAAAGCATCGCGGCGCAGACGGCGGTGGCGGTGAGACGACGAGAGGCGCGACCACGCATGGAAGAGGGTCTCCTTCGGTGAGGGGAGGTTTTCCCTCACCATGTGCGGGCACCTACACGCCTGCAACCGGATGATCACACCATGTGATCGACTGACGTACCCTCACGTCCCTGAACTGGGAGAACCGGTGGCGGCGAGCTGACGGACCGTAGGGCCAATCGTGCGGGGACACCCCGCACGGCCCAGCCGCCGCAGGCCCCCGACGCGCGAAACCGCCCTCCCCCGCGGGGGAAGGGCGGTCTGCGTACGGCAGGGCCGTGCGGCCTGATGTGAGGGAACGTCAGTCGTTCTTGCAGACGTTCCCGAAGGCCGGGTTCAACAGGCCGACCACGTTGACGGAGTTCCCGCAGACGTTGACGGGCACGTGGACCGGCACCTGGATGAGGTTGCCGGACAGGACGCCCGGGGAGTGGGTCGCCTTGCCGTCCGCGTGGCTGCCGGGGCCCGCGACACCGGCGCCGAGCACCACGACGGCGGCGCTCGTACCCACCATTGCTACGACTCGACAATTCGATTCATCACTTTTTCCTTTCACACCAAAGTTGGGTGCTTCATCAACGGGGCTGTTTACGATTGGATACGGATGATCACCCGATGGGACACTCCGAAACGCATTCATGACGGTCCCCGCCGGTGAATACGGCTACAGTTGCTCCCCACCCATTGACCAAGCGAAACGGCGGTAAGTCGGATGCTCAGCCATCCGGCTCAGCAATTCGGAATTCCGTGACCGACCCGGGGGAACGACACCCGTTCGGCGGTCCGCTTACACGAATACCTTCAGATGAGCGGAGTGACTGCGCGTGCAGCCGCAATTCCCCGAGGCCGAAGCCGGACCCGGACCCGGATCCGTACCCAGACCCGGACCCGTACACGTCCTGCACCTCGTGCAGCCCGTCGACGGCGGAGTGGCCCGGGTCGTCGCCGATCTGGTGCGGGATCAGCTCCTGGGCGGGATGCGGGTGTCGGTGGCCTGCCCGGGCGCGGGGCCTCTGGGCGCGGAGGCGGCCCGGCTCGGCGCCGACACGTACGCCTGGGAGGCGGCCCGCGCCCCGGGGCCCGGCCTGCTCGGCGAGACCCTCCGGGCCGCCCGTCTCATCCGCCGCATCAAGCCCGATGTCGTCCACGCGCACAGCGCCAAGGCCGGGGTGGCCGCGCGGCTCGCGGTGCGCGGGCGGGTGCCGACCGTGTTCCAGCCGCACGCCTGGTCGTTCGAGGCCGTCACCGGCCCCGTCGCGCTCGCCTCGCGCGCGTGGGAGCGGGCCGCGGTGCGCTGGACCGCGCGGGTGGTCTGCGTCAGCGAGGGCGAGCGCCGCACCGGCGAGCACGCCGGGGTCCGTACCCGCGCGGTGGTCATCCCCAACGGCGTCGACCTCGACCGCTACCGCCCGCCCGCACCCGGCGAGAACCCGCGCGCGCGACTTGCCGCGCTCGACGGGGTGGACGCCGACGCGCCACTGGTGGTGTGCGTGGGGCGGCTGTGCCGCCAAAAAGGCCAGGACGTACTCCTCGACGCCTGGCGGGCGCTGTCCGCCGAACTGCCCGCCGCCCGCCTCGTCCTGGTCGGCGACGGCCCCGACGAAGCGGCCCTGCGGGCTGCCGCGCCCCCGTCCGTCCTGTTCGCCGGGGCCGTCGACGACGTCACCCCCTGGTACCGGGCCGCCCACGTCGTCGTCCTGCCGTCCCGCTGGGAGGGCATGGCGCTCGCGCCCCTGGAGGCGATGGCCTGCCAGAAACCCGTCGTCGTTACTGATGTGGGCGGCTCCGCACAGAGCCTGCCGCCCGGGCACGCGCTGTTCTGCCTCGTCCCGCCGGACAACCCGCAGGCGCTGGCCCGGTCCGTCGGCGCGCTGCTCGTCAACGCGCCGCTGCGCACCGCCCTGGGCGACCAGGGCCACCAGCACGTGACCACCACCCACGATGTGCGCCAGACGGCGGAAGCGATCGCGGACCTCTACCGCGAACTGTCCGGCGCCCGGCGCTCCGAGTGCAGGGAACCCACCAACAAGTGACTGCGGACAACACCGTCCCCTCCCCAGGAGGGGGCGTTCCTTCCCCGGCGGGTCCGCGCCGGGGCGGCGGGGGTGCGGCGGGGGCCGTTTCGGTGGTGGCGGGGCCCGGCAGGGCGCCCGCCGCCCCGCCGCCGCTGCCCGCGCGGCCCGCGCCCCGGCCCCGTACGGACACCTTCCTGATGGCCGCGGACGGCTGCGCCGTGCTGCTCGGGGCGGCGGCCGGCGGCGCGGGACTGCCGCGCCCGGCGGCCGCCGCGCTGATGCTGTGCGTGCTCGTCCTGAACGGGCACGCCGGGCTGTACCGGGGGGGCGGGATCACCATGGCGCGCGGCGTCCTCGACGAGGTGCCCGCGATCGTCTTCCGGGCGGCCGTCGCGTGGTGCGTCCTCGCGGCCGTGCGGCCGGGACCCGCGCTCGGGCTCTCGGTCCTTGCCGCCTCCTGCGCCGTGCAGACGGCGGTGAGCGTGGCGGCGCGGGCCGGGACGTACGGGGTGCGCAGGCGGAGCGCGGCGCGCTCGCCGCGCTCCGCCCTCGTGGTGGGCCCGGCGACGGCGGCGCTCAGGGTGACGGCCGCGCTCGGGCGGCGCCCGCAGGGCGGGATCCGGCCCGTCGGCGTCGTGGTCCCGGTGCTCCAGCCGGTGCCCGAACCGACCGGGGTGCCGGTGCTGCGCACCATCGAGGAGGTGCAGCGCGCGGTCATCCAGAACAGCGTCCGCGACATCCTGTTCACCGACCCGGACGCCGCCGACCACTCCCACTCCGTACTGCTGCGCCAACTGGAGGGCTGGGGCTGCGCCCTGTGGTACGTCGACACCCGCGCCCCCGGGGCGGGCGGCGGGGCGGTGCGGGGAGCCCAGCTCGCCGGGTTCCCCGTGCGCCGGGTGCAGGCGGCCGGCATGAGCCGTCCCGGGTTCGCCGTGAAGCGGCTGCTCGACCTGTGTGTGGCCCTGCCGGCGCTGCTGCTCGCCGCGCCCGTGCTCGCGGTGTGCGCGGTGCTGCTGCGCACCAGCGACGGACCCGGCGTGGTGTTCCGCCAGGAGCGCGTGGGACGCGACGGGCGCCCCTTCACGCTCTGCAAGTTCCGTACGCTGCGCCCCACCGACGCCCACGAGGCGGCCACCCGCTGGAGCGTCGCCGACGACGCGCGGATGAGCCGCACCGGCCACATCATGCGGCTGACCTCACTGGACGAGCTCCTCAACCTGTGGAACGTGGTGCGCGGCGACATGAGCCTGGTGGGGCCGCGCCCCGAACGGCCCTACTTCGTCGCCCAGTTCGGCCAGACCCTCCCCGGCTACCCGGCCCGCCACCGGATGCCGGTCGGCGTCACCGGCCTCGCCCAGGTCGAGGGGCTGCGCGGGGACACCTCCATCGAGGACCGGGCCCGGTACGACAACTACTACATCGACCACTGGTCGCCCTGGCAGGACGTGTGCGTACTGCTGCGCACGGCGGCGTCCCTGGTACGTCCGACGGGGAGCTGACGATGGGTGAGACCGCGGCGGCGATGCCCCGGACCGCAGCTCCTCCCGCCTTGACGACGGCCGCCGTGCGCCGCCACGCGCACCTGCTGCCGCTGCTCGCCGTCCTCGCCCTGCTCGCGGTGGAGCCGCCGGGCGGCGCGGGCGCCGAGGACTCGGGCACCGGAACGCTCGCGGACGCCGCCTCCGGGGTCCTCGTCCTGTGGGCGCTCGGCTCGTCGCTGCGGTCCGGAGCCCGGCCCCTGACGCGGCTCGCGGCCGGGGTGTTCGCGGTGGCCGCCGCCGGGATCGCGGTGGCCGCCGCCGGGGCCGGGGACCCGGGCGAGGCGCTCGCCGGGATGGCCCGCTACCTCCAGATCTTCGTCCTCGTACCCGTCTCGGTGCTGCTCCTGGTGCGCGACCGGCGGGACTTCACGGTGGTCACCGCGGCGCTGGTGGCGCTCGCCTTGTTCGAGGGCGCGGTGGGCGTCCACCAGTACCTGACCGTGACCGGCGCCTCGTACATGGGCGAGGACATCCGCGCGGTCGGCACCTTCGGCGCCTCCGACATCATGGGCATGGCCACCGTCGTCGCCTACGGGCTGGTGGCCGCGGCCGCCTTCGCGCTCGCCCCCGACGCCCGCGCGGGCCGCGCCCGGCGTCCGGCGGCGCTGGTGTGCGCGGGGCTGCTGCTCCTGCCGCTCGCGCTGTCGTTCAGCCGGGGCGCCTGGATCGCGACGGCCGTCACCTGCGTGGTGGTGCTGCTCCTGGCGGGCGTACGGCGGGCCCTGCGCCTCGCGGTGACCGCGGTCGCGCTCGCCGTGGTCGTGGTGGGCGGCGCCGGGGCCGGGACCGCGCTGCTCCAGCAGCGCCTGAGCAGCATCACCCAAGTGGCCGACGCGCCCGACCAGTCGGTCACCGACCGGTACACGCTGTGGAGCGCGGCCGCCGCGATGTGGCGCGAGTCGCCGCTGACCGGCGTCGGCCTCAAGGGTTTCCCGGCCCACCGCGACAGCCACGCCCCGCTCGCGCTGTCCTCCGGCAGCGACACGGCGGGCGCGGGCGCCGCCTTCCGCCGCCAGCCGCTGCTCTCCCCGCACAACATGTACCTCCTGGTCCTGAGCGAACAGGGCCTGGTGGGGGTGTGCACGCTGGTGGCGGGCTGGGCGGCGCTCCTCGTGTGCGCACTGCGCCGCCTGTACACGGCGGCCGGGGCCCCGGGCCACCACGGGGACCGGGACTGCGGGCTGGCGGCCACCGGCCTGCTCCTCTGGCTCCTCGTCGACTTCTTCTACGGCGACATCGGCGGCCCCTCCACCATCCTGACCTCCTTCGCGCTCGGCCTGGCCGCGTGGTGGGCGCTGGGCCGCCGGGACGGCGCCGGGCAGGCCGCACGGCGATGAGCGACGCCTCCCGTACGCTGCCCGGGCCCGCGCCGACGGACCGTCAGACCGACGGCCACCGCCCGCACTCCCCCTCCGGGGGGTTCCTGGCCCGGGCGGCCGCCGTCACCGCCACGCTGACGGTGGCGGGGGCGGTGCTCGGGCTGCTGCGCGACCAGACGTTCGCGCACGTCTTCGGCGCGGACACCGGCACCGACGCGTTCCTGGTGGCGTGGACGGTGCCGGAGATCGCGGCCACGCTGCTCATCGAGGACGGGCTCGCCCTCGTGCTCGTACCGGCGTTCAGCCTCGCGGCGGTGCGACGCGGGCACGGCGGCCCCGACCCGGTCCGGGCGCTGGTAGCTGCCACCCTGCCCCGCCTCATGCTGGCGCTGGCGGCGGTCGCGGCGCTGCTGATCGCGACTGCGCCCGCCCTGGTGGAGCTCCTCGCCCCCGGGCTGCCCGAGCCGCAGCTGGCCGTCGACTGCACCCGCGCCACCTCGACCTGCGCGCTCACCTTCGGGCTCGCCGGATACTGCAGCGCCGCGCTGCGCGGCCACGGCCGCTTCCTCGCCCCGGCGACGGTCTACGTGGCGTACAACATCGGCATCATCGCCGTCCTGCTCACCTTCGGCGGCCACTGGGGCGTACGGGCGGCGGCGGCCGGGGTCGCGGCCGGCGGCTGCCTGATGGTGGCGGCCCAGGCGCCGTCGCTGTGGCGGGGGATGCGGCGGACGGGTCGGCCCGGAGCACCGTGGGGCGACGGATGGCTGCACGGCCTGCTGGGGCGCGCCGCACGCCCGCGCGGCGGCCGGCGTCGCGGCCGGCACTCGGGCCCCGGACCCCGCAGACTGCCCGCGCCCCGCGCGCTGCCCGGCCCCGGGAAACCCTCCGCCCCGAAGCACTCCGCCCCGAAGCACTCCGCTCCGAAGCAGTCCACCGGCGCCCTGCGCCTGGCCATGGTCGCCCCCGTCGTCGTCTTCGCGCTCAGCCGCCAGTGCCAGACCCTCGTCGAGCGCCACCTCGCGGCGCCGCTGCCCGCCGGGGCCATCTCGCACCTCAACTACGCCCAGAAAGTGGCGCAGATGCCGATGGTGCTCTCCCTGATGCTCTGCACGGTCACCTTCCCCGTGGTCGCCCGGGCGCTGGCTGCGGGCGAGACCGAGGCTGCCCGGCGGCGCGTCGAGGGCGACCTGCTGGTGGCCGGGGCGATCGTGCTGCTCGGCGCCGCCGTCGTCGTCGGCTGCGCCCCGCAGATCGTCGAGGTGCTGTTCCAGCGCGGCGCGTTCGGCCCGGCCGACACCGCCGCGACCGCCGCCGTGATGCGCGTGTACGCGCTGGGCCTGCTCGCCCAGACCATGGTGGGCGTCCTGGTCCGCTCCTACTTCTCGGCGGCCCGCCCCACCTGGTACCCGGCCGCCACCATGCTGGTGTGCCTCGCGGTGACGGCCGCCGCCGGGGCCTGGGCCGCGCCGCTGTGGGGCGCGCCCGGCATCGCCGCCGCCAACGCGCTCGGCATCGTCACCGGCGCCCTGCTGCTGCTCGCCGGCACCGACCGCCGCTCGGTCGGGCTCGCCCGGGGCCGGGTCGGCGGCGAACTGCTGAAACTGACCGCCGCCGGGGCCGGGGCCACCGCCGTCTGCTGGTGGTGCGCGGCCCGGGTGGCCGACCCCGACGGCGCGATCGCCACCGGCGCGCTCGCGGCCGTGGCCGTCTTCCTCGCCCTGGCCCGCGCCGCCCGCGTACGCGGCTTCGCCCCCCTCGCCCTCCTCCTGACCCTGCTCCGTCTGATGTCCCGCCCCGTCACCCGAAGGCTGAGGCATGCCCGTTGACACCCCTGCCCTGTGGGCTGCGATGTACCACTCGGTCGGCGCCCGCGCCGACGACCCGTACAACATCACCGTCACCCCCCGCCGCCTGGAGCGCCAGCTGCGCTGGCTGCGCGCCCGGGGGCTGCTCGGCGTCGGCATGACCCGGCTGCTGCGGGCCCGCGCCGCCGGCGGCGGCAGCCGTCTGGTGGGCCTCACCTTCGACGACGGGTACGCCGACTTCACCGAGGAGGCGCTGCCGCTGCTGCGCCGCTACGACTGCACCGCCACCGTGTTCGCCCTGCCCGGCCGCCTGGGCGGCGCCAACGACTGGGACCCGCGCGGCCCGCGCCGCCCGCTCCTGGACGAGGAAGGCATCCGGCGCGCCCTGATGTGGGGCATGGAGATCGGCTCGCACGGCCTGCTCCACACCGACCTCACCACCGCCGACGACGACACCCTGCGCCGTGAGGCCGAGGAGAGCCGCGCCCTGCTGCGCTCGCTGACCGGCCGCGACGTACTGGGCTTCTGCTACCCGTACGGAACGGTCGACCAGCGGGCCCTCGACGCGGTGCGCGCGGCCGGCTACAGCTACGCCTGCGCCATCGACCCCGGCCCCCTGACCGGCCGTTACGCCCTGCCCCGCATCCACATCGGCGAGAACGACACCGCGCTGCGCCTGCACCTCAAACGCCGGCTGCACCGCTGGCGGCGCCGCCCGCCCGGGGACGGACCGGGGGCCGGGTTCGTCCCCGAGGACCGCCCGGCGGTGCTCGGCCCGCCGCGCGCACCGAGCGAACCGATCGAGCGGAGCGAACCGATCGAGCGGAGCGACGCACGCGTACCGGACCCGGAGGCCCCGTGAGAGTCCTGCACGTCATCACCGGCCTCGGCGTGGGCGGCGCCGAACAGCAACTGCGCCTACTCGTAAGGAAGTTGCCCGTCTCCTGCGAGGTGGTCACCCTCACCAACCCGGGCGCCGTCGCCGAAGGCCTGGCCGCCGACGGGGTGAACGTGAGACACCTCGGCATGACCGGCAACCGCGACCTGAGCGCACTCCCCCGCCTCACCCGCCTGATCCGCCAGGGCCGTTACGACCTGGTCCACACCCACCTCTACCGCGCCTGCCTGTACGGGCGGGCCGCCGCCCGGCTCGCCGGGGTGCGCGCGGTCGTGGCCACCGAGCACTCACTGGGCGCCGCCACCATCGAGGGCCGCCCGCTCGGCGCCGGGGTGCGCGCGCTGTATCTGGCGTCGGAGCGGCTCGGCACCTCCACGGTCGCCGTCTCCGCGACGATCGCGCGGCGGCTGCGGGAGTGGGGCGTGCCCGCCCGCCGCATCCACGTGGTGCCCAACGGCATCGACGCGGACCGCTTCCGCTTCGACGCGGTCCTGCGGACCCAGGCGCGCACCCTCCTGGGCCTGCCGCAGGACGCCTTCGTCGTCGGCGGGGTCGGCCGCCTGGTCGCGGGCAAACACTTCGACACCCTGGTCCGGGACCTGGCCCACCTGCCCGGCGCGCATCTGCTGCTGGTGGGCGGCGGGGAGCAGGAGGCGGCGCTGCGGGCCCTCGCGGCACGGCTCGGGGTGGCCGGGCGGGTGTGCTTCGCGGGCGAGTGCGCGTACGAGGGCGCGTACGAGGGCGCGTACGAGGGCGCGGGCGGGGGTCCGGGCGGGGGTCCGGGCGGGGGCCTCGCGCTGCCCTCCCTCCTCGCCGCGATGGACGTCCTCGCCTCCCCCTCCGCCGACGAGGCGTTCGGCCTCGCCGTGGTCGAGGCCCTGGCGGCGGGCCTCCCGGTCGTCTACACGACCTGCCCCGCCGTCGACGACCTGCCCCCCGGCCAGGCGCCGGGCGCGGTACGGGCCGACGCGGCGGGCTTCACCGACGCCCTGCGGGCCGTACGCGACACGGCGGGTGGACGCCTCCCCGTACCCCCGGCCGTGGAGCACTACACGGTGGCCGCTGCGGCGGCGCGCCTGACGGCGGTCTACGAGGCGGCCCTGCACGGCACGACTCCCGTACTCGGCAAGCACG
The DNA here is from genome assembly GCF_040639555.1 of Streptomyces sp. NPDC023838. Classification (NCBI taxonomy): domain Bacteria; kingdom Bacillati; phylum Actinomycetota; class Actinomycetes; order Kitasatosporales; family Streptomycetaceae; genus Streptomyces; species Streptomyces sp. NPDC023838. The sequence goes on from NZ_JBFAAD010000015.1 coordinate 22,762, forward strand.
TTCCCTCCGCCCCTTCGGACCCCTCAGTCACCTCAGTCACCTCAGGAGTGAGCGCACCATGAGCGAATCCCGCAGGGCGTGTGGCCCGATGCGGTCCCACCGGGGCACCCGGGCGCTGCCGAGATGGTGGCCGCTGCCCGCGTGCGCGCTGCTCGGCACGGTGGCGGGCGGCGTGTACGGGCTGGCGCGGCCGGCCGAGTACAGCGCGACCAGCTATGTCGTGGTCACGCCCACCGGCAAGTCGGACCCCGCCACCGCCCTCGGCTTCGCCCAGGCGTACGGCCGGGTCGCGACGCAGGTAGCGGTGATCGGCGACGCCCAGGCCTGGGCGGGCCTCCCCGCCGACACGATCCGCCGCAATGTGCAGACGGCGACCTCGCCGGACGCGCCGATGATCGCCATCACGGGCACCTCGCAGCGGCCGGCCGAGGCCGCCGACATCGCCAACGCGGTGGCGCGCGCGCTGACCGTCAACGGCAAGCACACCGAGTCGAGCACGGGCGTACGTCTGGTCCAGTTCTCGCGCGCCGCGAAGCCCGTCGACCCGTCGTCGGCGCCCGCCTCCCTCACCGCCCTGGTGGGCGGCTGCGCCGGGGGCCTGGCGGGCGGCCTGGTCCTGCTCGTACGGCCCGAGCGGCGCGAGCCCGCGCCCGTGCCCGCCCCGGCCCTGCCCGCCGGGATGCCGTACGGGGGCGCCCGGTGACGGTCGTCGCGTCGGGGACCACCGCCCTGGTGGCCGAAGTGTGCACGGACACCGGCCGGTTCGCGGCGCTGGCGCCCGAGTGGCGGCGGCTGCACGGGCGCTGCCGCACGGCGACCCCGTTCCAGAGCCACGCCTGGCTGCACTCGTGGTGGATGTCGTACGGCGTGACCGGCCGGCTGCGCGTCGTCGTGGTGCGCCGGGGCGGCGAACTGGTCGCGGCGGCCCCGCTGAGGCTGGTCTTGCGCCCGCTGCGCACCCTGGTGCCGCTGGGCGGATCGATCTCCGACTTCACGGACGTACTGCTGGACGACGGCTGCCGGGACGAGGCGGCGCGGGCGCTGGTGGCGGCGGTGCGGGAGGCGGCGGGGGGCGCGCTCGTCGATCTCCGTGAGGTGCGGCCGGGCGGCGCCGCCGAACTGCTGCACGCCCACTGGCCCGGCGCGCGGGCCCGCCTGCCGGACTCGGCGTGCCTGGAGCTGCCCGCGGCCCCGATGGACGACCTCCTCACCCGCCTCGCCGCGAAAGCGGCCCAGCGGGTCCGCGCGAAACTCCGCAAGGTGGACACGCTGGGGGTGCGGGAGCGGGCGGTCCCACCCGAGGAGGTCGCCACCGCCCTCGATTCCCTGCTCACCCTGCACCGGTTGCAGTGGAGCGGCCGCGGGGTGACTCCCGAACACGTACGCCCCCGGTTCGCCGAGCACCTGGCCCGGTCGGTACGCCTGATGGTGGCGCAGGGGGAGGCGGTCCTGACGGAGTTCCACCTGGACGGCCAGACCGTCGCCGCCGAACTCACCCTCCAGTCACCTTCCCTGGCGGGCGGCTACCTCTACGGTGCCCACCCGGCCCTGCGCGAGCGCAAGGTGGACGTGGCGGCGATGCTGATGCGCGCCTCCGCCCGCCGCCTCGACGGCAGCGGCCGCGCCGTACTGAGCATGCTGCGCGGCAACGAGCCGTACAAACACCACTGGCGCCCCGACACCCTCCACAACCAGCGCTTCCTCCTGGCCCGCGGCACCCGCGCGGCACCCCTGCTGTGGTGGTGCGTCGGGTACGCGCGGGGGCGGCGGTGGGCGGCGGGTCATATGAGGGGGTGGCGGGAGCGCCGGGCCGGCGGCCACTGATCCGGAGCCGGAGACCGGTGCCGACGGGTGACCTATTCGGTGTGCAGCACCGAGGCGATGGTCATCCGGGCCACCGACCGGGCCGGGACCAGGGCGCCGAGGACGGCGATCGCCACACCCGCCGGGAGCAAGGCAGGTGACGGGGCCGAGGCCGTGGCCGTCGTGCGCGGGCTGCGGCCCGATGTCGTACTGATGGACATCCGGATGCCCGTCACGGACGGCCTGGAAGCCGCCCGCCGCGTCCTCGCGCAGGCCCCGGACTGCCGGGTGATCATGCTGACCACCTTCGACCTCGACCAGTACGTCTACGCCGCCCTCGCCGCCGGGCCAGCGGCTTCCTGCTCAAGGACGTCACCCCCGCGCATCTGGCCGCCGCCGTACGCCTGGTCGACACCGGCGACGCCCTGCTCGCACCCTCGATCACCCGCCGCCTGGTGGAGCGCTTCGCCTCCGGCGCCCCGGCCACCGGTCCGGGCCCCGCGACGCCGGCCGTCCACCGGGACCTGGCCGCCCTGACGGCGCGCGAACGCGAGGTGCTGACGCTCATGGGCCGGGGTCTTTCCCCTGCCGAACCGGCGTGGGAACTGACGCTCAGTGAGGCGACGGTGAAGACCCACGTGGCCCGGATCTTCGCCGAACCGACCCTGCGCGACCGGGCCCAGGCCGTCGTCCTCGCCTACGAGACGGGACTCGTCTCACCGGGCGACTCCGCTGACGCCGCCGACCTCCCCGACAGGTGCGCGGAGGCGCTCAGACGGTGGCCACCAGCACGTCCTCCCCGCTCGACGGGCGCAGACCGTCGGTGCGGCCGGCGAAGTAGCGCTCGGCGTGCGAGGCCGCCGAGACGTGGTGGGCGTCCTTGAAGCCGGATTCGCGGGCCAGTCGCAGCATCTCCTGCGGGGTGTAGAAGCTGAGGAACGGCGTGCCGGACGCCCGGGCGCCCTCCTCGCTGGCCCGCAGGCCGGGGCGGTCGGCCTCGTCGACGAGTTCGGCCGGCAGCAGGAACGTCATGGCGAGCGTCGAGCCGGGGGCGAGCGAGGCGATCTGCCGCAGGGTGGCGGCGGTGGCGTCCTTGGTGAGGTACATGGTGACGCCGGTGGAGACGACGACCGCGGGCCGGGAGCTGTCGAAGCCCGCGGCGGCCAGTCGCTCCCACCAGTTCTCGTTCGCCTCGAAGTCGACCGGCACCAGGTGCAGCCACTCGGGGATGTCGTAGCCGAGTTCGGCCAGGCGGCGGCGCTTCCAGGCCTGCGGGCCCGGCTGGTCCACCTCGAAGATCCGCAGGCGGGAGGCGATCTCGGGCCTGCGCTGGGCGAAGGTGTCCAGGCCCGCGCCCAGGATGACGTACTGGGTGACGCCGAGGTCGGTCTGCTCGGTGATCAGGTCCTCGATGAAACGGGCGCGGGCCGCCATGGCCGCACGCAACCCGCTGGTGCGGTGCGGGTCCATGTCCGGGCGCTCGCGCCAGCCGTCGCCGGGGTCCGCGATCCGCAGACCGATCTCGTCCTCGACGACGTGCGGGGCCGGGTCGGCCTGAACGTGCATCGCCCGCCACAGGGCGGTCCGTACGGCGGTGTTGTCCGGCGCGGCGATCTGCTCGTCGGCTGTCGCGTCCTTCATGGTGTCCCCCCTCATGATGTTGCCCCTCCTCCGTTCCTGCGTGATCAGTTCTTGCCGGGAGCCTGCAGGCTCCACACGCGCCCGTCGGGGTCGCGTACGGTCATCTCCCTGGTCCCGTAATGGGTGTCCTCGAACGGCGTGACCACGTCGAGGTCCTCATCGGGGCGGAAGGCGTCCGCGTCGGCCACCTTCAGCACGATCCGCGTCTGGGGCTCCTGGTCCTCGGGGACCTCGGCGATGAACACGTACGCGCCGTCGCCGTTGCGCAGCAGCGCGGAGTTGTGGTCCGTCGCGAACTCCAGCTCGTAGCCGAGCGTCTGGAAGAACTTCGCCGCCCTGCCCCAGTTGTGGGTCGTCAGGAAGACGGCCTCGATGCCTTCGGTGGCCATTCCTTCGGTCGCCATGTCAGTTCTTCCCCTCGGTCGATTGCCGTCCGGTCCCATGGGGGTCATCGAGATAGGCACGCAGGGCGTCGGCGACCAGCGCCGACAAGGACGTGCCCGACTCGATGGCCTGGTACTTGACCTGCTTGATCAGCGAGATCGGCAGGTACACGTTGAATTGCTTGACTTCCTCATCACCCACGAGACCGATGCTAGCATCCTAGTGATCTAGCAAGCTAGACCTCACGGGACGCCGGATACGGCACGACTCTCGGTGGCTCACCGGTTCCTGGAGTACCAGTCGAAACGGAGGCAGAGCTTGCCGCCGAGCCAGTACTCGATCCAGGGACCGAGGTCCAGCGGCCGGCAGTTGGCCGGGGGCACGGACGGCTTCGCCGGGGGAACGGCTGGGGGCACGGCTGGGCTTGGCGCGGGCGGGATCTCCGGCGGGGTCACCGGCGGGGCCACGGGCGGGGTCACCGGCGGCTTCGGTGTCGGGGTGACAGGCGGGGTCACGGGCGGCGTCACGGGCGGCGTCACCGGCGGGGTGACCGGCGGCTTCGGTGTCGGGGTGACCGGCGGCGTCACCGGCGGGGTGACCGGCGGGGTGACCGGCGGCTTCGGTGTCGGGGTGACCGGCGGCGTCACCGGCGGCTTCGGGGTCGGGTCCGTGCGGCCGAACAGGACCGACCGGTACACCTGCGACGCCTCCGGGTTGGCGTCGCACTGCCACACCCCGTGCGGGCAGTAGTCGGTGATGGTGTTGTACAGCGGCTTGTGCGCGTCCATCCACTGCAGCATGCGCCGCATGTATTCGGGGTTGTCGCCGTTGCGGAAAAGCCCCCACTCCGGATAGGAGATCTCCTTTTTGTGCGCGGCGGCGAAGTCCACGTGCTGCTGCAGGCCGTACGGTTCCTTGACCTGTTCGTCGAAGTTCTGGCCCGGCGGCTGGTCGTAGGAGTCCATTCCGATGACGTCCACGACGTCGTCACCGGGATAACATTCCGTCCACGGTACGGCATCCCGTCCCCGGCTCGGCGCGAAATCGAAGCGGAATTCCTGGCCGGGCACCGAGCGCATCGCGGTGACGGCGAGCCGCCAGTATGCCTTCCAGGCCTCCGGGTCGGGCCCGCAGCGATGGGTGTACGTGGTGCCGTTCATCTCCCAGCCGAGCACGATGACCGTGTCCGGGATGTTCAGCGCGACCAGGCGTTCGGCGAGTTTCCTGAAATGCTCGTCGAAACGGCCCTCCTGACCCTGCCTCAGGAGTCGGCGGACCCCGTTGTCCGAGACGCCTTCCTCGTTGTGGGCCTGCATCGGCACATTGAGCACGAGAAGCCGGTCGGCGCGCTGGCGCCGCCAGCGGGCCCAGCTCTCCAGGAAGTGCGCACGGCCCTCGATATCGCTCCAGGTCCCTCCGGGCAGATAGGTGTGACCCACCCTCAGTTCGGCTCCCCCCAGCCATTTCTCCAACTCCCCGATCCGCTGCACGCCCCGTTCGTCGGACTCCAGGAACGCGCCGAACCAGGTGGTGGAGGGATGCTTCGGGCCCGGTTCGGCGGCGCCCGCGGGCCCCGGGTCGCGTCCCGGCGGGGAAAGGGCGAGACACGAAACGAGGGCACCGGCCGCCACAATCGCGCACGCCGCTTTGTAGGTTGCCGTGGCCGACCGGATCTTCCGCCGGTGTTTTCCGTTGCGGTACTTCCCCAGGCGCATGTCCACTCCTCCACGACGGGTCCCCCTAACCCTGTATACCCAGTTGGAAAATATCCTTATTACGCTGATCGGAAAGATAATCAGTTAGATGCGTGGATACCCCAATTGGGGTACGCACACGGTGACCGCGGTCCGCCCGTACGGCCGCGACGGCCTCGAGGTGGTGACCGCCGACGGCGAGAGCATGCGCACGCGGACGGTGGCACTGGCCCTGGGACCCGCCCCGTTCACCGAACCGGCCCTCCCTGCAAGGGAGTTCCGTCCCCACTCCCCCTGCGGCGAGGCCGACCGCACAGGGGACGCCCCGGTCGCCCCGGTCGCCCGCAACCGGTTCTGCGCCGCCCACCCGGCCCTGTTCCGCCGCCTCCCCACCTTCGCACGCATCCTCCTGACCGACCGGCCGACCGGCCCTCACGGCCCGGCGGGGACTCCAGGGAGTCCGCAGACGGCTGGGCACGCGGCCGCGCCAGTGTCCCTGGCCGGCGCCGGAAGCAGGCCGCCATCGGCCCGGCCACCGGCATCGCCGCTCTGGCCCTCGGCCTGGCCGCGCACCTGACCGCGTAGCGCGCGAAAGGCCTCAACCCAGGCTCGGCCTGACCGCCGGAACTCACCCCATCCCCCGCAACACCCCTCGCCCCCGGCCCGGGCCTGCTGCGCACCAGCCTGCGCGTCGACAGCTGGAGGCCGCCTTCGGGGTCTTCCTGCCGGCCGGGGCCAAGTGGCTCGACGGGCCGCTCGGGCTGCCCACCGCGTGGTCCGTGCCGTTCGGGATCGCCATGCTGGGCGCTGCCCGACCGCGGGAAAAAGGGCCGTACCACCGTCACCGGTGATACGGCCCTTTTCGCGTGCTCCCCGTACTCCTCCCATACGTACGGACAGGGCCAAGGTCAGACGGGCCAGCAGGGGCGGGCCATCAGTGCCTTCCACTCGCGGTCGGGGCCGCCCGGCAGGGTGCGGCCCTGAGCGGCCCAGGCGGCGGCGAGCTCCCGGTAGATGGGCGGCTCGGCGGCGGGCGCGGGCGGCGGGACGCTCTCGCTGCGGCTGGCGGGGATGAACGCCTGTCGGTGCCAGGCGCGTTCGGGCTCCGGCATGTCTCTCACCTCGGATTCGCGGGAGGGGTCCTTGACACCCATACCGTGCGGCGCGCCCGTTCACGGCCCCGATGGGCCATTCGGGCCATTCGGGCCATCAATCATCACGGACAGGAACCGCTGCCGTTTTCGTCCGTTGATGATCCTGCTGGCTTATTCCGTGCCCGGCGGGGCCGGCGGATCGTTGGCCAAGACGGTTTCGTCGCACCGGAGTCGTCCCGTTTGCCGTACTGGCTCGTTGGTCTTCGTGAGATGAGCACAAGGAGGCACTCCATGACCGCGACCGCCCCGACGACGCCCCCGACCCGGATGCGCAACCCCGCCGTGGTGCTGCCCGAGGCGATGCGGCCGCTGCTCGCCGTGTTCGAGGCCGCGAAGAGCGGCGGGGTGCCCCAGGCGACGCTGGAGCTGGTGCATCTGCGGGCGAGCCAGATCAACGGGTGCTCGTACTGTGTCCACGGCGGCGTGCTCAGCGCCAAGAAGGCCGGGGAGAGCGACGAGCGGCTGCACGCGGTGGCGGCCTGGCGCGAGGCGCGCTGCTTCACCGGTGCCGAACGGGCGGCCCTGGCGCTGGCCGAGGCGGCGACCCGGCTGAACGACCGCGCCGACCCGGTGCCGGACGCCGTCTGGGACGAGGCCGCGCGCCACTACGACGAGCGTCAGCTCGCCTCCCTGACCCTGATGATCGCCCTGACGAACCTCTTCAACCGGCTCAACGCGACGACGCGGCAGCCGGCCGGGGCGAGCTGGTAGGCGCTGCCGTTCCTCCCACGCACGGAGCTTTCGTAGGCGACCCGACTGCGCCCTCGTACGCGTACGCGTCTCAGAGCGGCAGCGTTATCCCGAGTTCGCGCATCGCCGAGGACGGCGGCCCGCCCTCCGAGCGCTCCGTCTTGCGGCCCTTGCTGCCCGGGGCGAGCGTGCGCGGGTCGATGGCCTCGGCGGGCGCGCCCGTCGCGTACAGCCCGTCGGGCTCGCTGTCGCGGTCGTGCGGCAGCACCCAGAAGACGCGGCGGCGCCAGGTGCCCGAGGATGGCGACGCCTTGGCCTTGGGGCCCAGCAGCGCGTAGCCGACCATGCGCCCGTCGCGGTGGTAGGCGGGCCTGCTGCGGCGCGTGGGCAGCCGGTCCAGGCTCTGGCGTACGTAGTCGAGACCGGAGATGTCCTCCAGCCAGACCAGCTCGGTCTCGTGGCTGATCTCGTCGTCGGTGATCAGGGAGCTCATGCCCTCTCCTCGTCGGCGAGCAGTCCGATGCCCGGGTAGTACTTCCGCGAATTGGACAAGATCATCTCCTTGGGCGAGGCCAGCCCGACCAGTTCGCGTGCGCGCGCGGCGAACGCGCGGGAGGTGATGACGGGTGCCCCCTCATTCTGACACCAGGCCCGGTATGCGGCGTAGAGGCGGGTCTGCTCCGCCCGGTGGTCGGGGTGCAGGGCGCAGGTCTCCTCGAAGAAGCGCCCGGTGTGATCCTCGGTCTCCGCGTACACGGTCGTGGCGATCCGTACCCGCTCGGGCCCGGTGAGGTCCTTGTCGCCGCCCAGATAGCGGCGGGCGCCCTCGATCAGCCAGTTCAGGATGCCCGGGCCCTCCTCGGTGACCAGGACGTCCGCCAGGTTGTCGATCTTGCGTTCGTCGGAGACGACGCGTTCGAAGGGAATCAGCCGCATACGGCGCCAGAACGCGAAGCCGCCGGTGCCGACCTCGGGGCGGTGGTTGCCCAGCAGCCAGAGCTTGTGGGTGGGCTGGAAGCTGAAGAAGTCCTGGCGCATCCGGCGGGCCTTGATGCGGTCGCCGCCGGTGAGCAGCTTGACCCTGGCCTCGTCGAACTTGTCGCCGGGCTTGACCTCGGAGCACACGATGACGCGCCGCCCGTGCAGCTCGGCGAGGTCGGTGGGGTGGCCCTCGAAGGGCCGGGCCATCAGGAACCCGGGGGGACCCGCGTCCGCGTAGTCGCCGAGCAGCTTCATCACCACATCCAGCAGGACCGATTTGCCATTCTTGCCCGACCCGAACAGGAACGGCATGATCTGCCCGCCGACGTCCCCGGTGATCGAGTAGCCGAGCAGCAGATGCAGGAAGCCGATCATCTCGGCGGACTCCGGGTCCTCGCCGAACGTGTCCGTCAGGAACCGGTTCCAGCGGGGCGTGGGCATCTGCCGGGGCCCGGTCGAGGTCGAGCGGGAGTGGAAGTCCTTGTTCGGGTCCGGGGTGCGCAGCAGGCCGGTGCGCAGGTCGACGATCCCGGCGGGCGTGCACAGGGCGTACGGGTCGGCGTCGAGCAGCGCCGCGTTGAGCACCATGCCGGGGGCCGAACGGGCCTGCGCGAGCATCGCGTTCATCCCGGCCGTCGACAGGGCCCGGCGGCGGTGCTGCTGGAGCGCCTGGACCGTGTACAGGCCGCGCGGGTCGCTGTCGGCGATGTTCTCGGCCAGGTCGCCGGCCGCCCACATCACCGTGTCATCCTCGTCGAGCTGCCAGCGGGTGGTGTCCCAGCGGTACCAGCCCAGGCCCGGCACATGCCGGTAGTCGTCCGCGAACAGCCTCACGAACAGCTTGGCGTTGCCCCGGTCGGTCAGCGTGTCGGGCAGCAGCCCGGCGTGGGTGGCCTGAGGGGCCCCCGTACGGCTCTCAGCGCCGCTCTGAGAGGGCAGCGTGAGTCCGCCGGGCGCGGGGGCCTGGGAGTGCGCCAGGATCTGCGAGGCGACCGTCTGCGGGTCGAAGTCGAACAGCACGTCGTCGTTGCGGCCTTGGCCGGAGGCGGTCACGGGCGGCTCCGGAGCTGAAGGGGGTGGCGCGAGCCGGCGGCCATGCCGCTGCGGACGATCGGGGCGGCCCTGCGGTCCTGCCCGGGGCGGGCGAACTCGGCCGCCTCCAGCAGCACCCGCTCGGCGTCGGCCTCGCCCAGGTACCCGGCGGCCACCAGCCCGCCCACGGTGTACGCGGCCCGGTTCAGCTTGTCCGTGAAGCCCGCGCCCTCCGGCACCGAGGCGCAGTCGGCGACCTCGGCCAGGGCGGAGGCCAGGACCCTGGCGGCCCGGTCGCGGCCGCCGCCCGCCGCGATGACGGCCCGTCGGGCGGGGGAAGGATCCGGCTGGGGCTTGGCGGCGGGGACGCGCTGGGAGCGCAGATGTCCGGTACGGGACAGCTCCCCGGCGAGCCAGGCGGGCAGCAGGGAAGGCTCCTTGGCCCCTTCCAGGGGCGTGTAGACCCCGGCGGGGGTCACGGTGCCCGGGGCCACGATGTAGCCGCCGTGCGCCCGTACGTCGACCTGCCAGGCCAGCGAGGCCCGGCCGCCCTGCCCGACCGAGGAGTGCCAGCGGCGGCCGTCCTCGGGGGCCCGGTACCAGACGTGGAGCCCGCCGGAGGGCGTACGCACGCGCAGGGTCGAGGCGTCGTCCGCGGGGCTGTTGTGGCCGCGCAGGGCCGCGAGGACACCCAGGGAGTGGAAGCCGTTGGTCAGGCCGGTGAGATCGACCTGGTCCGGGATGGGGATGCCCGGCAGGATGCGGTCGCGGCCCGGCAGCGGCTGGGGGTGGTCGTCGATGTCGATGACGACGAGGCGGGCGGCGCCGCAGGCTACGCCTACGCCGAGGTCGGGGTTGGCACCCCACCACTTGTCGATACGGGCCGGGTCGACCGTGGCCGCGCGGAAGCCGTGGCACCAGCGACCGATCGCGATGCAGGAACAGTTGTCATGACGATGGCCAGGCCGGCGGCAGCGCGAGCAGTTGGCCACCGGAGTCTTGCGGCCCGGCGCGAGCGGGTGCACCGGCCAGTCCTGGGAAGCACACCAGCGGGCCATGAGCAGGGGTTGAGCGACCGAGGGCGCAGCGACCAGAGGCTCTGGGGCCGACTGCTCTGAGTCGCTGCGAGAAAACCGCAGCTCAGCAGTCATGTGGTTCCCCTACTCAGCGACTGAAGCGACTCAACGACGAACATAGGTTAGCGAAGCTTGTGGCCGGTGTGGCGCAGGGCCACGTAAAACCCGTCTCCCGTTTCGATGATGGGACAGTCAGCGACCGAACCCGGCGGGAGCGACTGAAGGCCAGCGACTGAGATTCTTTCAGTCGCTGCGCTCAGTGCTGCCCAAAACAGCAGGCCAGGTGGTTGTGAGAGATCATTCAGCGACTCAAAGCGACTCTAGCCCCCTACTTATCCAACGCACACGCACACGAGGGCGGAAAACAGAGTTCCCGGGGAACATAGGAGCTTGAGTCGCTTCAGTCGCTGATTGTCCGATGAAACATCATCTGACCTGGGGTTTTGGCGCAGCGACTGAACAGCTACCGAACCTCTCCCGGTCGCTCGCTTCAGTCGCTGCCCGCCCTGGAGCCCCCGGAACCCGTCACCCTCGCCGCCCGAATCAGCGACTGAACGCGCGCGGAGCGACCGAACGGCAGCGACTGAAGCACTCCACGGGGCGGTTGTCGTAGCGACTGAAGCGACCGAGCGCCGCACCTGCTTCCCCGACTGGTCCGGGACACGCCAAGAGGTTCGGGCCTCAGTCGCTTCGGTCGCTTCAGTCGCTACGACAACCGCAACCCCGGCCGGTCTCCGTGCTGCTGGGCCTTCTTTTTGCCTTCCTTGGCCTTGAGTCGCTCCGGTCGCTTCGGTCGACTCAGTCGCTTCGGTCGACTCAGTCGCTCCGGTCGGCTCAGTCGCTCCGGTCGCTCCGGTCGCTCCGGTGGCTTCGGTCGCTCCGGTCGCTCCGGTGGCTTCGGTCGGCTCAGTCGCTTCGGTCGCTGGGCGCGGCGACCGAAGCGAGACGTTTCTGCCAGGCCTCGCGTACTCCACGCCACTCCTCCCCGCAGCGACCGGCCCGCTCGGAGGTGAGCAGCCCCTTGCCCCGCAGGCCTGCGTTACGTGCGGGGTCGGCACCGTAGAGGTAGCAGAGGTGGTTAGTGGCGCGGACGAGGTCCGAGGAGTGCTCGTCCCGGCCTCCTTCGTCCGCTGGGCCCTCCGCTGGGCCCCTACCCGCGTCCCCGGCCGCCGACAGCTCGTACTCCCGGGCCGCCACCCGCAACTGCCGCTCCCCCGCCGCGCCCCCGCGGATCAGCATCAGGGCCGCGAACTGGTCGGCCGCGTCCTCCTCCGCCCGGTCGCCCAGGTCCAGGCCGAGGACGTCTGCGAGGGCGTGCCCGGCCTCATGGAAGAACGTTTCCGCCAGCACGGCGGCGACCTCGTCGTCGGCCGGCCGCACACCCGCGCCCTCGAACAGCGCCCGCTCCTGCGCCACGTCGTCGTAACAGATCTCGACCCGCCGCGCCCCGGGATCGTACGCCGAGCCCTCGCCCCCACAGGAGCGGGCGACCACCGCGACTCCCCCTGTCCGGCCGAGGCGTACGGCGGGGCCGAAGGAGTCGACGAAGGAGTCGACGGCGGCCGAGGTCTGCTCCAGCACTCTGCGCCCGCGCAGGAAGGCGGCGTTGGCGCGGTCGGGGGCGGAGGGGGGCTCGTAGCGGATGGGGAAGCCCGTACGGGGCGTGGGGCGGCCCTTGTCGTCCTCGGGCGCGCCCGAGGCGGACGAGGTGGCCGAGGGCCCGCAGGCGGCCGCGCTCAGTGTCAGCAGGGCGCAGGCGAGCCCTGCGCGCAGCCGGGCCCCGGCCCGGGCCCGGCCGTACAGGACTGTTCCGCTTCTGCCGCTCCCCCATCTGCGCATAGGCGCATTAAAGGTGCTGACGGAACGTTTCGTCAGCAGTTCGGGGATCCGGGCCGCCTTTCGAGCGACCGTCCACGCTGGGGCATGCGGGGCGGGGCGTTCGCCGGGCACGTCGGAGCGGGGGCATGGGAGGTGCGCCGAGACTCGGCAGCGTCCGAGTACCCCGGCTCGGATACCCGGCCCCGCGCGATACCCGGCAGAGCCCGACGACAGGCCCTGCACGGCCGGTTCTGGCATGCGCACGGATGGCACTCCCCCGTGACAGCGGACGTACGGACCGAAGCCGCGCACGCCAGAGGGCTGCAAGGTGGCCGAGCCGTCCTTTGCCTTCAGGGGCGCGGGGCACTGCGCGACCAGCCCCCACCGGCTCGCAGATGAACAGGGGCTCCGGAGTGTCCTCTCCGGCTCCCGGCTGTCCCGGTCCATGGCGATGGCGAGCAGCTCCCGGCTGCGCGGACCGCCCGGCGGGGCGGTGAGCAACTCGCCCCGCGCCTGGCTGATCGCCTGCTCGATACGGGCGTTGACCGGCCCCGGCTCCGTCAGGATCGAACCGCGCCCCCGAACGCCACTTGGCCCGCTCGACGTGCACGCTCAGCTCGTCCGCGGCCTCGGGTATCGCCGCCATCCGCGTGGCCGGCGCCGCTATCTCCCGCAGATCCGCGTCCAGTTGGCGCCGGGCCGCCTCCTGCGGCCCGGGGCGATCGGGATGTCCGCGCAGATCCGCGTCGACCGCCACCAGGCCCCGCTCGCGCAGCCGGGCCAGGACCGGCTCGGCTGCGGGGTGTCCTGCAGGAGACCTGGCTACGGTGGGCCGGGGTCGACCTCGCGTCGGTGCGGGACCGGCGCGCGTGTCTGGTCCGGGTCACCAGGCGACAGGCGCGAGGGGCTCGTACCGGGTGATCCGCCCGTACAACTCGATCGCCTTCGGCGGCAGACGGTCCTTGTGCCGCGCCGGATTGTCGCTCTCCACCTGGCTCTCCACCTGGCTCGCCCCCGTCGGTGCGCCGCGTTCGTACGCCCGGCGCACCGACGCAGCCGCGACCGCTTGATCGCCGCCTGTCCGACCAGGCAGCGTGCCGGTGGGCCTGAACGGGCCCCGCCCGCGCCCCCGACGCCTGGCCCCAGCCCTAGCCCTGGCCCAAAACGCTCGCACAGACGGCCGGTGTTCGATCCGTTCCGTACGGCGGGGAGGCCGCCCCCCTCCCCCACCGCCGCGCGACGGCATACAAGAGGAAGCACTGATGCAGCGCCGCGAGGCACCCATGGCACCCACGGCAACGGCCGTAACACGCGCCACACCCGCAGCCCCGCTGTCGGCCCGGGGCGCTGCGCACCGCGCGCGGCGTGACTCCGCCTGGGGCTGCTGATCCCCGCGCTGGCGCAGCTCACCGCAGCGGCCGCCACCCCTGGCGGGGGCTGCCCACGCATGGGGAACACGTTTCATGGACAAGGTTGCTCTGCACGGCCTGCTGCGCGAACCCCTCGCATGCATCGCACCCGAGGGCCCCGGCCTGCGCCGGTTCACCCGACAGGGCGGGCACGCCCCCGGCCTCTCCCGGGCTCAGACCGACCAGCTATTGCACCGCGCCCCGGACACCTATGGGCGCCTGGAGTCCGGGCGCTACGCGCAGCACCGACCGCCGACCTCCTCGAAGACGTGGCCCGCCTGTTCGGCATGGACGCGCAGGCATCGCCCTGTGGCGGTACGGACTCGGCCAGGATCCCCCGTGGCCCCTCAACGCGCGGCCCGGTGAGGAGATCCCCGGCAGCTGGCAGGAGGCCGTCGACGGCCGTCGACGGCATTACACACGTGGCGTACGCCCACGACCGCTCATGGAACCTGCTCGCCCCTCTCCCCCGACGGCCGCGCCCCGCACAACACCCTGCGCTGGATGGCCCTTGACCGCACGGCCCGTTTAGTCCTGGCCGACTGGAGAACGTCTGGGCCCCGCTCGCCCTCCCCCACTTGCGCGGCGCGCTCGCGGTCGACCCGTCCCGGCGAACGCCCCGCCCTCCCCGCGCCCCGATGCTGCGGGCAGACACCCCGAGGTTCCCTGGGCATCGAGTCCGGCGCCGGACGAACCGCCAGCCCGACTTATCACGGCGTGATAGGTCAGCGGCCGCAACCAAGGCGAGGGAGCCGAGTTATCACGGCGTGATAGCCCGGCTTCCGGACGGGACGACCTATCACGCCGTGATAACTCGGCTCCCCCACTGCCCCCACTCCCCCGCCACCAAAGCCAGAAAGCTAACGTGTCGGTCCATCAAAAGATCTCCGACGTTAGTAGGGTTACGTTCATGACCTCACCTGCCAACAGAAGCGACCGGGAGAAGGTCGTCTCGAAGCTCCCCCTGCGGCTCCGCCAGGAGTTGAAGATCCGGGCGGCCCAGCTCGGAGTCGACATCCAGGAAGCCGTCGAGACGGGCATCACGACCTGGCGCAGCCTCGGCTCGAACCTCTCCCCCATCGAAACCTCCGGCGCCGAATCGTTCGCCACCTTCCTGCCCGCCGCCCAGTGGACCGGCTTCCGGGCCGACTGCAAGGACCGGGGCGTCTCCCTCATCCAGGGCCTCGCCCAGTCCGTCCAGGTGTGGCTCGACCACCACCCCGCCCCCGCCGTCCGGCGCCCGGCGATCGTGCGGCGCATCGTCGTCTGCAACCAGAAGGGCGGCGTCGGCAAGACCGCCATCACCGCCGGGACGGGCGAAGCCCTGGCCGAGGACCCCACCGTCCTCATGCCCGTACGCGTCTCCAAGCACTTCGCCGCCCTCCTCGACGAAGCCAACGAAGGCAACGAGGCCGACGCGGCCGCAGCCAACGGCGCCGCCGACAGCGCGAACCGCTACGACCCGCTCGCCCTCGAAGACCTGCCCGGCCTCGGCCAGCGCGTCCTGCTCGTCGACTTCGACCCGCAGGGCCACCTCACCAAGCAGCTCGGCCAGGAACCCCTGCCCATGGGCGGCGACTCGCTCACCAACCACATGGCAGGCGACGCCAAGGGCGACCTGCGCGACGTGATCGTCGCCATCGACGAGGCCCGCTTCGGCGAGCGCCTCCACCTCCTGCCCGCCTGCACGGACGCCTTCCTCCTCGACGTACGCCTGGCCTCGGTGCGCGCCCGCGAAGCCGCCCTCGAACGCGCACTGGCTCCCCTCGAAGCCGACTACGACGTCATCCTCATCGACTGCCCGCCCAGCCTCGGCCTGAGCATGGACGCCGCCGCCTACTACGGACGCCGCCGCCCCGACGAGGTGCCCGGCAACTCCGGCGCGCTCATCGTCGTCCAGGCCGAGGACAGCAGCGCGGACGCCTACGACCTGTTGACGTCGCAGATAGAGGACATGCGCACCGACCTCGCGCTCGAACTCGACTACCTCGGCATCGTCGTCAACCACTACGACGCCCGGCGCGGGTACATCGCCACCTCCTCCCTCCAGTCCTGGATGGACATCAAGGACCCACGCGTCGTCGGCGTCATCGGCGACCTGAAAGAACAGAAGGAAGCGGTACGGGTCAAGCGGCCGCTCCTGTCGTACGCCCCGCGCTGCGACCAGTCCGTCGGGCTGCGCGCCCTCGCCCGGGAGATCAGCAAGTGAGCAAAGCCAAGGACCTCGGAGCAGGCTCGTCGTTCGGCCAGGCCCGGCCGGTCTCCGCCCGGCGCGCCGCCATCGGCGCCGTGACCGTCGCCCCGACCGCCGGCGTCCCCGACCCGACGGAGCTCCCCGTCGGCCGCATCAGCCAGAACCCCGACAACCCGCGCGAGCAACTGCGCGACCTCGACGGTCTCGCCGACAGCATCCGCGAGATCGGCCTCATCAACGCGATCACGGTCGCCTCCGTCGAGGCCTATCTGCGTGAACGCCCCGACCGTGCGGCCGACCTCGACCCCGACACCCGCTACATCGTCATCGACGGCCACCGCCGTCTGGCCGCCGCCAAACTCGCCGGCGCGCCGACCGTCCGGGTCAGCGTCGACAACGCCCTCGTCTCCACCGACGAGGCGCTCCTCGAAGCGGCCTTCGTCGCCAACGTCCACCGCGACGACATGAACCCGCTGGAGCAGGCGAACGCGCTCAAGAAACTCGTCGAGTTCTATGGCTCCCAGAACCGCGCCGCCAAGCGGCTCGGCATCGCCCAGTCCACCATCTCCTCCAAGCTGTCCGTCCTGGACCTGACCCCCGAACTCCAGGCCGACCTGGTCGAGGGCCGCCGCAAGGTCGAGCACGTACGGAACCTGTCCAAGTACACCGCCGACCAGCAGCGCGAACAGGCCGACGCCCGCGCCGCCGCAGCGGACGAGCGGCGCGAGGCGGCTCGCCGGGCGACGGAGCTATCACGCCGTGATAACCCCTCGGCCACCACGGACCCCACCCCGCACGACAGCACTCCGTACGAGAGCACCCCGTACGACAGCACTCCGTACGAAAGCACCCCGTACGAAAGCACGTCGGCCGTCGTCGCCCTGGCGCGCGGGGAGAAGGTCGAGCTGTACCCGCGAACCGAACCCGACGACGCAGCCGACCTATCACGCCGTGATAACCCCACGAAGGAGCACGACCTATCACGCCGTGATAGCTCGAAGGCGGCGACCGACTCCGGGCGCGGTCCGGCCACCGGGGGAGCGCCTGACCTATCACGCCGTGATAACCCCATCCCCTCCCACGGCACCGGCAACGGCAACGACCTCCCGGCCCCCCGCCCCGAAGCCAACTCCGGCCCCGGTGCCAGGCCCGTCGTCAAGATGCCGTGGAACGACGGCGTCGCCTGCGCCGAAATCGCCATCTCACGGATGACCTCCACCGAACGCCACCGCATGCTGGAACGTCTCCAGGAGGAAGCAGCCAGGGAAGCCGACACCACGCAGTCGGCCAGCGCCGGCTGACTGCGGCCCAGGGCTGTCACGCCGTCGCACGGCAGCCCTACGGCGTGCTCCAGCCCGGGTTGTCCGTGGGCAGCAGCGTTCCGAACAGGGACGCGTACGGATCGCCCTGGGCCGTCTTCAGTACGTACGACGGTACGGTCCGGGCGACCGCGTCCTGCAGCCGTGCCAGCAGCTGGGGGATGGGCGGCAGGTGGAGGGAGAGCGCACCGGCCAGCCGGGCGCGGCGCGCCGTGAGGTGGGGCTCGACCCGGCGCAGATCGTTCTCCAGGTACGCGGCCGCCGCCTCCATGGCCGTCAGGCTGCCGCCCGCCGAGAACCGCAGGCAGTCCTGCCAGCCCGGCAGTCCGACGACGATGGCCAGGGCGTCGGCCAGGCTGTCCGCGATCAGCCCGCCCTCGCCCTCGGGGCTCGCGTACACCACGGCGGGCTGCCCGTCCGGGTCGCCGTAGAGAAAGTACGTACCGCCGACGTCGTCCCCGGCGAACCCCTCCACCGGGGCGCCCGAGACGGTCGTCAGTGTCTCTCCGTGGTCACGGCATGAGATGTCGAAGCCGCACAGCGCGTACATCGACTCGGACAGGCCGGGACGGTCACGGAAACGGGCCAGCAGCTCCTCGACCGACGACACGGCCGAAACCCGCGCCCGGCGCGTCCCGTGCGCCCCGCGCGCCCCGCGCGTCCCGTACGCGGCGCCCGCGCCGGCCGGGGGAGTGGCGGGATGGCTGCGGGGCGGGCCGGGAGTCAGCGCGAACGTCCGCCACCGCGTCACGGTCGCCGGCACCGGCGGCTCGTCATGGACGGCCCGCGCGCTGACCGACACCGGCGTCCGCTCACCCCCGTCGAACAGACTCCACGCGTCCCGCGACGCGTCCCGGGACCAGACGAGCCGCCCCGCGCGGCCCGCCGAGGCGCCCGGGATGCCCGGGGTGCCCGTCTCGCGGAGATAGGCGTGTTCCGCCTGCCGCTGAGCCGGTGCCAGACCGCTGAACAGCAGTCCGCCCTCCCACTCCGGATCGCCGTCCCAGCGCGTCTCGTACACGACGGCCCGGCTCTCGTACACGATCCTCCGACCCGGCGACGTGAGGTTGCGCATGGATCTCCCTTCCCCCGTGGCTTCCACCGCGCAGCGGTGTGTGTCGTACACGATCCCTACCGGGGGAGAGGGCCCTTGACCAGGAACCGGCGTTTCCGGAAGCGGGATTTCCCGACGAGAACCGGTCAGCCCGCCCTCACCTTCACACCGCCCTCACCTTCACACCGTCCTCGTCCTCGTCCTCGTCTCCCGCCGGCTCCGCCAGACCTGCCAGACCTGCCAGACCCGCCAGACCCGCCAGCCCCGCCATCAGCTCCCGGCGTGAAGCCACCGCCGCCGGTACGCAGTCGGGCGCGAGCCGCACCGCCGACGCGAGCACCTCGACCAGGCTGATCGGCTCCTCGACGCCGCCCAGGTGCCGGTACTCCACCGCCGCCAGCACCCCCAGCCGCTCCCAGAGCCCCAGCCCCGGCCGCCGGTGCTCCCGCAGCAGCACCCGTGACGCCTCCTCGACGTCCACGCCCGCGCCGTGCAGGGCGTGCAGCCGCCCCCGCAGCTCCTCCATGTACGCCATGTACGCGCGCACTTCCGCCGGCCCCACCAGCGGCCCGTGCCCCGGAACCACGACCTGCGGGTCGAGGTCCAGGATCCGCCGGCAGGCTCCTATCACCCCGCTCAGCGGCCCGGCCCAGTGCACCGGTACGTCCCCGACGAACAGCACGTCCCCGGCGCACACCACCCCGCTCGCGGGCAGGTGCACCACGAGGTCGCCGGCGGTGTGCGCGGGCCCCACCTCGTACAGCTCCACCGGCGTCGACCCGACCAGCAGGTCCAGGCGGCCGCTGAACGTCCGGGTGGGCGGGGCGACTTCGAGGCCGCCGTAGTCGTACCGCCCGAAGTGCGCCAGCAGATACCGCTCGAAGGCGACCTCGTCGCGGCACCCGTCGAGCATCGCCTGCAACTGCCCCGGGGTGGGCTCCGCGCACAGATGCGCCAGATTGGCGTCGGTGCTGATGATCTCCGCGTCCGGGAACAGGCCGTTGCCGTAACTGTGGTCGCCGTTGGCGTGCGTGTTGACGACCGTCGACACCCGGGCACCGGGCCCGGCCACCCGCCGCGCCGCCGCCGCCAGCGCCCGCGTCAGGGGAGCGGTGTACGGGGTGTCCACCAGCAGGATCTCGGAGCCCGGGGAGCCCGGGGAGCCCGGGGAGCCGGGGGAGCCGGGGGAGCCGGGGGAGTGGGTGGACTCGGAGGGCTCGGAGGACTCGGATGACTCGGAGGACTCGGAGGTCACCACGACGCAGTTCGCCATGCCCCAGGTGCCGGGGAACTGCGGTAGCCACGCGTGGACTTGGCCGTCGAGCCGGACGAGTTCGGAAGGAATGCGCATGCCCGCATTCTGCGCGCGGCGCTGCGGGCCCGTACCGGCGGGGGAGACCCGCCGGGGATCGCCGGGGACCCCCACCGGGCCACCGGGAGCCCCATCGGGCCCACCGGGAGTCCACCGGCCCCACCGGGAGTCCACCGGCCCCACCGGGAGTCCACCGGCCCCACCGGGAGTCCACCGGGTCAGCCGGGAGTCCACCGGCCCCACCGGGAGTCCACCGGGTCAGCCGGGCAGCCCCCGCAGCCACTCCACCAGCACCGCGTTCAC
The DNA here is from genome assembly GCF_040639555.1 of Streptomyces sp. NPDC023838. NCBI lineage: Bacteria > Bacillati > Actinomycetota > Actinomycetes > Kitasatosporales > Streptomycetaceae > Streptomyces > Streptomyces sp. NPDC023838. The sequence goes on from NZ_JBFAAD010000015.1 coordinate 42,626, forward strand.
CTCGCCCGGCCGCTCCTGCTGCATCCAGTGCCCACAGTCCTCGATCATGTACGTGGTGGCGCGGGGCAGCGTGTCCGGGAAGGCCTTGACCGCGTCGGCCAGCCACAGCGAGGGCCCGTCGAACCGCGCCCCGATGTACAGCGCGGGCTGGAGCACCGGCGCGTCGGTCCACGGAGCCAGATCGTCCCAGTCGGTCTCCGAGGTACGGAAGCACGCCAACGGACCGGCCAGACCGCCGCGTTCGAGCTCACCGGCGAAGTGGTCCAGCGCCTCGTCGGTGAGCCAGGACGGCTGGAAGAGGGGAAAGGCGTCGCGCATCCGCCCGCCCGAGGGGATCTCGAAGACCCGGCCGTCGCCCCCGGCCTCCCCGGACAGCGCCGCGTAGAACCCGCGCAGCCACCCCCGTACATCCGGCTCGATCTCCGCCTCCACCCGCCCCGCCCGCTGGAAGTAACTCAGGCAGAACTCGGTGTCCGACGGGCCGAGCCAGGTGAACGCCCCCAGGGGCGCATGGGCGTTGCGCGGTACGTACGGCATGCCCAGCAGCCCGACGGCCCGTACGAGCGACGGCCTCAGCAGCGCGGTGTGGGCGGCGATGCCGGCACCCCAGCCGTGGCCCACGACCACGGCGGGCTCCCCGCCCAGCGCCTGGATCACGCCGACCACGTCACCGACGAGCGCGAGCATCCGGTAGTCACGCACCGCGCCGGGCTTCGACGAACGGCCGTACCCGCGCACGTCGATCGCGGCCGCCCGGTACCCGGCACCGGCGAGCGCCGCCATCTGGTGACGCCAGGCGTACCAGCTCTCGGGGAAGCCGTGGACCAGCACGACGAGCGGCCCCGTGCCCTGCGAGGCCACATGGATACGGTGACCGCCCACGACGTCGACCAGCTGATGGCGGACCGGGAACCCGTGCGCGGCCCCCACGGGCAGGGAACAGCCGAGCGGCGCGACGCCGGGGTCCGACCGACGGCTTTCCGCCATGTCCGACGCCGACTGCCCCAGGTCCGGCGACGCCGACTGCCCGAGGTCCGGCGACGCCAGCTGCTCCAGGTCCGACGACGCCGACTGCCCCAGGTCCGACGACGCCAGCTGCCCCAGGTCCGGCGACGCCGGCTGCCCGAGCTCCGGCGCGAGCAGCGTCATCAACGCCTCCAGCTTGTGCGCGGACAGGCTCCCCACCGCCCGCAACGCATGCGCGCGCGCCCCCTGGTCGCGCAGCAACTGCTCCATCTCGCGTTCGGCGGCCCGCTGTTCCAGCTCCCGCAGGGTGTCGCGCAGCACCCGGGCGAGGGCGCCCTCGCCCGGCTCGGTCAGCCAGCCCGAATGCACTTGGAACCACGCGCTGATGCTCATCAGCGTAGGGACGCTGGGAAGGCCGGGGTTGTCGGGCCTCTGGTAGGACCTCAGCGCCTGGGTGGTGACCCCGATGCCCAGGGCGATCTCGGCCTGGGTGTGCGGCGCCGCGCCCCGCAACGGCCGTACGACGTGGTCACTGCCGCGCCGACGGGTGCGCACCAGCAGCGCCAGCCGCTGGCGCACCCGCGTGGCGACCCCCTCGTCCGCCACCGCCTTCCCGCGCAGCAGCATCCGCACATCGCTCTCGGGCACCCCGCAGGCGTACGACAGCGCGGCCACGTCCAGCACGGCGCCGGGCAGCAGACCGAGCCGCCCGATCAGCTCCGTCACCCGGCCCAGAACCACATCGAGCTCACGGCAGTCGGCCACCGTACCCCCTCTTCGCACCGCGCCCAGGCACTGTCGGCAGCAGCCGTGAGACTAACCGCCGCGATACGCGAAAACCACCGGTGACCGAAAGTCCGCTTTGCATGGAGGCAAAGGGAAGTTGACATGGAAGGGACAGGAGTTGCAGGATCGCGAGATGCGATGACGGTGAGTCAACTCTCCGTAGCACAAGCGGACTTGACCCACCGCCGCCCGGCCAGGCCACCACGAGGGGGACGAAGTGAACCGCGAGGCAGCAGAGCCGTTACGAGGGTTACGCACCACGGGCCCGGCCCCCACCGCCCCAGCCACCGCCCCCGCCACTCCCACCGCCCCCGCCGCCCCGCAAAGTGCCCGCACCGGCCGCAGCCTCCGCCTCCAGGACTTCATCCGGGGCCGCCGCGACCACCTCCATCTCAGCCAGGAGGACGTGGCCGAACGGCTGGGGCTGAGCTGCCGCGCCTACGGCAACTGGGAGCGCGGCCGCGTCAAGGAGTGGGCCGAGCCCAAACTCCTCGCCCTGGCCGACGCCCTGGAGATGTCCGACTACCAGCGCGAACGCCTCTTCCGCCTGGCGGTCGACCGGGCCCCGGCCCCCCGCCCGCACACCCCGGACGACCGCGCGCCCGACCGGGCCACGACCGCGTACCTGGCCGATTACGCCGTGATGATGGACGCCCTGTCGCTGCCCAGCCTGCTCATCGACCACCGCTGGAACGTACGGAGCGCCAACCGCGCGTACCACGACCTCTTCCACGAGGTGGGCCCTCACCCCACGGCCATGCCGGACACCAACTTCCTCCGCTTCGGCCTCTTCCACCCCGACGCGTCCACGGTCCTGGCCGACCTCCCCAACTGGCGCATGTCGATGCTGGCCCAGCTCGCCTCCGGCCTCGAACAGCACGAGCGCGACCCGGAGTTGCGGGCGCTGCGCGGTGACGTCCACCGCCATCCCGGCCTGCGGGATCTGTACGCGGCCGCGCTGCCCCGCTGGGTCCTGGACGCCGGCGCCGACCTCGTCCACCACGAGGGCCCCGTCCACATCCTGCGCCACCCGGACCCGCGCACGGGCCTACGCGTCTGCCGCCTGCTGGAAGAATCCCCCAAACCCCTGCGCCCGCTGGGCCTGACCCGCATCACGCTGGTCCTGACGCCTCTGGACTGCCCGATCGCGGACACCCCGCGCCCGCGCAGGCGGCCTCCGGGCGTACAGGGCCACCGGGCGGCGTAAGAGCCTCCGGGCGGTTGGAAACGGCGAGGTGGCGCGGTGGACCGGGGTCCGCCGCGCCACCGGGAACGGGGGGAGCTGGGGCCGGGAGCGGCTTCAGGGGACGAGACGCTCGGGGTGGCCGGGGGGAGGGGCGTCCAGGAACCGGGAGGAGTGGAAGGGGAACGGGTCGATCTCGTCGGGCTCCTGGTCGTGCGGGCCGAGGTAGCAGCGTCCCAGGGCGGCGAAGTTGCGGATGACGCTCACCACGCAGTGGCGCAGCAGCCAGCGGGTCCGCCAGGACATGCACACCTCCGACCGTGCGGCCGTGACGGGTCACGCATGGGCGCCGAGCTGTTCGTTGACGAGGTCGATGAGTTTCTGGGGGGTGTCGAGCTTGTGCAGTCCCTCGTCGGGCAGGGCCACGCCGAACTCGCGCTCGATGAGCGAGGCCATCTGGAGCAGGGCGAGGGAGTCGAAGCCGAGCTCGGTGAAGTTCTCGCCCAGGACGTCGGCGTCGGGGCCCGCCGGGTCCTCGCCACCGGAGCATTCGCGCATGAAGCGCTTGAGGTGGTCGAGGGTGAAGTCGTTCATGGGGTTTCCTCTTTCGGTGCGGGGATGCGGTGCGGGGTCATGCGGTGCGGGCATGCGGTGCGGGGATGCGGTGCGCGGTCATGCGGACAGGGAGATCTGGGAGTGGTCGCCGACGAGCAGCCTGCGGCGGGGCAGGCTCGTGCCCGCCTGGACGTCCGCCCAGCGCCCGATCAGCGAGCCGTGGATGCCCTGGACGTCGCGGATCGAGGCGCCCTCCAGGACGATCGAGTCGCTGATGCCGGTGCCGGTCAGCTCGCAGTCGCGGCCCACCGCCGTGTGCGGGCCGATGTGGCTGTTGCGGATCACAGTGCCCGCCCCCACGACGACCGGGCCCTCCACCCGCGAGGCGATGATCTCGGCGCCGGGGCCCAGCACCACCTCGCCGGTGAGCACGCTGTCCGGGTCCACTCCGGCGTACGGGCCCTGCGAGCGCAGGGCGTCCAGCAGGACCCGGTTGCAGTCGAGCATGTCCTCGACGTTGCCGGTGTCCTTCCAGTAGCCGGTGAACCGCTCGGCCGACACGGCGCGGCCGTCCTCCACGAGGCGCTGGATCGCGTCGGTGATCTCCAGCTCGCCCCGGGCGCTGGGCCGCAGGCCCGCGACCGCCTCATGGATCGCGGGAGTGAAGAAGTAGACCCCGATGAGGGCGAGATTGCTGCGCGGGTGAGGGGGCTTCTCGGCCAGGGCGAGGACCCGGCCCTCGGCGTCGACCTCGGCGACGCCGAACTGCCGGGGGTCGGGGACCTCGGTCACCAGCAGAGCGGCGTCCGGACGCTGTTCCTGGAACGCCTTGGCGGCTTCGGTGGTGCCGCCGATGAGCATGTTGTCGCCGAGGTACATCACGAAGTCGTCGTCGCCGAGGAAGTCACGGGCGATCTGCACGCAGTGCGCCAGGCCCAGCGGCAGGTGCTGCGGGATGTAGGTGATCTCCAGGCCCAGTGGGGAGCCGTCACCGACGACGGCCCTGATCTGCTCCTCCTGGCCGCCGACGATCAGTCCGACCTCGGTGACGCCCATCGCGCGCACGTTCTCCAGGCAGTGCAGCAGCACGGGCTTGTTGGCCACCGGCACGAGCTGCTTGGGGATCGAGTAGGTGAAGGGGCGCAGACGCGTGCCGGTACCGCCGGACAGAATCAGGGCTTTCATGTCGTTCTCCGTGGATTGAGGGGTGACACGGTCACCGCCGGGCGGGCCCGAACCAGGTGCGCAGGGCCGTGAGGAGCTCCGGTGTCGCGGCGGCCGCCCCGGCCCAGGCGACATGACCGTCCGGGCGGACGAGAAGGGCCTCGGCGGCCTCCTCCTGGAGGGTGGCCGCCCGCACCACGTCGACCCGGCCGGACCACTGCCGGGCGATGTCGTCGAACGCGCCGCGGCCGGTCAGGTCGAGGAGCACCGCGCGGCCGGTGCGCAGCAGTTCGGCCGTGCGGCCGTGGCCGTCGTCGCTCTTCAGCGTCAGCTCGGGCGCGCTGCGGCCCACCCAGGGGTGGGCGTCCGGGCCGGGCGGGTAGACCACGTCGGTGCCCGCGACCAGGGCCGACAGATGCGCGTTCACCTCGGGCAGGGCGAGGAGTTCGCCGAAGACCTCGCGGAGCGGGTCGGTGCGCGGATCGGGGTTCATCAGCGCCAGTTGGGCCCGGGTCTCCTGGAGTACGCGTCGCGCCACGGGGTGGCGTTCGGCGTGGTAGGTGTCGAGGAGCCCCTCGGGGGCGGTGCCGCGGACCTCGGCGGCGAGTTTCCAGCCGAGGTTCATGGCCTCCTGCAGGCCCAGGTTGAGCCCCTGGGCGCCGATGGGGAAGTGGATGTGGGCGGCGTCGCCGGCGAGCAGGACCCGCCCGAGGCGGTAGTGCTCGGCGAGGCGGGTGGCGTCGCTGAACCGCGACAGCCAGCGCGGCTCGCGGATGGCGACGGGCTTGCCGATGACCCGGGCGATGCTCTCGCGCAGGTCGTCGAGGCGGACCGGGTCGTCGCCGTCCTGCGGCGGCCGGAACTCGGTGGTCAGGACGCGGACGACGGGAGCCTGCAGGGCGACGCACATCAGCAGTCCGTCGGCGGTGCGGGTGGTGCCGGGCACTCCGGAGGGCAGTTCGGCCGGGTCGTCGATGAGGACGTCGCCCAGCAGCGCGGTGACGGCCGCCGGGGTGCCGGGGAAGTCGATGCCCGCCAGTTTGCGCACGGTGCTGCGGCCGCCGTCGCAGCCGACGAGGAAGCGCCCCGTCAGGTCGTAGGGCCCCTGCGGTCCCCGCACCTGGACCCGCACGCCGTCGGCGTCCTGGACGAGTCCGGTCACCTCGTGTCCGCGCCGTACCTCGGCGCCCAGTTCGTCGGCGCGTTCCTGGAGCAGCCGTTCCGTCTCCACCTGGGGGATCAGCAGCGAGTAGGGGTGGGCGCCGGGCAGCTGGGCCAGGTCGAGCAGGGGGCTCAGCCCGGCGAAGTGGGCCTTGGGCCACTCCAGCCGGTCCTCGCGGAACCGGTCCGCCAGGCCGCGGTAGTCGAGCATCTCCATGGTGCGCGGCTGGAGCCGGAAGGCCCGGGAGTGGGGGCTGGGACGCTCGGAGCGCTCCAGGACCACGACGTCGACGCCGTGCAGCCGCAGTTCGCAGGCGAGCAGTATCCCGACCGGCCCCCCGCCGGCCACGATCACATCAACCATCTCGGTTTCCTCACAGCAGAGTTACGGGAAGGGGCCGGCCGCCGGGGCCGCCCAGAGGTACTTGTCGAGCACCCGGCGGTAGTAGTCGGGGCCGAAGGCCATGTGGTCCACCCGCGGTACGAGGCCGCGGAGCTTGGCGGTGCTGATGTCCTGGGTGACGGCCGGGGAGCCGTGGTCCCAGTGCGCCGCCGTGCCGAGCCGCGCCTCGATGTGGCGCACGATCCGCTCGATGGGGACCGCGCAGCCGGAGGCCACGTTCACGGTGGTGCGGCTGGTGCCGGCGCAGAGCAGCGCGTCGATGATCGTGACGACGTCGGTGACGTCGATCAGATCGCGGCGCGAGCCCGGGAAGATCCGTACCCGGCCGGACCGCACCTGCGCCGTCAGCGCCGGCAGCAGCTGGTGGGGTGGCTGGTCGGGCCCCACCACATGGCCCAGGCGCAGGGTCAGACAGTCGATGCCCGAGGCCGCCAGCCGTTGTTCAAGGGCGTGCTTGTGCCGTCCGTAGGGGGTGGTGGGCCAGACCGGGCCGTCCTCGGTTCCCGGCTGTCCCGGCCGGGTGTACAGGCCGCTGGAGGCGGTGGAGAAGAAGACCAGCCGCTCCCCACTGCGCGCACAGCGGCGTACCAGGTCGTCGACGAGAGCGGTCTCCCGCCGGAACGACGCGGCCGAGGTGTGCTGTGCCGCCGAGACCCCGGCCGCCGCGACGACCACGCCCGGGTGGGCGTCGGCGATCGTGGAGAGATGTCCGGCGAGGAACCCCGTCCCGATGACGTCCATTCAGGACTGCGCCCGCAGGTAGCGGCCGTAGGCGAGGTCGCCCTCGCCGATGAGGACCTCGACGGGGGAGGGCACACCGAAGTACTCGTCGCAGGCGAGCTTGACGCCGGGGAACTTCACCACCGTACGGGGGTTGGCCTCCGGGTCGGCGTAGTCGTCCAGGATCACGGAGCCGCCGGGGGCCAGGCGCGGGACGCACTCGGCGAGGGAGACCACGGTCGAGCTGTAGAGGTCGCCGTCGAGGTAGCCGAAGGCGATCTGCTCGGGCAGCCCGGTGTGCAGGGTGTCCTCGAACCAGCCGGGGTGCATCACCGGCGGTGTCCTGTCCCAGGCCTCGAACGTGGCCAGGACCTCGGCCTGCCCGGCCGACATCGCGCCGAGCGGCATGACGATCTCGTCCTCCTCCGTGGTGTCGGGAAGCCCCTCGAAGGAGTCGAAGACGTGCACCGGCCGGGTGTCGCCCAGGGAGTCGAGCACGGCGCGGATCCACAGGGTCATCGCGCCCCGGAAGCAGCCGAGTTCGACTATCGCGCCGGGCACCTTCGCCGCGACGACCCGCTCGACCTCCGTGCGCACGTGTCCCAGGCGGTCCGGGTCGACCGTCTCGCCGTGCTCGCGCAGCAGCCACCGGTACAGCTCCTCCAGGGTGTCGTGCCGGGGCGCACCGTTGATCGTCGTCACTGGTTCTTCCTCGCTGTCGTGGGTGGTCGTGTGGTGATGCGCCCGCCGGGGCTACCGGGGGAGGTCCTCGGCGGTGAGCGTGCCGGTGCGCGCCAGCCGCTCCAGCGCGGGCACCAGCCGGGCCGCCGTGGGGTGGCGGTCGATGCCGCTCTTGACGCGCAGCGCCGCCGTGCGCAGCGCGCTGTCGGTGAGCAGCCGGGTCACGGCCTCGCGGATCTGCTCCGCGGTGGCCGTCAGGCCGGGCAGCAGCAGCGCCGAGCCGCCGCGCGCGAACCGGCGGCCGATCTCGATCTGATCGTCCGTCAGGGACAGCACCAGCTGGGGCAGCCCGGCGGCCGTCATCATCGGATTGACACTGCCCTGGTGGATGACCGCGTCGCTGTGCTCCAGGAGCAGATGCAGCGGGTGGTCGCTCAGCAGCCGTACGCCGTCGGGGACCGGGCCCAGGGCGGCGGCCTGTTCGGGCGCCACGGTCAGCAGCAGCTCCGCACCGGCCGCGGTGACCGCGTCGATGGCATGGCGCAGCGCCGGGACGCCGGTGCCGAAGATGCCCGACGCGGAGTTGCCCCAGATCATGCAGATCCGGGGCCGCTCGGGCCGCTCCAGCAGCCAGGGCTCCATCGCTCCGGGGCCGTTGTAGGGCACGTACCGTACGGGCAGGCGCAGGGCGGTGCCCATGTCGGGGGCGAGCTCGTCGGGTGAGGGGTCGATGGCGTAGGCGATCTGCGAGCGGTCCCAGCCGTGCACTCCGTGGCGGGCGAAGGCGCCGGTCGGGTCGTGCAGGCTCGCCTCGACGCTGCCGAACATGCCCGGCGAGTGGTAGACCGACGGCACGCCGGTGGCCAGCGCCGCGAGGACGCCCTCCGGGGTCATCAGGTCGTGCACCACGAGGTCGGGCCGCCAGGCGCGGGCGAACTCCACCGCCGCGTCGCAGTTGCGGCCCAGTGTCGCGCGGTAGCGCCGCGCGAAGTCCTCCTCGTGCGCGGCCACGTCGTACTCGCCGTAGTCGGCCACCGGCTGTCCGGTCTCCGGGTGGACCGGGGGCACCGCCGCGAAGGCGCCGGGCGAGCGCACCGCGGCCGCGTACCGCGACATCCGCTCCACCCGCATCAGCTCGAAGCCCTCCAGGACCGGCGCCGCGGTGAGCCCGGCCGCGCCGATCGCCTCGGCCTGGGCGGGGGCGCAGGCCACCCGCACCTCGTGCCCGGCGGCCTGCAGCGCCCAGCCCAGCGGCACCATGCAGAAGTAGATGCCCTTCCAGTTCGTGGCGGTGAACAGCACGCGCATGCCGGCCCCCGCGCTCACGCCGGCGCCGGGGCCGGGGAGCCCTCGGCGACCAGCAGTGCCACGTTGTGCCCGATGCCGCGGGCCGAGTCGGCGGGCAGCGAGTGGGTCTGGATGCCGAACGAGCCGTACTCCAGCGCGATGTTCTCCAGCGCGGCCCGCACCGCCGCACCGGTGACGGCCCGCGCCGGGTCGGGGGTGCCCGCGCCGTGCGGCGCCGTGTCGCCGACGTACACGAGCGTGCCGCTGCCCCGGCCGACCATGGCGGGCAGGGCAGCGTAGATGGGGGCGAGGCAGTCCAGGAGGCGGGCGCGCACCGTGTCGGTGAGCTCCGCCGCCGGGTCGGGCCCGGCGTCCGGGGGCAGGGCCGGGCAGGCGAGGTCGGTCACGACCAGGACGTCGACGTCTCCGAACGCGCCGCCCGCCTTCTTGCACAGCAACTCGGCCTGGGCGCGGTCCTGCAGGTCGGCCTTGATCGCGACGGCTTGCCCGCCGGCTTCCTCGATGCTCCGTACCACCTGTTTCGCCCGTGCGAACGATGAGAGGTACTGCACGGCAACCGCCGCGCCCTTGCGGGCCAGTTCCGCGGCCACGGCCGCGCCGATTTCGGTCTCGGCGCCCGTGACGACCGCGACCTTGGCGTCCAACGACAACTCCGTCATGGCGCAGAACCTAGGTTCACGCCTTCGAGCCGCGTTATAGGTTGCGGCAAGGCCCGATCGCTTCGGTCTCTCCCGGCCCGCCACCCGCCTCGACGTGCCTTCTACGGGACGTCTAAGCGCGCCCGAAAGGCTGCCCGCCCGACACGACGAGCCGGGAGATCTGGATGAGAGTGCTGTTCACCGCCTCCGACTGGGGCGGGCACTACTACTGCATGGTGCCGCTGGGCTGGGCGCTGCAGGCCGCCGGGCACGAGGTGCGCGTGGCCTGCCCGCCCGGCCAGGCCCGGGCGGTCGGCGAGGCGGGGCTCACGGCGGTACCGGTCCTCGACGGACCCGACATGACGTACTGCACCCGGCTGATCCGCTATCAGGAGGCGGTGGACGGCACGAGCCCGCTGCCGGGCCCGCCGCTGCACCCCGTCACGGGCCGGCCGGTCGCCGACCTGGCCGAGTTCGACGTGGCCGCGGAGACCGCGCGCTTTTGGCAGGACGCGGGCGCCCGGGTCGAGCGCTCCTACGACGCGGCCGTCGAGTTCGCCGGGGCATGGCGACCCGACCTCGTGGTCTACGACATGATGGCCCCGGAGGGCGCCCTGGCCGCGCGGCTCGCGGGCGTGCCCGCGCTCTACCACTCGGCGGGACTGTTCGGCGCGGCCGAGACCGATCCGGTGCTGGAGACCGGCCTGGAGGACCCGACCGGGTCGTTCGCCCGGCACGGCGCGAAGCCGTGGAGCCGGGACCAGATCGAGTACGTCATCGACCCCTCGCCCCTGGAGGCGCTCCCGCCGCACGGCGCCGCGCTGCGCGTCCCGGTGCGCCCGCTGCCGTACAACGGTGTGCGGATCGTGCCGCCGTGGCTGCTGGAGCCGCCGGCCGGCCGGCGCGTCTGCGTGCTGTGGGGCTACTCGGCCACCGCGATGTACGGGCCGTACGTGCCCGCGCTGCGGCACGCGGTGGAGGCCGCCGCCGCCACCGGCGCCGAGGTGGTGCTCACCGCGAGCGCCGAACAGGTCGCCGCGCTGGGCACGTTGCCGCACGGGGTGCGGGTGCTGTCGGACTTCCCCGTCGACCTGCTCCTCGCCACGTGCGACGCGGTCGTCCACCACGGCGGCGCGGGCACCGCGATGAACGCCTTCGCCGCGGGGGTGCCCCAGCTGTGCCTCACCCTCAGCATCGATCAGCCCGTCTTCAGGGAACGCCTCACCCGCGGCGGCGCCGCGCTGGCCCTGTCGGCGCTGACGGCGACGGAGCAGGAGATCCACCGGGCCGTGACGGCCGTGGTGGAGGACGAGGGGCTGCGGGCGGCGGCCCGCACGGTGGCGGCCGGGCTCGCCGCCCAGCCCTCACCGGCCGACCTGGTGGCGCCCCTGGTGGAGCTCGCCCGTACCGGCCGGCTGGATCCGGCGGCGCTCGGGACCCGGGGGTGAGCCGGATGAGAGTGCTGTTCACCGCCTCGGACTGGCGCGGGCACTACTACTGCATGGTGCCGCTCGCCTGGGCCCTGCAGGCCGCCGGGCACGAGGTGCGGGTGGCCTGCCCGCCCACCCAGGCCGCACACGTGGGCCGGGCCGGTCTGACGGCCGTGCCGGTGCTCGAAGCGGTCGACATGACGACGATGGGCCGGATGTTCCGCTACCTCGAAGCGGTGGCGGGCACACGTCCGGGGCTGCCCCTGCACCCCTACACCGGGCGGCCGGTGCGCTCGCTGGACGAGTTCGACGTGGCCACGGAGGCACCCCGGTTCCAGGAGAGCGCGCACGACAGCATCCGGCGCAGCTACGACGGGGCCGTGGCCTTCGGCCGGCGCTGGCGGCCCGATCTCGTGGTGCACGACCTGACCGCCCCGGAGGGCGCGCTGGTGGCCCAGCTGACCGGATGCCCCGCCGTCTACCATCCGCCGGGCCTGTTCGGTACGGCCGAGACACAGCCCGGGATCGACCTCGGCGACGGCGACCCCTCCGCCTCCTTCCCCCGCTACGGCAGGCCGCGGTGGCACACCGGGCATGTCGCGTACGCCGTCGACGCCTCGCCGGCCACGGTCTCGGTGCCGATGGGCTCCGCCCTGCGCATCCCGCTGCGCTACGTCCCCTACAACGGGCCGGGTCACCTGCCCGGCTGGCTCCTGCGGGAGCGGGCCCGGCCCCGGGTGTGTGTGCTGGTGGGGACGTCGGCCGCGGCGGAGGCCACCGAGATCCCGCCGCTGCGCGCGGCGATCGAGGCGGTGCTGGAGGAGGGAGCCGAAGTCGTCCTCACCACCACCGAGCAGCAGCGGCGCGCCCTGGGGCCGCTTCCCCCCGGCGTGCGGACGCTGGAGGACTTTCCGCTGAGCCTGCTGCTGGAGCAGAGCGACGCGGTCGTCCACCACGGCAGCGCCAACGCGTTGATGACCGCGGCGGCGGCGGGGGTGCCGCAGCTCGCCCTGCCCTTCACGGACGAGCAGAGCGTGGTGAGCGAGCGGATCGCGGCCACGGGCGCGGCCCTGTCGCTGCCCGCGCTGCGGACCGGTCCGGCCGAGGCGCGGCGGGCCGCCGTCGAGGTGCTGGCCGGACCGCGGCTGCGGGCGGCGGCCGGCGAACTGCGTGCCGCCGTGGCGGCGCAGCCCGCCCCCGCGGAGCTGGTCGCGCCGCTGGAGCTGCTCGCCCGCACCGGGCACCTCGACGCGGCCGACCTGCCCGTCGCCGGGCACAGCTGAGCCCGGTGGCCCGCCCCGGTCGGGGGGCGGGCCACCGGGTCGTCGGTGCACGGACGCCTCACGCCGACGCGGCGAACTCCTTGATGGACGCCACCACGTAGTCGATCATCTCGATGGTGAGCGAGGGATAGACGCCCAGCCAGAAGGTGTGCTCGGTGATGATGTCGGCGTTCGTCAGTTCGCCCACGACCCGGTGCGGCTGGTCGAGATAGGCGGGGTGACGCACGAGGTTGCCGCCGAAGAAGCGGCGGGTGCCGATCTTGCGGGCCTCCAGGAAGTCCACCAACTGCCGCCGGGTGAAGGGCGCCTCGGGCCGCACCGTGATCACGAAGCCGAACCAGCTGGGGTCGCTGTCCGGGGTGGCCCGCGGCAGCAGCAGCCCGGGGACGTCGGCGAGCCCGTCCCGCATGCGCTGCCAGTTGCGCTTGCGCACCTCGGCGAACTCCGCGACCTTGCGCAGCTGGCTCAGGCCGAGGGAGGCCTGCAGGTCGGTGGCCTTCAGGTTGTAGCCCACGTGGGTGAAGATGTACTTGTGGTCGTACCCGTGGGGCAGGGTGCCCAGCTGGTAGTCGAACCGCTTGAAGCAGGTGTTGTCCTCGCCCGGTTCGCACCAGCAGTCCCGGCCCCAGTCGCGCAGCTGCTCCACGATCCGGGCCAGCCCCAGGTTGCCGGTGACGACACAGCCGCCCTCACCGGTGGTGATGTGGTGCGCCGGATAGAAGCTGGCGGTGGCCAGGTCGCCGAACGAACCGGTCGGCCTGCCCCGGTAGAGCGAGCCCACCGCGTCGCAGTTGTCCTCGATGAGGAACAGGTCGTGCTCGGTGGCGAGCTGGGCCACCTCCTCGGCCTGGAACGGGTTGCCGAGCGCATGCGCGATCATGATGGCCCGGGTCCTGGGCGTGATGGCCTCGGCGATCCGCTCCGGCGTGGTGTTGTACGTCCCCAGTTCCACGTCGACGAAGACCGGGACCAGCCCGTTCTGGATGATGGGGTTGACGGTCGTCGGGAAGCCGGCCGCGACCGTGATCACCTCGTCTCCGGGGCGCAGCCGCACGTCGCCGAGCTGGGGCGAGAGCAGGGAGCTGAGGGCCAGCAGGTTGGCGGAGGAACCGGAGTTGGTCATGTGCGCCTTGCGCAGCCCGAAGAGCTTGGCGAACTCCCGCTCGAACCGGCGCGAGCTGGTCCCGGCCGCGATGCGCATGTCCAGGGCCGCCTCGGTCAGGGCCACCCGGTCGTCCTCGTCCAGTGTCGCGCCGGACGGGAAGATCGGCGTGACGCCCGGGACGAACGCGTGCCGGGCCGTCTCCTGGTGGTACTTGCGCACCAGGTCGAGGATCTGTGTCTTTGCCTCACTCATGCAACGTCACTTCCTGGGAGCCTTCCGGAGAGGAAAGGGGCGGCGGCTTCGGACCACCGGGACCACCACCATGGACCGGTGGTTTCGAGACTGCTTCGACGCCTCGGCGAGGCGGCGGTCAGCGGTCACCGGGCGGCCGACCACAGCGCCACCAGGCCGTCGCGTGGCGTGAACCGCGGCTGCCAGCCCAGCAGTTCACGGATGGCGCGGATGTCCGCCCGCTGCTCGCCGAGCGAGGAGCTGCGGGCGGTCGTGCCGGATGCGGGGGAGCGCACCGAGATCGCGGTGGGTACGCCGCTCACGGCGATCAGGTCGTCGATCAGGGCGCGTACGCCGACGGCGCTGCCGCGCCCGACCTCCAGCACCCGGCCGTCGGCGGCGGCGCGGGCACACGCCCGTACCACCGCGTCGGCCACGTCGCGGGTGTCCACGAAGTCGCGCCGCGCGGTCAGCGGCGGCAGCTCCAGCCGGCAGGTGCCGCCCGCCCGGTCCGCCGCCGCGAGCCGGTCCGCGATACCGCCGAGCAGACTGCCGGCCGGGGCGCCGGCCCCGAGCGTGTTGGAGACGCGCAGCACCACCGCCTCGACCAGACCGGCCTCGGACGCGGCCTGTAAGGCGCGGGTGGCCCGGGCCTTGGAGAGGGCGTAGACGGTGGCCGGTTCGGCGGGCCCCGGCCCGGGCGGCGCGGACGGCGCGCACTCGTGCAGCGAGCCGATCTGCACCAGCCGCGGCCGCACCGGCAGTGCGCCCGCCACGTCGATCAGGCGCTCCACCAGCACCGCGTTGAGCTCGGTCATCTGCGCGTCGGTGGCGCCCCACACCGCGCCGGCGGCGTTGACGACCACCGCGGGCCGCTCCCGCGCCAGCAGCGCGGCGAGAGCGCCGGCGTCCGCGTCACCCAGGTCGGCCCGGACGCAGCGGACAGCGCCCGCGCCGTGCGGACGGCGCCCCACACACACCACGTCCCAGTGCGAGGCCGCGAGCGCGCGGCAGATGTGGCGGCCGAGGAATCCGCTGCCGCCCAGCACCACCACCCGTCTCATCACGGTGTCCGCAGCGAATGCAGGCAGGTCAGGACGGACCGCGCTTCCACGTTCAGGTAGTGGGCGTGGCGCACCAGTTCCGAGACCTCGCCGAGCGTCGCCCACAGGTATCCCTCGGGCACGTCCACCGGGAAGGCGTCGTCCGCCTCGACCACGAGGTAGCGGTTCTCGGCGTGGTGGAACCGGCCGCCCTCCTCCGAGTGGACCGCGTCGAAGCGGATGTGCCCGGCCGGGGCCCGGAGCACCTCGTCGAGGAAGGCAGGCCGGGGCGGGCCGCCCGCCGGGTAGTTGGCGGGCGCGCACTGGACGGTGGGCCCCAGCTCCATCGTGTCGAAGGTGCCGGCCTCGGTGCGCGCCTGCAGCAGCACCTTGAGCACACCGTCGACGCGCCGGGTCACCAGGGCGATCAGGCCCCGGCTCGCCGGGGCGAGCAGCGGCTGCGACCAGCTGGGGACCTCGCGGTCGCCCGCTTCGACGTCGACGCCGAGGACGGAGAAGTAGCGGCCCCCGTCGTGGACGACCCGGTCCGCCGTGCGGTGCCACCCGGCCACCTCGCGCAGCGGGATGCGGCGCCGGGTCAGCTGCCGGCGCGATTTGAGGGCGGTGAACCGGCTCAGCAGCGTCGCCGGGTGCGCGGGGGCCGTGGCGGAGCGGGCGAGGGCCCCCGCGAAGGAGTCCTCGTCGGGCGCCGCGAAGGCGGGTGCCGGGGGCAGGGCGGCCAGGACACAGCGCGCGTCCATGTTGACCAGGTTGTCGACGGCCAGCAGCTCGTCCAGGAGCGCCCGGGATATCCAGCGGAAGCCGTCCCGGACCGGCACGTCCTCGGTGGTCTCGACGATGAGGTTGCGGTTGCGTTTGCCGAGGAACCACGAACCCTGCTCCGACTGCAGGGCGTCCGCGAGCGGGCGCCCGCGGCGCGGGTCGGTGAAGTGCTCCAGATACGGCACGGGGTTGCCCTGGTGCACCCGGGTGTAGTTGCTGTAGGTGGCCTGGACGGTGGGCGACAGCTGGAGGGTGTTGATGTTGCCGGGCTCCATCTTCGCCTGCATCAGGAGGTGCGGGACCCCGTCGAACTCCTTGGCCAGCACGCCCAGGATGCCGATCTCCGGCTGCACGATGATGGGCTGCGACCAGCTCGCCCCGTCCCGCACGCTCACCTGGACGCCCTCGACCGTGTAGAAGCGGCCGGTGTGGTGCACCAGGTTCCCGGTGTCCGGGTCGGTGTGCCATCCGGTGAGACGGTCCAGCGGTACCTCCTTCACCCGGTAGTCGGTGGCCCGGCCGCGCTCGGCGAACCAGCGGTGGAACTGCTCCGATGACGTCACGACGCCGTCGTACGACACGATGTTCTCCTCACACGCCCTCACGGGCCAGGGCTTCCAGGGCGATGACGGTCTCGGCGGGCGTGGGCATCGCGTCCATCTCGGCGCGCAGCCGGGCCAGGGCCGTCGGGTGGCGCTCGGACTCCAGCAGCCGCGCCAGCGCGTCGCGCACCGCGGCGGGGTCGCTGTCGGGGTCGAGTACGGTCCCGGCGCCCGCCCGCCGTACCCGGTGGGCGATCTCCGCGTAGGGCGGGGACTGCGGCAGGACCAGCTGGGGCACACCGCAGGCGACGGCGGTCATGGCCGTGCCCGCACCGCCGTGGTGGACCACCGCGTCGCAGGTGGGCAGCAGCAGATGGAAGGGCACCGACTCGGCGACACGGGCGCCGGGCACGGTGGTTGCCGCCCCGCCCCCGCCCGCCCCGGCGGCGACCACGAGTTCGACACCGAGTCCGGTGACCGCCTGGGCGAGCTCGCCGGTCACCCGGGCCGCGGTCGCCGGGTCGTAGCTGCCGAGCGCGACGCCGCTCGTCACGCACACCCGGGGCCGCCGGGGCCGCTTCGCCAGCCAGGCGGGCGCGGTCCCGGCGCCGTTGAAGGGGACGTACCGCATCGGGGTGCGGCGCACCTCGAACGACTCGGGCAGGTGCAGAGCGGGCGGGGCGGTGTCGATGAGATGGGCGGCGCACTCCCGGGGCTGAGCCCCGTACCGCTCGAACAGTTCGGCGTAGCCGGGCAGCCAGTCGCCCCGCCGGCCCGCCCGCTCGGCGCGCAGCAGCGTGCCCAGCTCCCAGCCCTTGACGACGTGCGGCACCCCCACGGCCGCCGCGGCGACGGGCCCGGCGAAGCAGAGCGCGTCGCACACCACCAGGTCGGGCCGCCACCAGCGGGCGAAGGCGACCAGGTCGTCGGTCATCGTCGCGGCGGCGGCCACCTGCTTGCCCGCCGTGTAGTCGAGGACGGTCGTCTGCCAGTCGTCGAGCAGCTCCGGCCGGGCGGTCCAGCCGTCGGGCCAGGGCCGGTCGCTGCCCCAGGACTTGGTGTTACGGGCCGGGCCCTTGCGCTCGGGCGGGGTGTCCGGGCCGATCGCGACGCCGGGCAGCCCGGTGCGCCGCACGGCGTCCTGGCAGGACGGGGGCGCCGCGACGCGTACGTCGATCCCGGCGGCGCGGGCGGCCCAGGCGAGCGGCACCATCGGGAACAGATGGCCGGGTGCGGCCCAGGTGGCGAAGAGGATGCGCATGGTCGAGGCCTCCGGCCGGTCAGGAGAGCCAGGGCGGGGTGGCAAGGATCTCGACCACGGCGCCGGCGATGGACAGCCCGGACGCCAGGCCGACCATGAGCATGTGGTCGCCCGGCACCAGCGCCCCGGTGAGCAGCAGATGGTCCAGGGCCGCGAGGTGGTCGGCCGACGCGAGATGGCCGACGCCCCTGGCGTACTCCCAGCAGGACTTCTCCATCCCGAGCCCCAGCGGCATCATCAGGCGCTGCTCGGTGAAGTCCCGGGACACGCTCATGTACGAGGCCCGGGCGACGTCCTGGAGCGTGATGCCGGCCTCGTCGGTCAGCCGGTCCACGAGGGTGCGCAAGCCCTCGAGGCTGTGGCGGTTGAAGTCCGCGTAGGACGTGGTCGTGAAGAAGTCCCGCGACCGCTTGCCCAGGTCGAGCGGGGCGCGGGTGGTCGCGGGCGGAGGGAAGAGCGGCTCGCTGCCCCGGTGCAGCGCCTCGAGCTCCTGGACGAGGACGGTGCCGACCGACTTCAGCCGGGCGAAGCCCGCGCGCTTGGAGAGCACCGCCGCCGCCCCCGCGTCCCCGATGAGCTGGAAGGGCGCCGAGCGCCACCGGTCCACCAGGGGCGAGTCGAGGTTGTCGCCGAGGGTGACCAGCGCGCTCTCGCGGTCCTCGGCGGCCCGCAGATAGCAGACGGCCAGCTCGAAAGCGTCGAACATGCCGTTGCAGCCGTGCCGGACCTCGAAGGCGGGGACGCTGCGTCCGGTCGCCCGGCCCACCGTCTGCAGCTGCACGTAGTTCTGCGCGCACCAGGCGTCCGGCCCCTCGTAAAAGCACGAGGAGTGGAAGAGCGCGTCGATGTCGGAGCGGGTGCGCACACCGCGCTCGAAGGCCTGCTCGGCGGCGATGACCGCCATGTCGGGGCCGGAGACGCCCGGTGAGACGGCGACCCCGGTGAGCCCGGTCTCCTCGTAGGCCTCCGCCTCGTAGTGGCCCTGCGCCACCGCGTGCGCGGAGTCGACCGTCGCGGGCACGTACAGGCCGACGGAGTCGATGTAGATGTCCTGAACCTTCACAGTTCTCTCCCCGTGAGTGGGCCGGGCCGACGCGGCCCTAGCGCCCGCCGTCGACGTGCAGCAGCTGGCCGCTGATGTTCGTGTTGGCCGCCGAGCCCAGGAAGACGAGCGCCGCCGCCACGGCGTCCGGCTCGGACAGCCGCGCGGTCGGGGTGCGCTCGCGCTCCTGCTCGCGCAGGGCCGGCGGCAGCGCGCCCAGCACCCCTTCGGTGAGGGTCAGCCCGGGCGCCACGGTGTTGACGAGGACGCCGTCCGGGCCCGCCTCCCAGGACAGGCTGCGGGCCAGCCCGTGCAGCGCGGCCTTCGCCGCGCCGTACACCTCCTGGCCGCGGCGGCCGTGCGTGGCGATGTGCGAGGAGACGAGGACCACCCGGCCCCACCCCTGGGCGCGCATGTGCCCCAGGACGAGCTGGGCGGTGCGGACCGTACCGGCGAGGTTGTCGTCCAGCGTGGCCCGCCACTGGTCGGCGGGTACGTCCTCGAAGCGGACGGCGGGGCCGCGCCGCGGGCCGCGCCGGTAGGCGTTGGCCACCAGCACGTCCACCCCGCCCCAGCGCCGGGCCACGTCGGCGACGGCCGCCTCGGGCGAGCCCGGCTCGTCCAGGGCGTAACGGACCGCCAGGGCCCGCTCGCCGCCGCCCAGCTCCGCGACCAGGCGGTCGGCGCCCTCCCGGTCCCCGTGGTAGGTCAGCGCCACCCGGGCGCCCTCGGCCGCGAAGGCGCGCGCGGTGGCGAGGCCGATGCCTCGCGTGGCGCCGGTGACCAGGACGACCCGGTCGGCAAGGCCAAGATCCACGGTGTTCCTCCGAAGGACGGGGCGGCGCGGTCCGCTGCGGTTTCCCGCGATCCTGCGGGCCGCGGTTCGAGACCCGGTCCAGCCGGATTCGATTCGACGGCGGCTTGAAGGCCATGGCCGAGGATCCGCCCTGACCCGGAGCCGGGACCGCCCACCGGGACCGTTGCCAAGGAGGCCGCCATGGAGAGGCAGAAACCGTCCGCGTCCAGTCGCCACCCCGACGGGGAGTCGCTGTACGAACGCGTCCTCGCCCGGGCACGGCGCTCGCCGCAGGAGCCCGCGCTCCGCTTCGAGGGCACGGACACCTCCTACCGGGAACTGGCCGAGCGGGCCGAGGCCGGCGCCGCGGCGCTGGCCGGGCTCGGGGTGGGCCCGGGCGACGTCGTGGCCGTCCGCGCGGCGTGCACGGCGGACACCGTGGTGGCGCTGCTGGGCATCCTCGGCTGTGGGGCGGCGTACACGGTCGTCCCGCCCGACTGGCCGCGCGGCAGATACGAGTGGATCGCGGGCCTGGACGAGGTCCGGCTGTGCCTCACCGGCAGCGACGAGGCGCCGGTGGCGGGGGCCAGGACCGTCGCCCTCGCCGAGGTGGCCCGCGCGAGCGGCGGCGCGCCCGCCCGGCCGGCCGCGGCGCCCGCCACCGGGGACGAGCCCCTCTGCGTCTTCTTCACCTCCGGCAGCACCGGCGTCCCCAAGGGCGTCGTCGCCTCGCACCGCGGGGTGCTGCGGCTGGCGCAGGAGTCCGACTGTGTGCCGCCCGGCCGCATGGTGACCTACCAGACCGGCTCCACCGCGTGGGACCTGCTGGCCTGGGAACTGTGGGTGCCGCTGCTGCGCGGCGGCACGGTCGTGCTGTCGGGCGGCGCCCACCCCACCGGTGCGCGCATCCGCGCGGCGGTCGCCCAGGGCGTCAACACGCTCTTCCTCACCACCGTCGCCTTCAACGCGCTCGTCGACGACGACATCGACTGCCTGGCCGGGCTCGACCTGCTCATCACCGGCGGGGAGCGGCACTCGGGCCGTCATCTGACGGCGCTGCTGCGCCACCACCGGGACATCCGGCTCGTGCACGCCTACGGGCCCGCCGAGTCCACCACCTTCACCACGGCCCACCTGCTGGACGCGGCACGGCCCGAGCCCGAGTTCCCCATCGGCCGGCCCCTGCCCGGCACGGACGTCTGGCTGCTGGACGAGGACCGGCGGCCGGTGGCCGACGGCGCGGCCGGCGAGATCGTGATCGGCGGGGACGGGCTCGCGCTCGGCTACCTCGGCGATCCCGGGGAGAGCGCCCGGCACTTCGTCGTCCTGGAGCTGGACGGCGCGCCGCGCCGCGTCTACCTCACCGGCGACGTGGCCCGGCGGGACGCGCGCGGGCGGCTCGTCTTCGTCGGGCGCCGCGACCGGCAGATCAAGATCCGCGGGGTGCGGATCGAGCCCGCGGAGATCGAGGCCGTACTGGAACGGGCCCCGGCGGTCAGACGGGCCGTGGTGCTCGCCCTGAGCGACGCCGCCGGCCGCGCCACGGGCCTGGCGGCCGTCGTCAGCGCCGAGGGCGGCCCGCTGCCCGACCGTGACGTGGTCGCCAAGACCGCCCGGGAGGCACTGCCCGCCGCAGCCGTGCCCGAGCGCATCGCGGTCGTCGACCGGCTGCCGAAGCTGCCCAACGGCAAGGTGGACCACCGGGCGCTGCCCGCCCTGGTCCCGGCCGCGTCCCACGGCCCGGCCCGGGCGGGCGAGGACGGCCGCGCCGATGACGGGGAGACCCTGCGGACCGCGCTGTCGGTGGCCGGGGATCTGCTCGGCTACCGGGTCGGCCCCGACGACGACCTGTTCGACCACGGGGCGACGTCCATGACCGCGATCCGCATCGCGACCCGGCTGGCCCGGCTGCTCGGCCGCCCGGTGAGCGAGGTGGACGTCCTGGAGGGCCGCACCGTGCGGGCCGTACTGGCCCGGCTCGCCGAGGACGGGCCCCGGCCGCAGGACGCGCCGGGGGAGGCAGCGGCCCGGCAGACGGCGCCGGACGGGGCGCTGGACGCGGGGGCGGACGGGGCGCTGTTCTCGCTGGAGAAGTTCTGGCGGATGTCCGAGGACGAACCCGACCTCCACGAGTCCGTCATGCCGATGCTGTTCGTCCTGCGCGGCGAGCTGGACCCGGCGGTGCTGAACGCCGCCTTCGACGCCGTGGTGGCCCGCCACGACGTGCTGCGGACCCGCTTCGGGCCGGGCCGGACGGGCCCCAGCGCCGAGGTGCTGCCCCCGCAGCGGGCCACCGGCCTGCTGCGGGTGGACCAGGGCCCGCCGCCGCCGCGGGCGCGCGCCGAGGAGGAGGTACGCCGCTGGCTCACCGCGCCGTTCGCGCTGCGCGGCGCACTGCCCGTGCGGGCCCGGCTGACGGCGACCGAGGAAGGGGAGTGGCTGCTCGCCGTGGTCGGGCACCACATCGCCTTCGACGCCTGGTCGACCCGGCTGTTCTGGCGCGACCTGTTCGCCGCCTACCGGGCGCTGGCCGCAGGGCGGCCCGCCTTCGACGGCCCCGCCCCCTCCTTCCTGGCCACCTACCGGGCCCAGACACGCGACCAGGCGCCCCGCCGCGAGGCGGCCGCCCGGTCCTGGCGCGAACGCGTGGCGGGGGTCGACTGGCTGAGGTTCCCCGGTGCGTCGGGCATCGCACGCTACGGACCGGCCGCCGAGGTGGAGCTGGAGCTCACCCAGGAGCTGATGTCGGCCACCGGAAGGGCCGCGGCCGCGGTGGGCGGCACCGCGAGCGCCGTCTTCCTGGCCGCCTTCGCACGGGTGCTGCGCGCCCACACGGGCGCGGACGACCTCGCGGTGTGCACCCCGGTGGCCGGCCGCTTCGGACCGGACTCCGCGCAGTCCATCGGCTGCTACGCGAGCATGCTCGCCCTGCGCCTCACCCCGGCCGCCGAGCCCCGGGAGCTGGTCCGCCAGGCCGCCGGGCAGCTGCGCGAGGCGATGAGCGCGCCCCTGCTGTCCATCGACCTCCAACTGCCCGACGTGCCCGCCGGATTCCGGCGCCACCCGCTGCTCCAGGCGTACTTCGCCCTGGAGGAGGTGCCGCCGCCGCGGGTGGAGATCGTCGCCGGCCTGCACGGCGAGCAGATCCGGGTGGCTCCCCAAACCTGGGTGCCCGAGCTCCATCTGGAGCTGCGTCCGCATCCGGACCTGGGCGGTCTGCTGCGCTACCGCACCGATGTGATGGGGCGCGCCGACGCCGAGCGGCTGGCCGCCCGGCTGGTGGCCGAGGTCGCCGAGCTGGGCGCCCTGGTGCGCTGAGCGTGTTCCGCGGCCCCGTCCCGTACGGGGCCGCAGACCGGTCAGTCCAGCGAGTGCAGCACGGCGACGAGGGTGCGCGCCTGCATGTTGAGGTAGTAGCCGTGCCGCAGCAGACGGCCGATCTGAGCGGCCGTCACCCATACGAACTCGTCGGGCACATCGGCCAGTTCGTCGCCCGTCTCGATGATCCGGTAGCGGACCTCGGCGTGGTGGAACCGGGCGCCCTCCTCCGAGAGCACGGCGTCGTAGAGCACCCGTGGCGAGGGCGCGGACGTCACGTGGTCGAGGAAGCGCGGGCGCCGCCCGGCGGGAGCGTCGCGGTAGTTGTCCGGGGTGCACTGCAGGGTCGGGCCGAACTCGGCGACGTCGAGCGCCCCCGCCTCGACCCGGGCGTGCAGCAGGACATGGCGCACGCCGTGGATCCTGCGGGTCAGCAGGACCGCGTGGCCGCCGGGCGCCGGCGCCAGCAGAGGCTGCGACCAGTGCAGGATCTCCCGGCTGTCGGCGTGCACCTCGGCGGCGATGACCTTGAAGTACTTGCCGTCGGGGCGGGAGATCTCGTCGTCGAGCCGCCGCCACGACGCGGTGTCGCGCAGCGGGACGCGGTGCTGCGCCACTTCGTAACGGGCCTTGATCTCGCACAGCCGGCTCGTCACCTCCTCCAGGCGGTGCAGGGCGCGGCCGTCGTCGGGGCCGGCCGCGCCCGGCAGGCAGGCCAGCACCGAGCACGCCTCCATGCTCAGGACGTTGTCCCGGTGCATCAGGGCACGCAGCTGGCCCAGGGTGAGCCAGCAGAAGTCCTCGTGGTCCGGGACGGCGTCGAGGGTCTCGACGACCATGTGCCGGTTGCGCTTGCGCAGGAACCAGGCGCTGCGCTCGGACTGGAGGCTGTCCACGAGCAGACGCCCGCCGCGCGGCTCCACGAAATGCTCGATGTAGGGGATGGTGCGGCCCCGGTGCACCCCGGTGTAGTTGCTGCGGGTGGCCTGGACGGTCGGCGACAGCCGCACCGCGCCGGTGTTGCCCGGTTCCAGCTTCGCCTGCATCAGGAAGTGCGGGACGCCGTCGAACTCGCGGACCAGGATGCCGAGAATGCCGATCTCGCGCTGCACCAGGATCGGCTGCTCCCAGCTGCCGATCGGGTCGTCGGCCTCGACCCGCAGCCCCTCCACCGAGAAGAACCGGCCGCTGTCGTGCGCCAGGGCGCCGGTTGTGGGATCGAAGCTCCAGTTCGACAGCCGGGCGAAGGGGATACGGGTCACCTGGAAGACGCCTCGCCGGCGGCGGCCGGCGAACCAGGCGTCGAAGCGCGCGTTCGGCATCACGGGGCTGTCCGCCGCGCGTGCGGAGGCGGCGATCCGCCCGTACGGACCGGCGAGGTCGGCGGGGGCGGACTCCGTGGAAGAAATGGGCATGCTGCTGACCTTGTCCTCGGGGCGACGGCCGAGACGGAACCTAACGAAGCGGCGCCGAGGGACCTTCGAATCCAGGCCGAGCAGGCCCCGGCGGGCATGGACGCATCCGGTAGTGTCGCCAGCCGGAAACAGAGCCGAGGAGGGGCGGGCACCATGGCGGAGGCCGGCATCCGGGTGGCGGTCCTCGGCCCCTTGGTGGTCCGCGACCCGCTGGGCAACGAGGTCCTGCTGCCGGGGACCCGCCTGAGCACCCTGGTGATCCGCCTCGCACTGGCCGGCGGCCGCCCGGTGGCCCGCCAGCGGCTCATCGACGACGTGTGGGGCGACACCGCCACACCCGCCAATCCGCTCAACGCCGTGCAGGCGCTGGTGTCGAGGCTGCGCAGGCTCGCCCCCCAGCTGCCCGTCGACTCGACCCTGGCGGGGTACGCGCTCGGCGTCGGACCCGAGGCCGTGGACCTGTGGCGGTTCGAGGAACTGACCGCGCTCGGCCGCGAGCAGCTGCCCGACCGGCCCGACCTGGCGGCGGCCACCTTGCGCCGGGCGCTGGAGCTGTGGCGCGGAGAGGCGTTCCCGGAGGCCGCCGGCGCCCCGTTCACCCTGGCACCCGCCACGCACGCCCGGGAACTGCGGTGGTCCGCCCTGGCCGCGCGGATCGACGCGGACCTGGCGGTGGGCCGGGCCGCGCAGACCGTGCCCGAGCTCGAACGGCTCGCCGCCGCCGCGCCCACCGACGAACGATGGGCGACCCGGCTGATGCTGGCCCTGCGCGCGGCCGGACGGCAGGCGGACGCCCTGGAGGTGTACGGGCAGACCCGCCGCGCCCTCGCCGAGCTCGGCATCGACTGCTCCCAGGAGCTCGCGGACATCCATCTGGCGGTCCTGCGCGGCGAGCCGGCGCCCGGCGGGCCGGCCCGCCGGGGTGCCGCGGCCCCGGCGGTGTCCGTACGCACCGGGGCCCCGGCCCGGCTCACCGCGTGCCTGGGCCGCGAGGCCGAACTCGCCCGGGTCGCCGCCCTGTTGGCCGAGCGGCGCCAGGTCACCCTCGTCGGCCCCGGTGGCATCGGCAAGACCCGGCTCGCGACCGAGGCCGCACACGTCCTCGCCGACCGGTTCGACGACGGGGTGCGCTGGGTGAACCTGGCGGAGCTGCGCTACCCGGACCGGGTCGCGCAGAGCGTGCTGGACGCCCTCGAACCGGGCGGCCCGGCGGTGCTGTCCGCCCCGGCGCCCGCCGTCGGCGCCACCCGCGAACGGCTCGCGGCCCTCATCGGGGACCGGCGCCTGCTGCTGGTGCTCGACAACTGCGAACACCTGCTCGACGCGGTGGCCGGGCTCGGTGAGGAGCTGCTCGCCGCCTGTCCCGGGGTGCGGGTCCTGGCCACCAGCCGTGAGCCGCTCGCCGTCGCCGGCGAGGCCGTACTGCCGCTGGGTCCGCTGCCGGTGCCGCCCTTCGGCGCCGCGGCGGCGGAGGTGGCCGCGAGCCCGGCCGTACGCCTGCTGGCCGAGCGGACCCGCGAGATACGCCCGTCGTTCGCGGCCGACGCCGCCAACGCGGCCGACCTGGCCCGGATATGCCGTCGGCTCGACGGTCTGCCGCTCGCCCTGGAACTGGCGGCGGCACGGCTGCGGGCCCTGTCGCCCGCCCAGATCGCCGCCCGCCTGGAGGAGCACTTCCGGCTGCTGACCGCCGACCGCCGGGGCTACCCCGCCCGCCACCGCACCCTCGACGCCGTCGTCGCCTGGAGCTGGGAGCTGCTGGGCGCCGAGGAGCGCCTGGTGGCCCGCCGGCTGGCGGTCTTCGCCGGCGGGGCGACCCTGGAGGCGGCGGAGCGCGTCTGCTCGGCGCCGCGGGCGGGGGTGGCGCCCGAGCGGGTCCTCGATCTGGTCACCGCGCTGGTGGACAAGTCGCTGGTCTTCCTCGACGAGACCAGCGGGCAGGCGCGCTACCGGATGCTGGGCAGCATCCGCGAGTACCTGCGCGAGCAGTTGCCGCCCGGTGAGGGGGAGGCGGTGCGGGCCGCGCACGCCCGGTACTTCCTGGAACTCGCGGAGTCGGCCGAGTGGCAGCTCCTCGGCGCCGACCAGGTGGTCTGGCTGGGCCGCCTGCGCGCCGAGCAGGACAACCTCCAGGCGGCGCTGTACTGGTCGGTGGAGGCCGGCGAGGGCGCCCTCGCGGTACGGATGGTGGCGGCGCTCGGCTGGTACTGGTTCTTGAGCGGGCAGCAGATCGAGGCGGCGGAACGGGCGGCCCGGGCCCTGTCCGTCGCGGGCGAGGACACCCCCGCCGACGCCCGCGCCCTCGTACTGATCATGTCGGCCCTGGCGCCCGCCGCCACCGCCCACCCGGTGTCCGAGGCCATGGCCGGGATCCGGCAGTGGATGGAACTGGCGCGGCACACCCGCCCGCCCGGGGCGCCCGAGCGTCCCGAACTCGCCGCGTTCCAGGCCATGCTGCACATGCTCGACCAGGACCCGGCCGGGGCGCTGGACGCGATGGACCGCCTCACGCGCGAGGCCAATCCGTGGACCCGGGCGTGCGGGCACCTCAACTGCGGTCATCTGCACGCCGTGCGCGGCGACGCGGACACGGCCCGCCACCACTACCGGGCGGCGCTGCGCGAGGCCCGCGCGGCGGGGGAGCGGTGGGCACAGATCCAGGCTCTGAGCGCCCTCGCCGAGATCGCCGCGACCGCCGAGGGACCCGGTGAGGCGGCGCAGTTGCTGGAGGACGCGCTCCATCTGGCGGTCGAGCTCGGCGCGCTGGAGGACCAGGTCACCATCCGGGCCCGGCTGGGCGGGGAACGCGCCCGCGGCGGCGACATGGCCGGCGGGCGCGGTGAGCTGGAGCGGGCCCTGGAGACGGCCCGGCGGTTCGGCATCACCCGCTGCGTGCCGCGGGTGCGCTGGGCGCTGGCGGACGTCGTGCGCTGGCAGGGCGATCCGGCGGGCGCCGCGGCCGTCCTCGCCGGCGGCCCCGCGGCGTCGGGCACCACCGGGTGGCCCGACGCGGAACAGCTCGCCCTGACGCTGTGCGGGCAGGGGCACATCGACGTGGCCGAGCGGCGCACGGCCAGCGCGGCCGAGCGGTACGCGGAGGCGATGACGCACGCCCTGCACCTGGGTGACCCGCGCCTGATCGCGGCCGTGGCCCGGCTCGGCGCCGACATCGCCCAGGAACACGGCTACGCCGAGCGGGCCATGGGCCTGCTCGGCGTCGGGGACGGTCTGACCGGCCGGGCGGGCCGCACCCACCCCGACACGGTGCGGATACGGGCCCGCTGCGCGGACTTGGCGGCCGGGCCCGCGCTGGAGGCGGCCTACCGGGCCGGTACGGCCGCGGCGGCGGCCGGCCCCGAGGCCTGGGCCGGCCGGCTCGCCGCGGCGGCCGGCCGCTGAACCGCGGCCGGGGCAACCGGATCCGAAAGGCGAAGGCACTTCGCGGGCGACCGGATCCGCCCGGCCAGGCCCCAGGTCACCTCGCGCCGGGGACCACGGCCTCGATCAGACGCACCACCGAGCCGGTCGCCGTGATGGAGCGGAACTCCAGGCCCGCCCGCTCCAGCAGCGTGCGGAACTCCCGCGCCGTGCGCTCCCGGCCCCCCTGGCTGACCAGCATCAGCAGATTCATCACGGTGGCGATCTCGGGGTTGTCGGTGGCGTCGAGGACCTGCTCGACGAGGACCACCCGCGCGCCGGGGCGGGCCTCGCGCACCAGGGTGCGCAGGGCCGCGACGGCCGTGGCGTCGTTCCACATGTGCACGACGCCCTTGAGGAGGTAGACGTCGGCCGTCACCGGCACCTCGATGTGGCAGTCACCGCTCACCAGCCGGCAGCGGCCGGCGAGTTCACCGCCCTCGCGCAGCACCGGATCGGCGTGGGCCACCACCTGTTCCAGGTCGAACAGCACGCCGTTGAGGGCCGGATGGCGCTCCAGCAGCGCCCGCAGCAGGGTGCCGTGGCCGCCACCGATGTCCGCGACCGTGTCCGTGCCCGCCAGGTCGAGCGCCGCCGCGACCGCCACGGCCGACGTTTCGCCGGACTTCGCCATCGCCCGGTCGAAGAGCGCGCCCAGCTCCGGTTCGTCCTCGTGCAGATGGGCGAAGAGGGGCTTGCCGTACAGGCCGGGGAAGACGCTTTCGCCGGTGCGCACCGCGTCGTCGAGGCGGGACCAGATCCGCCAGGCGAACGGGGCGCCCGCCAGCAGGGCCATCGCCTTGCGGCTGGCGGGCGCGTCGGTGCGCAGCAGCCGGGACAGCTCGGTGTGGGCGTACCCGCCCTCCTCGGCCTCCCGGAAGACGCCGTGGCACACCAGCGCCCGCAGCAGCTGGACCAGCGCCTCCTCGTCGGCGCCCACCGCCGCCGCGAGCTCGGCGGGCCGCACGGGCTCCTCCCCGACCGCGTCGGCGAGCCCGAGCCGCGCGGCGGCGGTCACGGCGGCCGTGACGCCGAGGCTGTAGGCGAGGGCGTGCAGGCGCAGCGGGGCCGGTGTGCCGGACGCCGGGGCCGGGACCTGGTCAGCCATGGGAGGCCGCCTCCTTGGTGGCGGGCGGGTAGGCGCCCAGCGTGTGCCGGGCGTACACCGCGCAGTTGCTGTCGAATTGCAGGGCGGCGTGGCTGCCCGCCGCGTGGACGTCGCGCCAGGCCCGCTCGACGGGGCTGCCCTCGGCCTGGCCGCGTGCCCCGCTCTCCCGCTGCAGCCGGTCCACCGCGTCCTGGAGGGACTCGGCGACGATCGCGTAATCGCGGTGGCTGCGCGGGACCGCGTCGGGTGTGACCTCGCCCGCGGCGTCCGCGGTGGCGGCGATCCGCCCGATGAGCAGGGCGGCCGTCTCCACGGCGGCCGAGGACCGGGCGAGGGCGGCCTGGACCGACGCCTTCTCGGCGGACGGAACGGTGCGGCCCATGAGGACCTCGCTCTTGCGCGCGATCCACCGCGACCAGGCGTCCAGCGCCCCCTGCGCCGCGCCCACCGCCGGCGTCACCATGGTGAGTCCGTTGACGAGGCGGAAGGGCACCGCGTGGCAGCGGGCGGGCTCGGTCTCGGGCGCGGTGCCCGCCAGCAGCACGGCCTGGGAGAACGAGCGGTGTTCGGGGACGAACACCTCGCTGAGGACCACGGTCTTGCTGCCCGTGCCGCGCAGTCCCACGGTGAACCAGGTGTCCTGGACCTCGCAGGCCGCGCGCGGCACGGCGAAGAACCGCAGCCGTTTCTCGGCCGGGTCAAGCTCCCAGGCCGACAGCAGGATCCAGTCGGCGAAGTCGACCCCGCTGATGAAGTTCCAGGAGCCGTCGAGCAGCCACCCGCCCGGCGCGGCGGTGGCGGTGGTGGTCGGGACGAACCCCGCCGACACCCGGGCGTCGGGGCCTTCGCGCCATATCTCCTGCTGGCCCCGGGCGGGCAGATACGCCGCCATCCGGGCGTGCGAGGCGAAGAGGGCGGCGCACCAGCCCGCGCTGGTGCAGCCCGCGGCGACCTCGGTGACCGCGCCGACGAAGTCGGTGAAGGTGCCGGCCGCGCCGCCGAACCGCCGGGGCACGAAGTGCCGGGCGAACCCGGCCGCGGTGATCGCCTGTACGGCTTCGGGCGCGAGCACCCGCTCGCGGTCGGCGGAGCGTGCGTGGCCGGCCACGACGGGCCGGGCCGCGCCGGCGGCGGCGGGCAGCCCGCCGCCTTCTGGTGCGGGGTGCCGCGCGGTGGTCATCGCGGCGGGTCCGGTCTGCGGCATGAGCGCATCCTTCCCGGTCAGGCGCGTTCGGCGAGGAACAGCCGGTGCATGGCCTTCTCGGCGCGGTGGTCGGTGGGGTTCACGAAGCCCGCCTCGGTGAGCATGTCCTTGTAGGTGTCGACGGAGTGGGTCTCGCCGCTGTGCGTCTGCACCAGCATGATCACCGAGAACATGTACGGCAGCGGGTTGGTGTGCGGGGTGTCATCGGTGTCGGTGGTGTGGCCGACGACCGCGATCCGGCCGCCCGGCTTGACCGCCGTGGCCGCGCGCTTGAGCAGCTCGACCGCCTCGGCCCGCGAGAAGTGGTGCAGCACGTTGGTGAGCATCACGATGTCGTACGGGCCGCCGAGCGGGGTCTTGAACATGTCGCCCGGCAGGGTCTTGAAGCGGTCGGCCACACCGAGCCGCTCCGCGTGCTGCTGGGTGATCTCCAGGACGCTGGGCCAGTCCAGGCCGGTGATGGTGGCCCGCGGCTCGCGCTGCGCGAAGGTGAATCCGTAACTGCCGTGGCTGCAGGCGATGTCGAGGACGTCGACGCTCTCGCGGTCCTTGGACCACGGGACGAGCTGATCGGCCATCAGCTCGGCGGCGCCGTTGTTGAACCAGGAGGTGCTGGTGGCGAACTCCTGCCAGTAGTCGAACTCGGGGGTCAGCGCGTGGGTGTCGGCGACGGTCCCGCCGTGGCGCACCGCGTCGATGAGGTTCTTCTGCGCGTCCCACTCCCAGTCGCTCGCGCCGAGCCGCACCGCGCCGCCGAAGAACTGCGAGCCGGTGCTGACGAGCAGGGATTCGCCGCCGGCGGGCAGCGCGTAGGTGTTGCCCTCGGCGTACAGCAGGCCGATCGCGGCCAGGGCGTCCAGCAGGATGCGCATCCCCCGCGGGTCGGTGTCCTTGAGCTCGGCGAGAGCCGACGCGGTCAGCGGGCCCTCGGCGAGCGGGTCGAAGAGGCGCAGGTCGAACGCGGTGCGCAGCAGAGCGGTCTTGACATAGCCGCGGGCGATGTCGTGCAGCTGCCGGACATCGACGCCGGGCAGTTCGTTCTGGGTCATGGCTACCTTCCGTGACTGAGGGGCGAGCACATCCTTGCGGCGCCGCTTCGAAGCACGTTCGAAGCCCGCACGTCACCCTGCTCGGGCAGGTGACTCACGTGACGGGAAGCAGGCATGGAAAGCAATGTCGAAGTGGTGGTGGCGGGTGGCGGGCTGGTGGGCCTGTCCCTCGCGCTCTTCCTGGCCGACCAGGGTGTCGGCACGCTCCTGGTCGAACAGCGCCGGGAGCCGTCGAGGCTGCCGCGCGGGCGCGGACTGAACCTCCGCTCGATGGAGGTGCTGCGCGCCGCCGGTGTGGAGGAGGCGCTGCGCGCGGCCCCCGCCTCCGTCCTGCGCGACCTGCCGCAGATCGCCCAGGCGCGCACCCTGACGGGCGAGGAGCTCTTCCGGGCGGCACGCCCCGCGGCCGGGGCGTTCACGGCGATCAGCCCGACCGCGCCCGTGCTGGTCGACCAGCCCGAGGTGGAGGCAGTCCTGCGCACCCACGCCCAACGGCGCGGCGCGCGGCTGCGGTTCGCCACCCGGCTGGAGACCTTCGAGCAGGACGCCGACGGAGTGCGCGTGCACCTGCGCGACCTGCGAGATGACACCGGGCACGTCGTGCGGGCCCGCTATCTGGTGGCGGCCGACGGCCACCGCTCCCCGGTGCGGGCCGCCCTCTCCATCAGGACCAGCGGCGTGGGCAGCATCGCCCACTACGCCAACATCCCCTTCCGGGCCGACCTCTCCGGGCCGCTGCGCGGGCGTCCGCTGGCGCTGTGCTACCTGGACGAGCCCGTCGCCCACACCATGCTCACCCGGCTCGACCACCCCGAGCGCTGGGTCCTCATGGTCCCCTACCGGCCCGAACGGGGCGAGAGCGCCGCCGACTTCACCGCCGCCCGCTGCCTGGAGCTGATCCGGGCCGCCGTCGGGGCGCCCTGCCCTCAGCCGGAGCTCCTGCGGGACCTGGACGCTCCGGGCGTGAGCGTGCAGACCTGGGAGCTCGCCTCGTGGACGGCGGACCGCTACCGCGAGGGCCGGGTGCTGCTCACGGGCGACGCGGCGCACGTGATGGCGCCGGCCGGCGGCCTGGGCGGCAACACCGGCATCCAGGACGCGCACAACCTCGCCTGGAAGCTGGCGGCTTTGCTGCGCGGCACCGCGGGAGCGGGACTGCTCGACACCTATGAGCAGGAGCGCCGTCCGGTGGCGCTCGCCGCCACAGAGCAGTCGGTACGTCAGCAGATGCGCCGGCGCTCGGGCGGACGGGAGGACAGCCCCGCCGGGAAGGACAGCCCGGCCGGGAAGGACAGCCCGGCCGGGAAGGACGCCCCCGCCGGGAAGGACGCCCCCGCCGGGAAGGACGCCCCCGCCGGGAAGGACAGCCCGGCCGGGAAGGACCTCTCCGCCGGGAAGGACAGCCCCGCGCCGCACCCGCTCGCCGCCGTGCTGGGCCACCGCTACCGCTCCGAGGCCGTGCTGGCGGAGCACCCCGGCGAGCCGGTACCCGCGGCCGCCGTTCAGTTCACGGGCGAACCCGGCACCCGGGCCCCCCACCACGTCCTCGAACGTGACGGCGTCCGGCTGTCCACGCTGGACCTGTACCGGAGCGCCTTCGTGCTGATGTGCGCGGAGCGCGGCGGGCGGTGGGCCGACGCGGGGCGCCGCCTCGATCCCGGCCTCGGCGTCCGCGTCCACCGCGTCGGGGAGGCGCTGCGCGACGTGGACGGCGGGTGGGCCGCGGCCCACGGGGTCTTCGACAGCGGCGCCGTCCTGGTGCGGCCGGACGGGTTCGTGTGCTGGCGGGCGGGCGACGACAGCGGCGCGGACCACCTCGCCCGGCTCGCCGCCGTCTGCGCCGCCGTGCTGGCCCGGCCCGCGGTCAGCCCCGTATCAGCGCCGTATCAGTGATCCCCGCGACCATCCGGGGCGGAACGGCACAGGAGAAAGGACCACCATGACAGAGGCACTGCTCGCCGAGGGACTGGCCAAGTGCTACGGCGACGTTGAGGCCCTGGCGGGCATCGACCTGGCGGTGCGCGAGGGACAGGTGCTCGGTCTGCTCGGACCGAACGGCGCCGGCAAGACGACCGCCGTGCGCATCCTGTCCACCCTCGTCAAACCGGACGCGGGACGGGCCCTGATCGGCGGCTTCGACGTGGTGCGCGAGGCGGCCCAGGTACGCGGGCTCATCGCGCTCACCGGACAGTACGCGGCCGTCGACGAGAACCTCACCGGCGCCGAGAACCTCATCCTGGTCGCCCGGCTGCTGGAGATGAGCCGGGCCGACGCCCGGCAGCGGGCGGCGCAGCTGCTGGAGGAGTTCGGGCTCACCGACGCCGCCCGGCGTACGGTACGGACCTACTCGGGCGGTATGCGGCGCCGGCTCGACCTGGCGGCGAGCCTGGTGGGCAGGCCGCAGGTGCTCTTCCTGGACGAGCCCACCACGGGGCTCGACCCCAAGAGCCGTATCGAGCTGTGGCGTTCGGTGCGCCGGCTCGCGGACGCGGGCACCGCGGTGCTGCTCACCACCCAGTACATGGAGGAGGCGGACCGCCTCGCCGACGACCTCATCGTCATCGACAAGGGCCGGGTCGCCGCCCGCGGCACCGCCGCCGTCCTCAAGGCGCGGGTGGGCGACCGCACGCTCGTCGTACGGCCGGACGACCCGGACGACCTCGCGGCGATGCTGGCCGCCGTCCGCCCGCTCGCACCCGACGCGGCCGAGGAGGACGGCACGGTCGTCGTCCCCTCGGCCGACGGGGCACTGATGTCGGCGGTGCTGCGCCGGCTGGAGGAGGCGGGGCTGCGGCTGGACGAGGCCGGACTGCGCAAGCCCAGCCTGGACGAGGCGTTCCTCGCCATCGTCGGCGGCCCGGCCGCCGACGCCCAGCAGGACAAGGACGCCGGGCCCGGCACCGGCCCGGCCGCACACAGCGAGGAGACCGCCGCATGACCACCGACGTCCTCACCCCGTCGGCCACTTTCCCCGCCGCCGCCAAGAAAGGCGCCCGCCGCGTCGGCCCGCTCCGGGCCTTCCGCCACACCAGGGCCCTGACCTGGCGTGTCCTCACCCAGATCCGGCACAACCCGGAGCCGTTGTTCCTGCTGGGCATCCAGCCCATCCTGTTCCTGATGCTCTCCACGTACATCTACGGCGGGCAGATGGCGGGATCCAGCCATGAGTACCTGCAGTACGAGGTGCCCGGAGTGCTCGGCTACAACGCCGTGTTCGCGGCCATGAGCAGCGCGCCCGCCCTCTTCGGCGACGTCTCGCGCGGCGTCTTCGACCGGTTCCGCTCCATGCCGATCTCCCGCCTCGCCCCGCTGTTCGCCCGCTACTTCGCGGACCTGGTGCTCCAGATGTGGGCGCTCGTGCTGGTCCTGATCGTCGGCTTCTCGCTCGGCTTCCGGGTCCACACCCACTGGTGGCACCTGGGCTACGGGGTGCTGCTGCTCGCCGGATTCTCCTTCGGCCTGGCCTGGCTGGCCATGGCGATCGGCCTGTCGGTGAAGTCGGCCGAGACGGTGCAGATGCTCTCCTTCCTCTGCACCATCCCCCTCACCTTCATCAGCGGCGCCTTCGCCCGCACCGACACGATGCCCGGCTGGCTCCAGGCGTTTGTCAAGGTCAACCCGGTCACCTGGCTGGCGGCCGCCGAGCGCGGCCTGCTCCTGGGCGGCGCGGTCGCCCGGCCGGTCTGCTACACCCTGCTCTCCTCGCTGGTGGTGGCCGCGGTGTTCGCCCCGCTGGCCGTCCGGGGGATCGCCAGGCGCCGCTGAGCCGCGCCCCTCTCATCCCCCTTCTCCTTCCCTTTTGTTCCTTGACCTGTTCCTTCGACGCCGGGTCCGGCCGCACTCCGGCCGGACCCGGCCTGGTACCGAACGCTGTGCTGGAGGCGACCATGCGGTTGTTGTTCACGACGTCGAACTGGGCCGGCCACTACTTCTGCATGATCCCGCTCGGCTGGGCGGCGCAGGCGGCGGGCCACGAGGTGCGGGTGGTGTGCGCCCCGGCCCAGGCGGACACGATCGGCCGGGCCGGGCTGGTGCCGGTGCCCGTGCTGGAGAGCCCCGACATGATGTACATGGCGCGGCTGAACCTCTACGCCCAGGTGGCGGAGGGACGCGCCGCTCTGCCCGGGCTGCCGCTGCACCCGGTCACCGGCCAACGCGTGTCCCGTCTGGACGAGTTCGACGTGGCCGCCGCACAGAAGGCGTTCACCGGTGAATACGGCGACGCCGTGCGGATCAGCCATCTGCGCACCCGGGAGTTCGCCCGTGCCTGGCGGCCCCAGCTCGTCTGCCACGACGTACTGGCGGAGGAAGGCGCCCTGGTGGCCGACGAGCTGGGCGTGGAGAGCGTGTACTGCGCGCCCGGCCTGTTCGGGACGGTCGACGAGGAGCTGGGGCTCGACCTGGCCCTGCGTGATCTGGTGAACAACATGGCCCGGCCCGGGGTACCGGCCTGGGGCCGTGACCGCATCACCCGGGTGATCGACCCCTCGCCCCCGTCGGCCGTACCGCCGCTCGGCGACGCGGTGCGGATGCCCGTGCGCTACGTGCCGTACAACGGTCCCGGCGCGCTGCCGGCCTGGACGCTGGAGCGGCGGACGCGCCCCCGGGTCTGCGTGGTGTGGGGCCGCTCCGCCACCGGCATCTACGGGCCCGACGTACCCGCGCTGCGCGAAGCGGTGGAGGGCGCGGCGGCGCTCGGCGCCGACGTGGTGCTGACCGCGGCGCCCGAGCAGGTACGGGCGCTCGGGCCGCTCCCCCAGGGGGTGCGGGTGCTGGAGGACTTCCCGCTCCACCTGCTGCTGCCCGAGGCCGACGTGCTGGTCCACCACGGCAGTGACAACTGCCTGATGAACGGCGCCGTGGCGGGCGTGCCGCAGCTCTCCCTCGCGATGGCGAGCGATCAGATCGCCTTCAGCCGGCGGCTCGCCGCGACCGGGGCCGTCGTCGCGCTGGAGGGGCTGACCGCCCGGCCGGACGCCCTCCGCGCGGCGCTGGCCGTCCTCCTCGACGATCCCGCCCCGCGTGCGGCGGCGGGCCGGCTCCAGGCCGAGATGGCCCTCGCACCCGCCCCCAGCGAGGTCCTGCGGCAGCTGACGGAGTCCGTGGCCGCCGTGTGACGGACGGACATGAGTCAGGGCCGGCCCCACTGCGGGGCCGGCCCTGATGCGTACGGTGTCTCAGCGGGTGCCGTAGACGCGGTCGGCGACGGCCCGCTTGGCGGCGCGCAGGCGCTGGAGCGTCTGCGGCGCGTAGCCGCCGCTCTCCGGCCGGTCCGGCACCGCCATCGCGTCCGGGGCGCCCAGACCCTCCAGCAGCCGCCAGTTGGAGCCGCCGTCGATCAGCGAGCCGTGCTTGGTGCCGTAGTAGTCCGGGCGGATGCTCAGCGCCACACCGGACGCGCCGCCCGCGGCCGCCACCAGATGGGGGTGGAAGCGGGTGGTCAGCCACGCCTGTCCGGGGCGCACGGGCAGGCCCCGCTCCAGCACCCGCGCCATCGAGTAGGTGCGCACCTCGGGCAGCAACCCCCGTGCCTGCTCCAGGATCTGTGCGTCCTGGTCGGGCGCGCACTCGAGCAGACCCACCCGCTCGGCGCCCCAGGCGCCGACGACCTTGGCGACGAAGGCGAGCAGCTGGTCCGGGTCGCCGTCGGCGAGCAGCGACTGCACGCTCACCATCACGTCCGGTACGCCGTCGCCGTCGTCGTAGAGGTGGGGGCCCGCGTCGAGGAAGACGTCGTCGCAGCTCTGCGTGGCGGGCCCGGCCTCCAGCAGCTCCGCCGAGGCCGCGTCCCGCACGTCGATGACCGCGAACCGCCCGGCGAGCGAGCGGATCAGACCGCTCGCGCCCTCGGCCGGCGGCCACAGCCCCTGCCCGGTCATCGCGGCCCGCCCGCCCGAGAGCCCGGTGGCGGTCGTGATCCCCGCGAGCAGGCCGGCGAAGGGGGCCCAGATCGCGTTGATGAAACCGCCGCCGAGCAGGTGGACCACCTCCGCGCGGCGCAGCAGCCGCAGCGCCCCGGCCTGTTCCGGGCTGCGGTCCGGGTCGCGCACGGCGGCCTCGACCGCCTCGGCCGTACGGGCGGGATCCGGCGACCAGTTGAGGACGCACAGCTGCCACAGGCCGTTCACGAACCGCGCGCGCGGATGCAGGGCGCCCAGCCGCGCGGCGGCCGCCTCGGGGCCGATGCAGTCCACCACGACGTCGGCGTCCGGGGCCGCCTCGGCGAGGTGGCGCAGCCAGCTCGCGGCGATCAGCTCGTCGCCGTAGTTGGGAATCCCCGCGGGGGAGACCAGGTAGTACACAGGTCGCACTCGATCCACCATGATCCCATCCGCTCACACCCTCTTCGAGGCCGGTTCGAAGGGGGACCGACCGGCGCGCGTTCTCGAACGCGCGTCGAAGGGGCGCCCGGATACTCCGGGGGAATCTGCCGTACGGAGGGGGCTGCCCTCCGCCCCTGAGGAGGCCCCATGCGGGTGTTGATCATGGCCACACCGGTGCCCAGCCATTTCACACCGATCGTCCCCCTCGCCTGGGCCCTGCGCACCGCGGGGCACGAGGTGCTGGTCGTGGGGCAGCCGGACATCGTGGCGCCCGCCCTCGCGGCCGGCCTGCCCGCCTTCGCGATCGGGGACCTGTACGACGCCGTCGAGGCACTGACGGCCAAGCTGCCCCCGGGCAAGAGGCCCAACCAGGCGGGCCGGGCGCAGGTGAGCGACCAGACTCCGTTCACCCTGGCCATGCCCTGGCTGATGCACGCCCGCTATCTGATGAAGGAGTACCTGGAGTTCGCCGCCGACTGGCGGCCCGACCTGGTCGTGAGCGACCCCATGGAGTTCAGCGCGCTGCTCGTGGGCGGGGTGCTCGGCGTCCCGGTGGTGCACCACCGCTGGGACATCGACCCGTTCGCCGACGAGGTGCTGGGCATGGCGCGCAACCTGCTCGGCGCCCGCTTCGCGCGCCACGGGCTCACCGGCGAACTCCCCGGGCCGAGCCTGGTCCTGGACTCGTGCCCGCCCTCGGTCCGCGGCGCGGACACCGCCGGGGCCACCCCGGTGCGCTACGTCCCCTACAACGGCGCGGGCACCCTGCCGCAGTGGCTGGCCGAGCCCGCCCACGGGCGCCGGGTGGCCGTCACCCTGGGGGGACTGACCGCCTCGCTCAACGGTGTTCCGCTGTTCCGCGCCGTGGTGGACGCGCTGGAGGGCATCGAGGACGTCGAGACGGTCGTGACGCTGCCGGCCGCCCACCACGGCGAACTCGGGCCGGTGGGGCCCTCCACCCGGGTCGTGGAACCCGTACCGCTCAATCTCTTCCTCGACACCTGCGAGCTCGTCGTCCACCACGGCGGCACCGGAACGGCGCTGACCGTCTGCGCGTTCGGCCTGCCGCAGCTGGTGCTGCCGCAGATCGGCAACGAGTCGCTCTGGGCCGCCCGGCTGCGCGAGAGGGGCGCCGCCCTGGAGCTCACCGACCCCGCCGCCCAGGACGACCCGGCGGCGATCCGGCGGGCGGTGCGCGCGCTTCTGGAGGACCCGGCTCACCGCTCGGGCGCCCGCGAGGTCGCCGAGGAGATGGCCACGCTGCCCGCACCGGCCGCGCTCGTGCCCGAACTGGAGGCCCTCGCTGCCGGGTCGGGTGCCCGGTGAGGATGCTCGTCGCGGCGCTCGCGCCGAGCCATCTGCTCTGTATGGTCCCCATGGCCTGGGCGGCCCGGGCGGCCGGGCACGAGGTGCTGGTCGTGGGGCGCGCCGAGGTCGCTCAGGCGGCCCGGCGGGCCGGACTGCCCGCCGCCGAGGCGGCGGAGCTGCCGGTGCCGGCCCCCGGCACGGAGGCCGCCGCACCAACCGCCGGGACGGACCCGGGACCGGGGGGTCTGGCGCAGGCGCTCACCTCGGGGCAGCGGCGCGCCTTCGCGGGGCGGGCCTGGCCGGCCGGCGGGCATCCCTGGCAGGTGCGGGTGGGGCGGGTGGTCGACGGATTCCTCGCCGCGGCCCGGCAGTTCCGCCCCGACCTGGTGCTGTGCGACCCGATCGAGTTCACCGGCCTGGTCGTCGCGGCCGTTCTCGACGTGCCCGCCGTCGTCCAGCGCTGGGGAGGCCCCGACTCGCTGAGCGCCGACGCGATCGCGCGGGCCCGTGCGCTGCTGGCCGAGCCCGCGGCCCGGCTCGGCGCGACGCGCGGACTGCCCGAGCCCGCGCTGACCCTCGACCCCTGCCCGCCGAGCCTGAGGCTCGATGCCCCGGCGGGTGTGCGGCCGGTCCGGTTCGTCCCGTTCAACGGCGCCCAGCCGATACCGCCGTGGGCGCGCCGGGCCGAGCGGCGCCGGGTGTGCGTGACGTTCGGGCTCTTCGGCAGCCAGGCGGCCCAGTCGGGCGCCGACTTCATCGAGGGCGGCGACCTGGCGGCGCGGCTCGACGCCGTCGCCCGGGCCCTGCTGCCGCACACCGGCCCGGAGGTGGTGATGACCGTGCCGCAGACGGTCCGCCCGCTGCTCAAGCCGCTGCCCGACCGGTTCCGGATCGTCGAACGGGCGCCGTTGGACGCGCTGTTCGGCTCCTGCGACCTGGTGATCCACCACGGTGGCACCGGCACCGCGATGACCGCCTGCGCCCGCGGTGTGCCGCAGCTGCTGCTGCCCCCGCCGCACCCCGCCCTCGCGGACTGCGCGGCGGGACTGGCCCGGCGGGGGGTGGGCATGGTGCTGCAGGGCGCGGACCAGACCGACCCCGGCGCCCTGGCGGCCGCGGTCACCGGCCTGACCGCCGGGGACGACGGCGCGGCCGGGACCGGGTTCCGCGAGCAGGCCCGTGCCCTGGCCGCCGAGATCGCCGCTCAGCCGGCTCCGGCCGAGCTCGTACCGGTCCTGGCCTCGCTCGTCTGAGCCGTCGGCGCGGACCCGTCCGGGGCCGGTTCCAGGAACGGGTCGAGCAGGCCCGGAACCAGCTCCCGGGCCACCCGCAGCGCCTCGTCCACGGCCAGATCGGGCAGGTCGTAACGGCGGCGTCCGGCGGCGGTGGTGGCGATGAGCGTCACCAGACCGGCCCGCCGCTGGAAGTACGAGCCGCGCAGCCGCAGCCCGACCACACCCCGGCGCGACAGCGCCCAGTGACGCCGCACCAGCACACCCGAGCGGCCCACCACGTACGGGCCGGTGAGGGCATGGCCCAGCGCCCGGTACCCGTCGAGCGCCGCCGCCGCACCGAGCGGCAGCAGCAGGGCCACGGCCGGCCACGGCCACACCGGCACCGCGCACCACCGCACGGCCGCCGTGAAGAGCGCGGCCCCCGCCACGCCCAGCAGCAGCGCCCGCACCAGCCGGCGCCGCAGCGCCCGCCGCGGACGCGGGGCCAGCGCGCAGTCCACGGGATCCGGCGTGCCCAGCACGGCGCGCGCCACCCGGCGGACCTCGTCCACCGGTGCCGACGGCACCATCAGCGCGCCGCCGCCGCGGCCCGGGCGCACCCCCGTGGTGATCGCCACGCACCTGGCCCCGCCCAGCGCGCGTACGGGCAGGGTCCGGCCGATCTCGATGCCGTGGACGCGACGCTCCTCGACCGTGACGGTCCGGGTGGTCAGCATGCCGTGCGCGGTCCGCAGGGTGCCGTCGGGCAGCCGGGAGAGCCGGAAGTTGCCGAACATCACGGCGTAGAACAGCGTGGACGCGGCCATGGTGCTCGCGATGGCCAAAAGCGCCGCCTCCAGCACACCGCTCCACGGATGGCTGCCGCTCAGCCGGTCCGCCAGAGCATGCGCGGGAGCCGTGTGCCACGGGTCGAGGCGCATCTCGTGCAGCAGCGCGGCGAGCAGCGCGAGGAGTACGGGGCCGCCCACGTTGAGCGGCGCGTACCGCAGCCACCCGGGCCGGAAGGCGACCAGCGCCCCGGCCTCGGGCCGCGCGGAGCCCGCGCGGAACAGTTCGGCCCGCAGCCGGTCCGCGTCGGCGGCGCTCAGCGCGTCCAGACGCAGGCGCCGCTCGGCGCCGCGATCGGCGCTGCCGGTGCCGATCTCGACCCGGGCCAGGCCCAGTATGCGGTGGAGCGGGTGGGCGGTGACGTCGACGCTGCGCACCCGTTCGCGCGGCACCGAGGTCACCTCACGGCGCAGCAGCCCGCGGCGCAGCTGCACCTGGTCCGCGGTGACCCGGTAGGCGGTGGTGTACCAGCGCACCGGGCCGAGCAGGATCGTGGCCACCGAGGCCAGCAGGGACCACTGTTCGCCGTTTCCGGTGCTCAGGCCCACGACCAGCATCGCCATCAGGACGGGCAGCGCGCGGACGAACTCGTGCAGGGGCTGCACCGCGAGCATCCTCGGGTGCAGCCGCCGCCAAGGCGTCGGATCAGCGGGGGGAGGGGTGCTCACGTGGCATCGTCCTTCGCCAGCTGGGCGCGCTGGGTCAGCGAGGCCGCCAGCTCCATGGCCGCCGTGTGGCCGAGCCCCTGGATGACCAGGGGACCGGCCGCCGAGGCGGTGGTGACCGTGACGTTGGTGAGGCCGAAGAGCTGTTCCAGCGGGCCGCGTGCGGTGTCGACGGTCTGGATGCGCGAGACCGGTGCGATCCGGCGCTCCTCCACCAGCCAGCCGGTCTGGGTGTAGAGCGCCTCGGGGGCCGCCTCCCAGCGGTGCACGCGATAGCGCCAGGACGGCATCACGAGGGTGTGCGCGGCGCCGGCCACGGCGGTCGCGGCGAGCGCGGCCTGGCGGAGCGTGCCGTGCCCGTCGGGCCCGAACAGCGACCACAGGCCCTGCGCCCCGAGCAGCAGCAGCCAGGCGGCGGCCGCGCGCACGGTCCAGTAGCCGACGGCGCGCCGCTCCAGCCGGTTACCGGGCCTGCGCAGCACCGGGCCCGCGGTCGTGCCGGCCGTCACCGCGCGGCCCCCGCCTCGGCGACGATCCGCTCCAGCGCGGGGACGACCGCCGCGGGCCCCGGCTGCTCCTCGATCTCCTGGCGCAGCGCGGCCGCGCCGTCCCGGTAGGAGGCGTCCTCCAGCAGCGCCGACACGTGCGAGCGCACACCGGCCGTGTCGACCTCGTCCTGCGGCAGATGGCGGCCCGCCCCCACCGCGACCAGACGCTCCACGTTGAACCGTCCCTCGGGAATCTTGGTGATGCCGAGCTGGGGCACCCCGTAGGCCGCGGCGGTCATCATCACGCCCGTGCCGCCGGTGTGCACGATGGCCTGGCAGCTCTGCACGAGGGCGCCGAGCGGGATCCAGTCGACGGTGCGCACGTTGTCCGGCAGATCGCCGAGGTGGGCGCGGTGCTCGGGCTCCATGGCGCCGACGGTCAGGACGACCTCGGCGTCCAGCGAGGCCGCGCTGCGGGTGATCTCCGCGAACAGCTCGATGATGCCCACCCCCAGCTTCTTCTGCTGCGAGGTCCCCCAGGTGACCAGGACACGAGGACGCGAGGGCCGCCGGGAGAGCCAGGACGGCTCGGCGCCCGGGCCGTTGTAGGGGATGTAGCGCATCTGGACGCGGTCGATCTCGCGCTGCCCGGGCCAGCGCAGCCCCGGCGGGCAGGGGTCGATCCAGGCCTCGGGGTG
This sequence comes from Streptomyces sp. NPDC023838, assembly GCF_040639555.1. NCBI lineage: Bacteria > Bacillati > Actinomycetota > Actinomycetes > Kitasatosporales > Streptomycetaceae > Streptomyces > Streptomyces sp. NPDC023838. Next base: position 84,763 of record NZ_JBFAAD010000015.1, read on the forward strand.
CAGCAGCGGCTCGACGCCCCGGCGCGTGAAGAGGTCCAGATAGCCGGGGCGGTGCTCGGTGCCCACCCAGTCCTTGATGTCCAGCCGCAGCAGCCGGGCGAGGCCGTAGAGATGACTCACCGTGGGAATGCCGAGGACCTGTCCGGCCACCGGGCCCGCGAAGGTCACCGGGTCGTGCACGATCAGGTCGGGGCGCCACTGGCGGCAGTAGTCCACCAGGTCGTCGGCCATGTGCTCGCAGACACTGAACTGCTTCTCGGCCAGCTGGTCGGTGACCCGCATCCAGACGTCGACCTCCGACTCGTCGTCGGCGGCCGGCTTGGGGACGAACGTGCCGCGCCGGTACCAGGAGTCGGCGTCGATGTCGGCCCCGACCGACACACCGGGCAGGCCGGAGGCGTGGACGGTGTCCATCAGCTCCGGGGTGCTGGCGAACCGTACCTCGTGGCCGGCGTTGAGACAGGCCCAGGCGAGCGGCACCATCGGATAGAAGTGCGGCCGGGCGGCGTACGTGGTGAACAGAATGCGCATGTCGAAGTCCTTGGGGGCGCAGGGGGGGTCAGGAGGCGAGCCGGCGGATCTCGTCGACCAGGCAGGCGTGGCGTACGGCGGCGTCCGGGCCGTGTCCGGTCGCGTGGGGCAGCGTGCCGCCGTCCAGGACACCGCGGGCGAAGGCCCGGACGACATTGGCGAACTGGTCGTCGGCGGGCAGGGTGATCTCCCGGGTGCCCTCCTGCCGCTCGACGCGGATCACCGGGCGGTGGTCCGGGGGCGGGGTGAAGGCGCGCGGCACGGTGATCCGCCCGGTGCTGCCCCACAGTTCGTACGACGACCGGTAGGCGTTCTCCATGCCGAAGGTGAGCTGGGCGGTGATCCCGGACGGGGTGCGCAGCAGCGCGGCGCCCGCCATGTCGACGCCCCGCCGGGGGCAGTGGCGCAGGACGGAGCCGACGACCTCCAGCCCGTCGCCGAGGAACAGCTCGGCCGCCCGCACCGGGTAGCCGGCGACGTCGAGCAGTGCGCCGCCGCCGAGCGCGCTCTGGTGGCGGATGTCGTCGTCGGCAAGCTCGGGGATGGTGAACGCGGCGGAGAACGCCCGCAGTTCGCCGATGGCGCCGTCGGCGACCAGCCGCCGCACCTCGGCGTGCTGCGCGTGGTAGGTGAACATGAAGTTCTCCATGAGCAGCAGCCCGCGTCCGCGCGCCAGGTCCACCAGACGCGCGGTCGTGGCGGCGTCCGTGGTCAGCGGTTTCTCCGCCAGGACGTGTCTGCCCGCCCGCAGGGCCGCCTCGATCCACTGTGCGTGCAGCCCCGCGGGCAGCGGCACGTACACCGCGTCGATGTCGTCCCGCTCCAGCAGCTCCTGGTACCCGGTGACCGCGGCGCAGCCGAACCGCTCCGCGAAACGCTCCGCCTTGTCCGCGTCGCGGCTGGCCACCGCGACCAGGTCCACCAGCGGCTGTGCCACCACGGCCGGCAGGGTGCGCCGCCACGCGATGTCCGCGCAGCCCAGCACTCCCAGCCGTACCGGCCGCCGCTCGTCGTCGTCCTTGTCCGTCATGGCACCGGATGCTGCCCGGCCGGCTTCGAGCCGTCCTCAAGGAACGGGTGCCGCACGCACCGGCCTTGTCCGATCCTCAAGGGGACGTCCGTAGCCTCCCGGTCATGGAGATCCACCCGTTGACCGTGCCTGGGTGCTATCTGCTGCGTCCCCGCCTCCTGCTGGACGAGCGCGGCAGCTTCTACGAGGCGTTCAAGGATTCGGACGTACCCGAGGCGATCGGCCGCTCCTTCACGCCCAGACAGATCAACTACTCGGTGTCCCGCCGCGGGGTGCTGCGGGGCATCCACAGCGTGCTGCTCCCGCCGGGGCAGGCGAAGGTCGTCACCTGCCATCGCGGTGCGGTCAGGGACATCGTCGTGGACATCCGCCTGGGGTCGCCCACCTTCGGGGTGCACGACGTCAATGTGCTGCGGGCCGAGGAGGGTGCCTCCGTGTTCGTTCCGGAGGGGGTGGGGCACGGCTTCGTCGCGCTGACCGACGACGCCTGTGTCGGCTACCTCTGCTCCACCGCCTATGTGCCCGGCACCCCGCTGGAGATCGACCCCTTCGATCCCGAGCTGGCGCTGCCGTGGGACACCGACGGTGTCCCGGTCATGTCCCGCAAGGACGCCGAGGCGCCGACCGTCGCGCAGGCCGCGCGGGCCGGCCTGCTGCCCACCTACGAGGAGTGCCTCGCCTGGTACGAGCGGATGCGCACCGAGGGCTGACGGGGTGCCGGGTATGCCGCTGGGCCCCACCCCGCGAGGGGGGTGGGGCCCAGCGGCATACCCGCACCCGGCGTGGTCAGGGGCGCAGGCCCAGACCTCCGTCGGCCGTGACGACCTGGCCGCGCAGCCACGCCGCCTCGTCCGTGCACAGCAGCGCGACCACGTCGGCGACGTCGGACGGCACCGTCAGCCTGCCGCCCGGGGTCCGGGAGGCGAGGGCCGCCTCCACGGGGCCCTTGGCCGCGCCGGGGTCCTTGTCGAGCTTGGCCGTGGAGACCGCGTTGACGGCGATGCCGTGCTTGCTGAGCTCCACCGCCAGATAGCCCACCAGCGACTCCAGCGCCGCCTTGGCGAGGCCGAGGCTCACGTATCCGGGCACGACCTGGCGCGCACCGGTGCTGGAGACGGCGACGATGCGCCCGCCGGGCGGCATCAGACCGGGCAGCAGGGCCGCCGCGCGCAGCAGCGGGTCCACCGCCGTGGCGATGTCGGTGTGCAGGGCCGCGTGGTCGGCCGCCGTCGCCGGCATCGGGGTCCAGGTCGCCGCGTTGTGGACGAAGACGTCCAGGCGGCCGTGGCGCTCCCGTACCGCTTCCAGCAGCCTGTCCACCGCGTCCGGTTCGCCCAGGTCGGCCCGGAACGCCGTCGCGCCGCCCTTGAGGCCGTCGAGGCTGCTCAGCGCACGCGCCGCGTCCTCGTCGCTGCTGCCGTAGCCCAGGACCACGTCGCAGCCGCACGCGACCAGTTTGCGCGCGATGGCCAGGCCCAGGCCCCGGGTGCCGCCGGTGACCACGGCGGTGCGCCCTTCCAGGCCGAGGGTGCTGCCGGTCGTCGGCTCGCTCATGCCGCGCCCGGCTCCAGGGTGGACACCACCGGCCCCTGGAACGGCTCGACGTCGGCGAGGCGGGCGAACAGCCCCAGGTGGGAGCGGAACTCCTCGGACTGGAGCACCGCGAGGTAGGAGGCGGTGTCGTCCCAGTACCCCACGTTGACGTAGACCTCGGGCGTGCGCGCCGAGCGGACCAGGTGGGCGCGCTGGAAGCCGGGGCGGCTGCGCATGAACTCCGCGTGCTCCTTGAACGCCTGCTCGAACTCGGCGGTGTCCGCCTTCACCGTGAACTTCGTGACGGCGATGGTCGGCTGGGGCGAATCTGACACTTCGTTACCTCCGGGACGGGGCGGGACGGGTGCCCGCCGCTGCATGAGCTCCTCGCGCAGCTGTCTGCGCTCGATCTTTCCGTTCGCGGACCGGGGAACCGCGTCCGCCGGCTCGGCGTGCCGGACGTGCTGGTAGTAGGGGAGAGCCGCGTTCACCTCCGCCACCACGGCAGGGAGAGAGGCGGCGGGATCGGCCAGGACGACCAGCGCGGCCGCGACCGCGCCACTGAGGGGATCGGGCAGGTCGACCACCGCGCAGTCGGCGACGGCGGGATGAGCGCTCAGGGCCCGCTCCACCTCGGCCGGCGAGACCAGGTAGTTGTCACACTTGAAGACGTCCTTGATCCGGTCGACCAGGAACAGATAGCCGTCCTCGTCCACCCGGCCGATGTCACCGGTGGCCAGCCAGCCCTCCGCGTCGAGGGGCGAGGGCCCCTCCAGATACCCGCGCATGACCTGCGGGCCGCGCACCTGGACCTCGCCGCGTTCGCCCACCGGCACCGCACGGCCGGTCTCCGGGTCGACGATCCGGCACTCGGTCCCCTCCACCACGGTTCCCACCGAACCGGGCCGCGGCGACCGCGGCCCGTCGCTGTGGGTGAGCGGTGACGTCTCCGCCAGTCCGTAGCCCTGGATCACGGGGATGCGGAAGTGGTCGCGCAGGGCCGCGGCGGACGCGGCGCCCAGCGCGGAGCCGCCCGAGGCGATCAGCCGCACGGTGTCGAGGGCGAGTTCCGGCAGACGGGCGTCGGCGGCGAGCCGGTTCAGGCGTACGGGGATGCTGTAGTAGTGCGTCGCCCGGTGCGTGTTCGCCGCCCGCACCGCCGCCACCGGGTCGGGATCGGGGCAGAGCACCTGGGTGGCGCCCGCGCTCAACGCGGAGTTCAGGTGCATCAGGTGGTACTTGGGCAGGTGGTTGACGGTGACCGAGCCGTCGTCCAGGGCGTGTGCGCGGGCGATCTGCCCGGCGTTCACGAGCAGGTTCGCGTGGCTGAGCACCGCCGCCTTCGGCAGTCCGGTCGTCCCGCTGGTGAAATGCAGACAGGCGGTGTCCGCCGGGTGGGCGACGGCGGCCGGGCGGCCCTGCGGCCACTCCTCGCCGAGCAGCACCACGTCGCCCAGATACGGCAGTTCCGCACGCAGCGGGCGCAGTTCCTCGCGGATCGCGTCGGTGACGACGGCCAGCCGTGCCCGGGTGGTGCCCAGGAGATGGCGCAGCTCACCGGCGCGCAGCAGCGGGTTGACGGGGACGACGACGTTGCCGCTGCGCACGATGCCGTGGAAGGCCGCGGCGAAGGCCGGGTCCAGCGGCGAGGCCAGCGCCACGTTCTGCCCGTCCGACCCGATCAGCGCCTGGATGGCGGCGGCCCACCGGTCGGCCGCCGCGTCGAGCTCGGCGAAGGTCAGCGAGAGGGAGCCGGGCGCCGTGCCGCGCACGGCGACGCGGTCCCCATGGCGGCGCGCGGCCCGTGCCAGCAGCCCGTCGACCGTGCCGGACGGCGCCCGGTCCTCAGCCACGGTCCGACTCCGCGTGCGTCTTGGCGAGGTTCAAGGTGGCCAGGCTGTTGGTGCCCAGTGCGCTGCGTACGGCCTGACGGGCGTCGGCGACGGTCGCCGACTCGCCCAGCAGGTCGCGCACCGTGTGGGGGTTGATGGCCACCGTGTGCCGGGACGTGGCGCGTACACCGTCGGCGGTGGGCCTGAACGTCCACTCCCCGGTGTGGGCCGTCATGATGGCGGGCACCCGCGTCTGCTTGTAGACGATACGGGTGTCCTCGAAGCAGACCCGCGCCGATTCCGTGGTGTGCACGGTGCCGTCGGGGGAGCGGGTGTCCATGGTCATCAGCTGGAGCCCGGGAACGGTTTCGGTGAGCTCCAGGCGCGAGACGTGGGGAAGCCGCTCGGGCCACAGGTCGCTGCGGTCGATGAAGGCGTACACCTCGGCCGCGGAGGCCGCGATGTCCACGCTGTCCTCGAAGGACATCACCAGCTCGCCGGTCCGCTCGTGCTGCTCGGCCGCCGTCTTCAGCGCGGCGAGTTCGGCCCTGCTGTTGCGGTCGACGGCCCGCTCGATCCAGTCCAGGCCGTCCGGGTCGTCGTCGACGGCCGCGTAGTCGTGGAGCAGGTCGACGGCGCAGCCCCCGTCGGGCAGCGCCGTGATCCGCCATTCGCCGCCCATGGCGGCGACCGGGGGCTGCGAGACCTCCTGGCGGAAGGCGACCGTGCGGGCCCGGGGGTCCAGCAGGCGGCGCGAGGTCCAGGTACGCACCTCGCCGTTGGCCAGGGCCCAGAGCCGGATGACCTCCTGCTCGTCGTCGCCCGAGACCCGCTCCGCGTGCACGGTGGGGGCGAACAGCCGGGGCCAGCCCGTCACGTCCGCGATCAGTGCGTAGGTGATGTCGGCCGGTGCGGCGATGGAGACCGAATGTTCCGTGAAGTGCGTCGTGGGCTGTGACACCGCGCTCTCTTCCTCGTTGTGGCTGGTGCGCCGGCCGGATGGGTCCGGGCGGGCGCGTGCTCAGTAGTTGCCGAGACCGCCGCAGACGTTCAGGGCCTGGGAGGTGATCGGGGCGGCGGCGTCGGTGGCCAGATAGCCGACCAGCGCGGCGACCTCCTCGGGGGTGCTGTACCGGCCGAGCGGGATCTTCGCCTCGAAGCGGTCCAGCACCTCGCCCTCCGAGACGCCCCAGTGGTCGGCGTAGCCGGAGCGCACCCGCTGCGCCATCGGCGTCTCCACATACCCGGGGCACACCGCGTTGACCGTGACACCGGTCCTGGCCAGCTCGTTGCCGAGCGCCTTGGTGAAACCGACGACCCCGTGCTTGGAGGCCGAGTAGGGCGCGCCCAGGACGACGCCCTGCTTGCCGCCGGTGGAGGCGATGTTGATGATCCGGCCCCACGCCTTGTCGCGCATCCCGCCGGTGGTCAGCACCTCGCGGGTGACCAGGAAGACGCTGTTGAGGTTGGTGTCGATGACGTCGTACCAGACGTCGTCCGAGAGGTCCGCGGTCACCCCGCCGCCGTTGCGGCCGGCGTTGTTCACCAGGATGTCGATGGTGCCGAAGCGGTCCACGACCGTGCGCACCAGATGCGCCACGTCCTCGCGCGACCGTACGTCGCAGGCGGCCCCGGCCACCTCCAGGCCCCGGTCGGTGAGGGCCTGCACCGTCGCGGCCACCGTGTCGGCGCTGCGCGCGCAGATGAACACCCGTGCACCGGAGCCCGCCAGGGCCTCGGCGACAGCGAGCCCGATACCGCTCGTCGCCCCGGTGACCAGGGCGACACGGCGCTGTTCGTTCGTCATGGCCCGAGCCTGGCAACGGCGCTTCGAGCGGGGTTCGACGCGGGACCGAGCCGGACGGGCGGCGGGCGGCGCGGCCAGGGGCGTCGACGGGAGCTCGAAGCGCGCTCCAAGGCGGCTCAGCAGGATGCGCCCGGACAGAGTCTGACGGCCCCCACGACCGCGGTGGCCGCACCCCAGGAAAGGATCTGCCGTGCCCGGTCCGCTGACCGCTTCGACGGTGCCCGCCCAGACCGCCGACGTCGAGCTGTACGTCGAGGTACAGCACTTCTACGCCCGCCAGATGCAGCTGCTGGACACCCGCCGGTGCGCCGAATGGGCGGCCACCTTCACCGAGGACGGCGTCTTCGCCGCCAACGGCCTGCCCGCCCCCGCCGAGGGCCGGGCCGCGATCGGCGCCGCGGCCCAGGCCGCCCAGGACCGGCTGGCCGAGCAGGGCCTGGTGCACCGGCACTGGCTCGGCATGCTCGCCGTCGAGCGCGTCGACGACACGACGGTGCGCGCCCGGTCGTACGCCGTGGTGCTCCAGGTGCCGCTCGGCGGTGAGCCGGCCCTGCACCGCAGCACGGTCTGCGAGGACACGCTGGTCCGGGGCGAGGACGGCGACCTGCTGGTCCTGGACCGCCGGGTCACCCGCGACGACCTGGCATGACGTGGCCCGCCGGGGCACCGGCGGCACCAACGCGGCACGCTCCGAACTTCTTTGCGGCGGATGGAAAGGCTCACGAGGAATGACCCAAGCGGCACTGTCCACGGGCGCGGTCTCCCGCGCCGAGCGGCTGGAACGGCTCGTCTGCGAGACGCTCGGCACGCAGCCCGGACCGGCCTGGCGCGCCGAGGCGGCCGACCGGTCCTTCATCGCGCTGGGAGGTGACTCCCTGGGCGCCGTCGCGTTCGTGGCCCAGGCGGAGGAACTGCTCGGCGTCGGCGTCGACCTGGCCCGGCTGCTCGGTCTGGTCCCGCTGGCCGAGGTCCTGACCGCCGCGCTGGCGACGGCCCCCGCCGAGGCGGGCGGCCCGGCGCCGGCCGGCCCGGACGCGGTGGTCGGGCACCGGCCCGCCGACGAGCTGCGGCCGGTGCTGCCGGGCCAGGAGAGCATGCTGCTCACCCAGCAGTTCATCGGCGGTTCGGCGCTGCACATGATGGTCACCGCCGAACTCACCGGCCCGCTGGACGGCCCGGCCCTGCACGCGGCCCTGGACCACCTGGTGGCCCGCCACGAGGAGCTGCGGACCGTGTACGTGGCCGAGCACGGCCGCCACCTGCGGCGGGTCCTGCCGCGCTGGCATGTGCCGGTGACCCGGCTGACGCTGTCGGCCGCCGACGGCGACGACGCGGTCGAGGTGGTGCACTCCCATCTGGCCTCCGTGAGCGAGCAGTTCCTCCAGCCCACCCGCCGTCCCCCGGTGGCGTTCGTCCTGACGGCGCTCGGCCCCGAGCACCACCTGCTGACGTTCCTGCACCACGCCGTGGCCGCGGACGGCTGGGGCGTGGGTGTCTTCTGGAACGAGTTCGCGCAGCTCTACCAGGCGCTTCGGGAAGGCGCGGACATCGACGAGGTGCCCTCGCCCTCGCCCGACCTCCTCGTCACCCGCGCCGAGCGCTCGGCCGCCTCCGGCCGCACCGCGCAGCTCCTGGCGCGGCGCACGGCCCAACTGGCCGACGCGCCGAAGGTGCTGGAGCTGCCGAGCGACCTCGTACGCCCGGCGTCGTTCGACTTCACCGGCAAGCGGCTGTACTTCGGCATCGGCGAGGCGGCCCGCCAGGCGTGCGAGGACCTGTGCGCGCGCACCGGCCTGAGCCGCACGGTCGTGCTGCTCGCCGCCTGGGCACTGGCTCTCGGGCGCCGTGCCGGCACCCGCGACCTGCTGGTCGGCATCTCCTCGGCCGAGCGCGCCGGCTCGGAGATCATGCGGCTGCTCGGACCGTGCAGCGCCCTGCTGCCCGTACGCTGCGAACTCGCCGACGACGCCCCGGTCACCGACTACCTGCGCGCGACCTCGCACGCTCTGACCGAGGCCCTGGAGGCCGCCGACGTTCCCTTCGAGGACCTGGTGGCCGGTCTCGGCGGCATGCCCGACGACCGCCGGATCCCGCTGGTCCAGGCGGTCTTCTCGGCCCACGACGACCTGGTGCCGCTGCACCTGCGCGCCGCGGAACTCGACATCGCGATCCACGAGGGGCACTGCGGCGGCACCGCGGCCGACGTCTCCCTGTACGTGCAGCGGTGGGGCGCCAGTCCCCGGGTCGCCCTGGAGTACGCCACCTCGGTGCTCACGCTCGCCGAGGCCACCGAGCTCGCCGACTCCTTCCGGGGAGCGCTCGTCGAACTCGCGGCAGACCCCGGGCTCCCGCTGGCCCGGGTACGGGGCCTGACGCATCGTCAGCACGAGCTGATCCGCGAGCTGGGCGAAGGGGCTCCGGTCTCTTCGGCGCAGGGGATCTGGCAGAGCTTCGAGCGTGCCGCGGCCGACCACGCGGACCTCGTCGCGGTGGAGGACCCCGCCTCGGGGACCAGCCTCACCTACCGGCGGCTGTACGAGGCCGCCGTCGCCCAGTCCGCCCGCCTCGCCGAGGCCGGGGTGGGGCAGGGGGAACACGTGGTGGTGGCGGTGGAGCGGTCGGCCGCCGAGGCGGTGGCCGTGCTCGCCGTCCTGCGGCTCGGCGCCGCCTATACCGCGCTGGGCACCGCGTACCCCCCGGAGACCCTCCGGGACATGCTCGCCGGCTGCGGGCCGAAGGCCGTCCTCGGCTCCGGGGACCACGCCCGCCTGCTCGCCTCGCTCGCCCCCGAGGGCTGTGCGCGCGTCGAGCCGGTGGACCCGGCCGGCTCCCACGCGGACACGGCGGCGCCGCCCGCCGCGGCGGCCGACCCGGAGCGGGTCGCCTACCTCACCTTCACCTCCGGATCGACCGGGCGGCCCAAGGCGGTCCAGGTCCCGCAGCGCGGTGTGGCACGGCTGCTGGCGGACCGTCAGGCGCTGCGCACCGGGCCGGGCGAGCGCTTTCTGCGGCTGGCCCCGCTGTCGTTCGACGTCTCCACGGTGGAGCTGTTCGTGCCGCTGGCCACCGGCGCCACCGTCGTGGCCTACCCGGAGCGGCCGGTCTCGGCCGCGGAGCTCGCGGAGTTCCTCACCGAGCGGCACATCACCGTGGCCCTGCTGACGGCGGGGCTGTTCCGGCTGGTGGTCGAGCACCGCCCCGATGCCTTCGCCGCCGTACGGCAGGTCATGGCGGGCGGCGACGTCGTACCGCCGGAGCAGGTGCGCACGCTCCTGGAGCGCTACCCGGGACTGCGGGTCAGCAACGGCTACGGGCCGACCGAGAACACCACGCTGACCACGGTGCACCACATGGACGACGTGTGCGAGGCGGGCTCCCCGGTGCCGATCGGGCGCCCCGTCGCGGGCACCGGGGTACTGGTCCTGGACGACCGGGGCGAACTGGTCGCGCCCGGCGCGGTGGGCGAGTTGTGCGTGCTGGGCGACGGGGTCGCGCACGGCTACCTCGGTGACGAGCGGCGCACCCGCGCCGCGTTCGGGCCGGTCCCGGCCGACGACACCCGGCGCGTCTACCGCACCGGCGACCTGGTGCGCTGGGACGGGGAGGGCCGGCTGCGCTTCCTCGGCCGCCGCGACCACCAGGTCAAGATCCGCGGCTACCGGATCGAGCTCGAAGAGGTACGGGGCAGGCTCGCCGCGCACCCGGCGGTCCGCGACTCGCTGGTGGCCACCGTCGGCGACGGGCCGCAGTCCCGGCGCATGCTCGCCGCCGTCGTCGCCGATCCGGCGGACCAACTCGTCGACGAGCTGCGGCAGTTCATGGCGCAGGTGCTGCCCGCGCACGCGGTGCCCGCGCTGTGGGCGGTCGTGGACCGGCTGCCGGTGACGGACAACGGCAAGACGGACATCGCGGCTCTGGAGCGCCTGGCGCTGGGGTAGCCGGTGCAGGACCGAACGGACCGAACGAACTGAACGGACCGAACGGACCGAACGAACTGAACGGACCGAACGGACCGAACGAACTGGATGGGCCGAACGGACCGAAGGGACCGAACGGCCGAGTGGGGGGAGCGGCGCCGCCGCTCCCCCCACTCGGTCTCCCGGCACCGGCCCGGCCGCAGCTCAGGGCAGCTCGGGCACGACCTCATACCGCTCGGGGCGCTGTGCGGGGGCCAGTTCGGCCTCCGCCAGGGCGCGCAGCCGCGGCACCAGCCGTTTGCGCGCGAGCCCGAGCACCCGCTGCACCACCGGTTCGGTCACCTGCGCTCCGGCCGGGCCGCCGGAAGAGCGCGGGAAGCGGGGGAGCAGGCCCCGCACGCCGTCCCCCTCGGGCAGGAAGGCCGCGTCGAAGGAGCCGTCGGCCGCGCCCCGGGCCCGGCTGAGGTGGCACCGGTATCCCCGGCGGGCCGCCAGCGCGAACAGCGCCTCCGGGTCGACGCCCGCGCCGTCGTGCGAGCGCGAGAGGCGGCGCAGCTCCGTGGCCGAGGGGATGTCGGGGCCGGCGAGCGCGGTGGCGACCGCGGCGGCCCCCGCCGTACGGGCGTTGGGGATCCCCAGCAGGCCGAGCGCGCGCGGCCGGCCGGCCAGGAGCCGGTCCACCGCGTCCACCGTCAGGGACGCGGCGGACCACTCGCGCCAGTCGCCGATGTCCAGCAGGCGCGCCTCCCGGTGGAGCACGGCGTCGAACCGGAAGCCGTTCATCTCGTTGCGGGCCGCCCCGCGCCGGGGCCGCACCTCGGCGCAGGACACCTCGCCGTCCCCCGCGGCCAGGGCGGTGAACCACTGCGGCGCGACGGACATCTGGGGGTCCTCGCGCAGCCGCCGGCGCCACGCCTGCCGCAGCGCGTCGCCCGTCGCCCCGCCCTCGGCCTGCGCCAGGACCACGGACGCGTGGAACGCCTTCGCCAGGGAGTGGTCCCGTACGTCTCCGACGACCGCCCGGCCGCCGGGCCCGGCGGCCCGTACCGCGGCGGCCACCGTGGTGCGCAGATACTCCTCGTCGGGGAAGTAGTGCACGACGGAGTTGCAGACCACCAGGTCGAATCCGGCCCCGGCGAAGCGCTCGGCCCCGGTGGCCTCGCCCTGGTGCAGCTCCACCTGGCTCAGCCCGGCCCGCCCGACGGCGACGGCGAGGCCGTCGAGGATGGGGCGCGACAGGTCGAGGGCGACGTAGCGGCGGGTGTCCGGGGCGATGCGGAGCAGCAGCAGGCCGGTGCCGCAGCCGAGTTCGAGCACGGTGGCGGGTTCCGCCTCGCGCAGCAGGGCCACCGAGTGCGCCACCCATTCGCGCATCTCCGGCTCGGGGATCGGCGCTCCGGTGTAACTGCTGGTCCAGCCGCTGGTGTCGAAGTCCGTCCCCAAGGCCGGGGCCCCGGCCGCGGTGCTGTCGGCGACGGCGTTCCACAGCAGGCGCAGTTCCTGGCGGGCCCGGTCGCGGTCCAGGCGCGGCACCACGAGGGCGGTCGCCGGGGTCGGGGCGGTGCCGTCCCGCGCGTCGGTCCCGCCGGGCACCACCGCGACCTGGGCCACCTCGGGATGCCGGGCGAGCACGGCGGCGGCGAGCGCGGCGTCCGGGGGCTGTGCCGCGGCCGGTTGCGGAACCGGGGCGGGCGGCGCGGTGTCGGTCATGGGTCCACCTCTCGAGGGGCCTCGCGGGTCCGGTTCATTAGCACCTTCCCGTGCTGCGCACAAACCGGTCCGAGTAAAAACGGAGTCTTAATATCCCTAAGGGTTTTCGAGGCTGCTTAAAGCCCTCTTAGTGCCGCATTCGAGCCGGGTTCCCTCTCTCCGGCCTTCTCACTACCGGTGACCCGTCGACTCTGAAGCGTGTCTCTTCAAACGGGGCAAAGTGGAAAATTGCCCACGCTGGACCGGTCGATTCGGACGCCTTTGGAGCCGCCTCCAAAGGCTGTAGAGATCGCTTGCCATCCATTTTTTGCTGGGCTAATCTCGGGCGAGCAGCCGGTTTCTGTTCAACTAATCTGGAAGTCGCCGAACCCGACGTTGCTTTCTGGAGCGGGGAGAGGTCCTCCAGGGTGAAAGGATGCTGGTTCGCGATTCGCGGTCCAACCAGCCGCGGCCGGTCCGCAAGGAAGCTTGACCAGCTTCACGAATGGGGGAATGGCGTCATGCCGATGAAGGGTTCCGTCGTGCAGGAAATCCAGCCGCGCGACCTCAAGTTCAGAGTGCTCGGACCGCTGGAAGTCCTCCAGGACGACCTCAGCTGCACACCCACCGCCCCGAAGGTCCGGGGCGTTCTCGCCCTGCTGATCCTTCGTGCCAACCACGTGGTGGACACGACCTCCTTCATCGAGGAGCTGTGGGGTGAGAGGCCGCCGCGCAGCGCGGTCACCACGGCGCAGACGTACATCTACCACCTGCGCAAGCTCTTCGCCCGCGAGGTGGGGCCCCGGGCCGAGGAGCTCTTCATCACCCGGCCCCCGGGCTACCTGCTCAACATCGGCCAGGGCCAGCTCGACCTCCATGACTTCGAGCGGCTGACCAGCCGCGGGCGCGCGCTGCTCGCCGCGGGCAAGCCCGCCGAGGCGGGCCAGGTGCTCCGCCAGGCGCTGCAGCTGTGGCGCGGACCGGCACTGGCCAACGTGCCCGCGGGCCGCCTGCTCGAAGGCAGCATCGCGCACCTGGAGGAGGAGCGGATCCACGCCACCCAGCTGCGCATCGAGGCCGATCTGCAGCTGGGCCGGCACCGCGCGCTCATCGCCGAGCTGCGGTCGCTGGTCACCCTGTATCCGCTCAACGAATGGTTCCACGGCAAGCTGATTCTTTCCCTGAGCCGGTCCGGCCGACGCGGCGAGTCCCTCCAGGCCTATGAATCGCTGCGCCGGATTCTCGACCGCGAGCTGGGCCTCGCTCCCTCGCCCGAGCTCCAGCGTCTTCAGCGCGACGCGCTCACGCTCGGCACCACCGCATAGATAGCGGCCAGCACTCCGGAGCGACCGTCGTGCCGGTCGCTCCGGAGTATTTGCTTCGGCTCCCCTGCAGTGCAAATAGAAGAGCCCTGCATAACACTTTTTCGAAAGGTGGCGGCGTGAAGATTCTCATCACCGGAGGAGCCGGCTTCATCGGCTCGCACTACGTCCGTACGATGCTCGAAGGCGGATATGAGGGATACGAGGACGCGTATGTCACCGTCGTCGACAAACTGACCTATGCGGGAAACCTGGCGAACATTCCCGTCGGTCATCCCCGGCTGCGTTTCGTCGAGGGGGACATTGGTGACACGGAGCTGATCCGGAGTCTCGTCGTGGACCAGGACGCCGTGGTCAACTTCGCCGCGGAATCCCATGTCGACCGGTCCCTGTACGGCGCCGCCGAGTTCATCCGCACCAACGTCGGCGGCACCCAGTGCCTCCTGGACGCCTGCCTGCTCGCGAAGGTGCCCCGGTTCCTCCAGGTGTCGACGGACGAGGTGTACGGATCGATCGACGACGGCGTCTGGACGGAGGAGTGGCCGCTACGGCCCAACTCCCCCTACGCCGCCGCCAAGGCGGGCGGCGACCTGATCGCCCTGGCCTACGCCGCCACCCACGGCATGGACGTACGCCTCACCCGATGCAGCAACAACTACGGGCCGTACCAGCACATCGAGAAGCTCATCCCGCTCTTCGTCACCCGGCTGCTGGCGGGGCAGAGCGTCCCCCTGTACGGCGACGGGAACAACGTCCGCGAGTGGGTGCACGTCGACGACCACTGCCAGGGCATCCACGCCGCCCTCACCAGGGGGCGGGCCGGCGAGGTCTACAACATCGGCGCGGGAACGGCCCTGACCAACCGGGAGATGACCGACCGGCTGCTGCGGCTGTGCGGCGCGGACTGGAGCAGCGTGCACCAGGTCGCCGACCGCCTCGGCCACGACCGGCGGTACGCGCTCGACGACAGCAAGGCCCGCCGCGAGCTCGGCTACCGGCCGCGCGTGCCGTTCGAGCAGGGGCTGGCCGAGACCGTGGAGTGGTACCGCAGCCATCCCGACTGGTGGGAGAAGCTGCGGACATCGGCGGGCGCGCAGCGCTGACCCGGCCGCCGCGGTCCATGAGACGTGCGTCATGAGGTTCCCCGTGTGAAGGCCCGGCCCCCGCGCCGGACCACTGCGCGTGAGTGTATGCCGCACGCTCTCCTGCCGCACCGCGCTCGCGCGCGTCTTCACCGTCCCTCCATGACCTCAAAACCCCTCGAAGCGAGCTCGAACGGCCCGGGGCAGGGTGTCCGTGTCGGGCCCCACCGGGCCCGCGAGGGAGGGGCGCGAAGTGACTGACGACGACGGGCGGCTGCGGCTGTACTGCTTCCACCACGCCGGTGCGGGAAGCCTGGCGTTCGGCGCCTGGCAGCAGAGGCTGGGCCCCCGCGTCGAGGTCGTCGCCGTGCCGCTGCCGGGCCGGGACGCCCGCTTCGGGGAGCCGCGGATCACCGAGGTGGCCGCGCTCCACAGCGAACTGCGCACCGTCGTCGACCACCGGCCCGGCCGTCCGTACGCGCTCTACGGGCACAGCATGGGCGGCCTGATCGCCCAGCACATCGCGGCGCAGTGGCGGCGGTTCGCCGCCGAGCCGCCGCGGCTGGCCGTCATCGGCGCCTCGCAGCCCCCGGACGCTCCGGTGCCCGTCCTCGGCACCGGAGCACCCCGGGAGGAGGCGCTGCTGGAACTGATCAGCCACTCCAGCGCCCGCACGCTGCCCGACGCCGTGCTGCGCCGGTACGTGCTCCCGGTGCTCCGCGACGACCTCACCCTCGCCCGGGCGCTGCGCGCCGCGGCCCGGCCCGCCGACGTGCCGCTGCTGGCCGTCAGCGGGGAGGCGGACCCGCTGGCCGACGCGGCGACGATGGCCGGCTGGTCCCGGTGGACCCTCGCCGGTCTCACCGAGCGCACCGTCCCGGGCGACCACTACTTCGTGGGGGACCAGCCGCTGACGGACCTCCTCACCCAGGTGCTGGAGCCCCTGAACACCGGCTGGGCCACCGCATCGGCACTACATGACAGCAGCAGCATCGGTTGGGAGACCGCATCGTGAACAGACGGGTCGTCATCACCGGCATGGGCGTGATCGCCCCCGGCGGCAACGGGGTCAAGGAGTTCTGGTCGCTGCTGACCGCGGGCCGCACCGCCACCCGCCCCATCTCGCTGTTCGACGCTTCCTCGTTCCGCTCCAGGATCGCCGCCGAGTGCGACTTCGACCCGGCGGCCCACGGGCTCACGGCCGACCGGGCCCAACGCCTGGACCGGGCCGTGCAGTTCGCGCTGGCCTGTGCCGACGAGGCGGTCCGCGACAGCGGCATCGCCGGGGAGTACGACCCGGCGCGCACCGGTGTCACCCTGGGCAGCGCGGTCGGCTGCACCACCGGACTGGACCGCGAGTACGCACGGGTGAGCCATTTCGGCCGAAACTGGGAGGTCGACCACACCCGGGCCGTGCCCTGGCTGTACGACTACTTCGTGCCCAGCTCCATGGCCGCCGAAGTGGCCCGGCAGGCCGGGGCACAGGGCCCGGTGGCCATGGTCTCCACCGGCTGCACCTCGGGACTCGACGCGGTCGGCCACGCCACCGAGCTGATCCGCGAGGGCTCGGCCGACGTCATGGTCGCCGGAGCCACCGACGCGCCGATATCCCCGATCACCGTGGCCTGCTTCGACGCGATCCGGGCCACCTCACCGCGCAACGACGAGCCCGAGACCGCCTCACGCCCCTTCGACCGCACCCGCAACGGGTTCGTCCTCGGCGAGGGCTCGGCCGTGTTCGTCCTGGAGGAACTCGGCCACGCCCGCCGCCGCGGCGCCCGCGCCTACGCGGAGATCTCCGGCTTCGCCACCCGCTGCAACGCGTTCCACATGACCGGACTGCGGCCCGACGGCAAGGAGATGGCCGAAGCCATACGGTGGGCCCTCGACGAGGCGCGCCTGGACCCCACCGCCGTGGACTACGTCAACGCGCACGGCTCGGGCACCCAGCAGAACGACCGGCACGAGACCGCGGCGTTCAAGCAGAGCCTGGGCAGCCACGCCTACGACGTCCCCATCAGCTCCATCAAGTCGATGATCGGCCACTCCCTGGGCGCGATCGGCTCACTGGAGATCGCCGCCAGCGCCCTCGCCATCGAACACGACACGGTCCCCCCGACCGCCAACCTCCACGAAGCCGACCCCGAGTGCGACCTCGACTACACCCCGCTGGTCGCCCGGGAGCGCACCGTCGACACCGTTCTGACCGTCGGCAGCGGATTCGGCGGCTTCCAGAGCGCGATGGTGCTCACCTCCCCCGGAAAGGACAACCGATGACCACCGCCCCGGCCCCCGCCAGGACGACGACCGCCGTGGTCACCGGAGTCGGCGTGGCCGCGCCCAACGGCCTGGGCACCCAGGCGTGGTGGCAGGCCACCCTGCGCGGCGAGAGCGGCATCCGCCCGATCACCCTCTTCGACGCCGACGGCTACCCGGCCCGGCTCGCCGGGGAAGTGCCCGGCTTCGACGCCGCCGACCACCTGCCGGGCCGCCTCCTGCCGCAGACCGACCGGATGACCCGCCTCGCGCTCTACGCCGCCGCCGAGGCGTTCCAGGACGCCGGAGCGGACCCCGCCCAGCTGGCCGAGTACGGCGTCGGCGTGGTCACCGCGAGCTCCGCCGGCGGGTTCGAGTTCGGCCAGCGCGAGCTGCAGGCCCTGTGGAGCCAGGGCGGCGAATACGTGAGCGTCTACCAGTCGTTCGCCTGGTTCTACGCGGTGAACACCGGCCAGATCTCCATCCGCCACCAGCTGCGCGGCCCCGGCAGCGTCGTCGTCAGCGACGACGCCGGCGGGCTCGACGCGGTGGCCATGGCCCGTCGCCGGCTGCGCACCGGCACCCCGCTCATGCTCACCGGCGGTGTGGACTCCGCGCTCTGCCCCTGGGGCTGGACGGCCCGGCTGGCCGACGGCCGGCTCAGCGACGAGGACCGGCCCGAGGCCGCCTACCTGCCGTTCTCCGCCGACGCCCGCGGGCATGTCGCGGGCGAGGGCGGGGCGCTGCTGGTCCTGGAGGACGCCGCCAGTGCCCGGGAACGGGGCGCCGTCGGCTACGGCGCGATCACCGGGTACGCGACCGCCTTCGACCCCGCCCCCGGCGCCGGTGCCTCCGGGGGCCTGGGCCGGGCCGCCGAAGGCGCTCTCGCCGATGCCGGTATCGAACCGGAGGACATCGACGCCGTCTTCGCCGACGCGGCCGGCGATCCCGCCGCGGACCGGGAGGAGGCCGACACCATCCGCCGGATCTTCGGCCCGTACTGCGTGCCGGTGACCGCGCCCAAGACCATGACCGGCCGCCTCGGGGCGGGCGGCGCCTCGCTCGACCTGGCCGCCGCCCTGTTCGCCCTGCGCCACCAGGTGCTGCCGCCCACCGTGCACACCGCCGCCGCCCCCCACCACACGCTGGACCTGGTCTGCGGCAAGCCGCTGCGGACCGGGCTGCGCCACATCCTCGTCCTGGCGCGCGGGCGCGGGGGATTCAACTCCGCCGTCGTCGTCAGCGCCCTCGACTGACCGGGCCCGCCGAGATCTGGAGCCAGCGATGACCGAACACCACACCACCGACGTCTGCGTCGTCGGAGCCGGACCGGCCGGACTCGCCCTGTCCCTCATGCTGGTGCGCTCCGGCGTGCGGGTCACGCTGATCGAGCGTGCCGCCGGGTTCAGGCGCGAGTTCCGCGGGGAGATCCTCCAGCCCGGCGGCATGGACGTCCTCGACGAGCTCGGCGTGCTCGGTGCCGCCCGGGACCGCGGCTCCCGGCCGCACCGGGGCTTCCAGCTCATCGACGGCCGCAGAACGCTCCTCGACATCGACTACCAGCGGCTCGGCGGCCCGCACGCCCATCTGCTGGCGATCGGCCAGCAGCACATCCTGGAGGAACTGCTGACGGCCTGCCGCCGGCACGCCTCCTTCACCTACCTCGGCGGCCACCGGGTGAACGAACTGGTGCGGGAGGGCGGGCGGTTCACCGCAGTCGTCGCCGACGGCCCCCGCGGCGCGACCGCCGCCGTGCGGGCTTCCTTCGTGGTGGGCGCCGACGGCCGGTACTCGCGCACCCGGCGCCTGGCCGGGATCGACGCCGGGCGCATGGACCTCTTCGACCAGGACGTCGTCTGGTTCAAGGTGGACGCCCCGGGCAGAACCGTCGACCGGGTCAGGGTGCACCGCGCGGCCGGCCAGGCCGTCCTCGTCCACAGCTCCTACCCCGACCGGCTCCAGATCGGCTGGACGGTGCCGCACCGCAGCTGGAACGAGCTGGCGGCGCGGGGGCTTCCCGCCATCAAGGCACGGCTCACGTCGGCCCTGCCCGAGTTCGCCGACCTGATCGAGGACCAGCTCGGCTCGCTCGCCGACCTCAAGCTCCTCGACGTCTTCGCGGGCCGCGCCGCCGAGTGGGTACGCGACGGACTCGTCCTGATCGGAGACGCCGCCCACACCCACAGCCCGCTCGGCGCCCAGGGCATCAACCTCGCCCTCCAGGACGCGGCGGTGCTCCACCCGGTGCTCCTCGACGCCCTCCAGGACGCGGGGAGCGGGACGCGGACCCTGGAGGGGTACACCGCCCTGCGGAGTAGCGCCATCGACGCCGTCTTCCGCTTCCAGACCATCCAGTCCAAGGTCATGCTCGCCCGGCCGAACCCCGTCGCCGACACCGTGCGGCCCCTCCTGGCCGGCCTGGTCACCCGCAGCCCGCTGGGCGGCGTCCTCACCCGCCGTATCGCCCACGGCCGCGCCCCGGTGCGCGTACGCACCGATCTGTTCACCACACCCCACAGTCCGAAGGCGAGGGCCTGAGCCCATGCGCATCATCGATCTCTCCAGCCCCGTCGACGCCACCGCCTGGGAACCGGACCCGGTGGTCCACCACGTGCTCAGCCCCGCCGAGGGCGCCCACCACATGGCGTCCGAGATGAAGGAGCACTTCGGCATCGACTTCGACCCCGCCGAACTGCCGGGCGGCGAACTGCTCTCCCTCGACACCTTCACGCTCACCAGCCACACCGGAACGCACGTCGACGCGCCCGCCCACTACGGCTCCGCCGCCGTGACCGAGTACGGGACACCGCGCACCATCGACGAACTGCCCCTGGACTGGTTCCTCAGGCCCGCCGTCGTCCTCGACCTCCAGGACCAGCCCACCGGCGCCACGGGCGCCGACGTGGTGCGCAAGAAGATCGCCGAGGTGGGGTACGAGCCGCAGCCGCTCGACATCGTGGTCCTGCACACCGGGGCCTGGCGCTACGCCGGCACCCAGCGCTACTTCACGGACTTCACCGGCCTGGACGGCGAGGCCGTCGACTACCTGCTCGACCTCGGCATCAAGGTGATCGGCACCGACGCGTTCAGCCTCGACGCCCCGTTCGGGGACATGCTGAGCAGATTCCGCGAGAGCGGCGACCGGGGCGTCCTGTGGCCCGCCCACTTCGCCGGCCGCCGCCGTGAGTACTGCCAGATCGAGCGCCTGCACAACCTGGACGCCCTCCCCGCGCCGTTCGGCTTCAGGCTCTCCTGCCTGCCGACGAAGCTGCGCGGCGCGGGGGCGGGCTGGACGCGGGCCGTCGCCCTCGTCGACGAACCGGCCGGCGCCCACCCCGTCATCGAGGTGTGACGCCGCCCCCGGCGCCGGGCAGCCCCAGCGCCCCGGCCGCCCGCGCGAAGGCTGCCACCGAGAAGTCGCCGCCCCGGGCGGCCAGATAGCCGTCGGGGCGGACCAGCAGCCAGCCGCCGGTGGACAGCCCCAGGGCGTCGCGCAGCGCCCGCCCGGGGTCGGCCAGCCCACCGGGAACGGCCACCGCGTCGGCGACCTCGCGGACCGACAGCCAGGCGCCGCAGCTCTCGGCCACCCGGTCGGCCGGGGCGCCCGCGACCAGCAGTGTCCATCGCGGGTCCCGCAGCTCCTCCAGGAACGCCGACCAGCCGGGGGCCGCGGCGCGCACCCCGTCCACCAGCGCCACCCGCTGGCCCGGCCGGGGCGCGTGTCCGCCGCCCGCCGGATCCGCCAGCGTCAGCGGCGAGTCGGGGTAGCGCAGGTCCAGCGCCGACATCGCCGCCATGATCTTCCGTTCGATCTTTCCCTTCAGCGGCTTCGTCCTGCGTACGACACCCATCACCACGGGCAGCAGCAGATCCTGCAGCCGGCCCTTGAGCGCCACCAGCGCGGTGGCCCGGGCCGTCGAGCCCAGCAGCTTCTCGCCCACCGGAACCCGCTCGGCCGGATACGAGTCGAGCAGTGCGGCATCCGCCTCGCCGCGCACCACCATCGCCAGCTTCCAGGCGAGGTTGAAGGCGTCCTGCACCCCGGTGTTCATGCCCTGCCCCGACGCCGGGCTGTGCACATGCGCCGCGTCGCCCGCGACCAGGACGCGTCCGGCGCGCATCGACGGCACCATGCGCTGCTGGATGGTGAAGACGGACACCCAGTCGGGGGTGCGGACCGTCACCGGTGTGCCGAGCCCCGCCGACAGCTTGGCGGCGAACCGCCGAGCCACCTCTTCGGGGTCCCCCCGGTAGGCGGCGTCGGCCGTGTCCAGCAGCCGCCACCGCCCCTCTTCGGGAAACGGCACCAGCATCACCGTTCCGCCGCCGACGCTGATCCAGTGGATGCTGTCGGGCCGGGCCTCGGTCTCCACCTCGGCATCGGCGATCAACCAGGTCTCGCTCGCGTCACCGATCAGGGGGAAGCCCAGGTTCTTGCGGACCACGCTGTGCCCGCCGTCGCAGCCCACCATCCAGTCCACCGCCACGGTCTCGGCCGCCGCCTGTGGCCCCTCGTGCCGGAGCACTGCCCGTACCCCCTCGGCGGAGTGCGTGAACTCCTCCAGCCGCACGCCCCATTCGACCTTCACCCCCCGCCGGGCCAGCGCCTCGCGCAGCACCTCCTCGGTGGCGGCCTGGGGGATCATCAGGGTGAACGGGTACCGGGTGGGCAGCCGGCTGTAGTCGGCGCCCATCCGCACCAGCTGCCGGCCGCCCCGGTGCATGGTGAAGGCGCGCAGCTCCCGGCCGCGCGCCAGAACGCCCTCGACCACGCCCATCTGGTCGTAGATCTCCAGGGTGCGGGCGTGGGTGGCGATGGCCCGGCTGGTCGCGGACGGCCCCTCGGCGGCGTCCACCACCCGTACCGCGACGCCCCGCCGGGCGAGTTCGTGGGCGGTGACCAGTCCCACCGGGCCCGCCCCGACCACGAGTACCTGATCCGACCGGCTGTCCGTCATGTCGCGCTCCGAAGGCTGTCATCGGGCGGGGCGCAAAACACGCCGCCGCCCGATCGGGGGAAGCTCGGGCGGCGGCGTCATCGGCCCCTGCAAGGGTCTCTCCCATGGTCGGGCGAGGCCGTCGCGTGCCGTTCGCGTACTCTTCGACGCCCGTTGGTGCCGGCCCGCCTTCCCGCCTTCCCGCCTAGCGGACCACCTCGAACTGGCCCATCATCCCCATCGCCGAGTGCCCCATCATGTGGCAGTGGTAGAGGTAGCGCCCGGTGTAGGAGGTGAAACGCAGCTGGACGCGGACCCGTTCACCGGGCAGCACCGCGACGGTGTCCTTGAGCCCCGACTCCTCGGGCGCCGGAGGCTTGCCATTGCGGTCGACCACCCGGAACTGGGCCAGATGCGTATGGAACGTGTGCGGCATCGCGTAGGTGTCCTCAGGAACGGTGATGGTCCACCTCTCCTCCGCGCCCGCCTTCACCCGGAAGTCCACCCGGTCCATGTCGAAGGGCCGGCCGTTGATCAGATAGCGGTCGTGCGCCATGTCGGTGGTCATCACGAACTCCCGCTCCACCGTGGGTGTGCGCAGCGCCGGAAGCGGCCGCAACCGGTCCGGCACGCGGCTGTGGTCCACGGCCGTGCGGTCCACGTCGAAGCGCATGACCTGCGGATTCTCACCCGGATAGGCGGCCAGGTTGTCCAGGGTGACGCTCTCTCCCGGCCGGTGGCGGGAGAAGTCGACCACGATCTCGGCCCGTTCGGCCGGCCACACCACGACGTTGTCCACAGTGACCGGCGCGGGCAGCAGGCCGCCGTCCGAGGCGATCTGGACGATCGGGGAGCCGTCGCCGAGCTTGAGCGCGAAGGGCCGGTCGTTGGAGACGTTCACCAGCCGGAAGCGGTACTTGCGGGCCGCCACCCGAAGGTACGGCGTGGCCCGGCCGTTGACCATGGTCGTCGACCGTTTGCCGATGTCGTGCACGTCGTACACGAGGGAGCCGTCGGCAGCGAGGGCGGCGTCACGCAGCAGCAGCGGAATGTCGTACCGGCCCTTGGGCAGCGGCAGACGCTCCTCCGCCTCGTCCGTGAGGATGTAGCAGCCCGCCAGCCCCCGGTAGACGTTCTCGGCCTCCAGCATGTGGGCGTGGTCGTGGTACCAGAGGGTGGCGCCCGGCTGGTCGTTCGGGTAGAGGTACGCCCGTGAGGCGCCCGGCATGATCAGGTCCATGGGGTGCCCGTCGCTCGGCTGCGGCACATGGCCACCGTGCAGATGTACGGCGACGGGTGTGTCCAGCCGGTTGACCTGCTGGACGATCACGGGCCGGCCGCGCTTCGCCCTGATGGTCGGGCCGGGGAACGCGCCGTTGAACCCCCGTATGCGGGTGTCGCCGCCCGACGCGATCCGGGTGTGGGCCTCCCGCATCACCAGGCGGTAGATGTCGTGGGTGGCGGTGCGCAGTTCGGGCCGCAGCACGGAGGGCACGGGCAGGGGGACGGAGAACGGGCCCTTGGGCGAGGGGTGGTTCGCCGCGCCGGTCGCGGTCGCCACGGCTGTGACGGCGGCCGCCACACCCAGCTTGGACAGTTGACGCCTGGTCAGCATCGGGGCTCCTTGCACAAGGCCGGGCGCCCGCGCACAGGGCACGAAGGCGCCCGACACCGGATCGAGGGCGCCAAGTCTTCCCATCCGGCTTCGCATCCGCCTCGAGAGCCGACCCGCAGAAGCCGTCCGTGCGGCCACTCGGGGGTACGTCGACGTCACCGCGGAAGGCGGGAGTCGTTGGTCAGGCGTATCAGCACCGCGGGACAAGGAGATCAGGTGCGACGACTTGCCGTCACTGGCCGTGGCAGCGGCCGTAGGCGCCGTGAGCGGCGCCACGACGACAGCGGCCCAGGCCGCGCCCACCGCGAGCCATCGGGCACAGCCACCGTTCTCGTACGCCGCGTGTCTGGACGCCGCCAAGCAGCACGGCGAGAGCCGTTCCTGCGCGAAGTGGCACTGCGACCTGCTGGTGACGAAGGGGCGGGTCAGGCCCCCGAAGCGCTGACCGGCCGGCCTCCACGTGGCCCGGGCCCGCCGCTTCGTCGGAAGCATCAGTGCGCGGGTCTTGTCCTTGGGCCAGTACCTCGGGTTGGCCGCGCTGAGGAAGTCGGCGATCTCCTGCCCGTTGGCGTACCAGGCGTCCACAGCCGCTGCCAGTTTGGTCTTGTCGCCCGCCTTGGCCGCCACCAGTACGTCGACCGCGCCGAGGATGTGCTGGCGCAGCAGCGCGGTCAGCTGGTTCCCGGCTCTCTCGCCGAAGTACGGCTTGAACGCGTTGCCCAGGTCGACCTGATTGCGCAGCAGTCGCTCCTCGGTGGGCTTCAGGTCCGGCAGACTCCGGGCATACGCGGGCTCCCCGGTTCCTCGCGCCGGGCACGGCGGTTGCTCGTGCCGTCCGGCGCGGGCAACCCGACGCCGCCGCGGCCAGTTACTGGCTGATTACCTCGCACCCGGCGCACTGCTCGTGCGCAGCAGGCCTTCTCTGTAGCTTTGAAAGTGACGATCGTGCAGCTTCGGAGGGGACGGGGGGTGTCACAAGACGTGTCCGAGCGTGTCGACGCGCTGATCGCGCGGTCCGCGGCTCTGCCGCCTCCTCAGGTACGGGCCCGTCTGCGCCAGGCCGGGTGTCTGACGCAGGCCGAGGTCGCGGAGGCGCTCGGGGTGCACCGCATCCAGGTGGTGCGGTGGGAGAAGGGCAGAGCCGAGCCCCGTCAGCCCCATCGGCGGCTGTACGTACGCCTGTTGCAGGGGCTGGCGGAGAAGTTCCCCGAGGTCACCGGGGAGCAGCGCCCCCGGCCCGGCGTGGACGGACGAGCGGACGGGCAGGCGTCCCCCCAGGCGGGCGCAGCGGACGGGCCGGCCGGGGCCGTGACGCCGGCACCCGAACCGCCTTAGAAACGCCGAAGCGGCCCCCGTCGCCACAACGGAGACCGCTTCCCAGCGATCGACTCAACGCACTGCAAGCCTTCGAGTCGTGAGCAGTGAGGGTGACCTCCCTGCCGGGTGAAGCCCGGGGGTCCTTACGGCCCACATGGTCACCGACGGCCAGAATACGCGTCCCGCCCCGCGGGATTCCATATCTGTCGTCATCTTGTACGCCGCGTCCGACGTTTTCCTCCGGTCCGATGCGGCCGACAGCTCGCTCCCTCATGGCTCCCCGAATCCGGGGACACGACCACCATGCACCGCCCGCACCACCCGTACCGCCCACGCCCCCCATACCTCCCACACCCCTGCCGCCAGCTCGGCGGTGCCCGATGAGCGAGGACCTGAGCAGCAGCCGCCTGGAACGGGCCTGGGAGCTGCCCGAAGAGGTCGTCATGACCCGGGTGGTGGTGGAGACCGCCGGATTCCAGCCCGAGGACCTCGGCGTCCTCGCCGCCCTGTTGCTGCGCGACCCGCGGCTGCCCTCGACCCTGGACGCGATCCGCAAGGACCTTCAGGCGGCGGGCTGGAAGATGGGCAAGGACCGCTTCGCGGGGGTCGTGGGGCGCCTGAAGAAGGCGGGCCACATCGCCCATCTGCCCGTCTTCGACGAGGAGACGCAGCGGCCCACCTGGATCACCCGGGTCTTCCGCAACCCCGCCAACAACCAGCAGTACGTCGACCTGGGCATCGCCGGATCCCTGCAGGCCGGGGGCGGAATGCGGGAAAACAGCGGTCCGGGGCAGGGGGGCTTCGCCGGGAGTCTGGAAACCCGCGTTTCGCCTGGTCAGGGCCGGAATGCGGAAAACCCGCCGACCGGCTCCGGAAGTCGGCAAACCAGCGATCGGCAAACCCGCGTTTCGCCTGGACAGCGCCAGAATGCGGATAAGTCGCCTTACGCCGTCCTGCCCCCCACTCCCCCCTATAGGGAGGAGGAGGATTCCTCCTCCCTTCCCTCCTCCGCTTCCGACGGCTCCTTGCCGCCCTCCGCCGCCGAGGTCTTTGCGGCGGAGGAGTTCCTCGCCGAGCTGCCGGGGCGGTGGGCGTGCGGGCGCAAGACGGCCGCCGCTCTCGCGGCCCTGCTCGCGGGCACGGCGGCCCGCCAGGGCTGGACCCTGGGGGAGGAGCTGGTGGAGGAGCTGACCCGGCGCACCTCGGGACGGCGTACGGCGGCCGCGGTACTGCGGGACCGGATCGAGGACCTGCCGCGCTTTCGCGCGCGCCGCCGCGCCCCGGCACCGGAGCCGTACCCGGGCCGCAGCGCCTACCCCGCCGACGCGCACCGCACCGCCGACGCCGGCCTCGCCGGTGCGGTGGTGACGCACGCACAGGTGGAGCGGGCGCGCGAGCTCCTGCTGACCCTGTCGGGGCCGTGGGTGCTGGCTCCCGAGAGCGCCGCCCGG
The DNA here is from genome assembly GCF_040639555.1 of Streptomyces sp. NPDC023838. Classification (NCBI taxonomy): domain Bacteria; kingdom Bacillati; phylum Actinomycetota; class Actinomycetes; order Kitasatosporales; family Streptomycetaceae; genus Streptomyces; species Streptomyces sp. NPDC023838. Next base: position 111,082 of record NZ_JBFAAD010000015.1, read on the forward strand.
ATCGCTCCCGTACTCGCCGCCAGGGCCCAGGAGCGGGGCTGGGAGCTGGATCAGGTGCTGCGGGCCCAGCTGATGTCGAACCCGGACGGCATCAACAACTACGAACTCACCCTGGAGACCGTGAGGGTCGGGCGGCTGCCCCACCGGCGGCCGGCCCCGGCGGCCGGTGCGGCCGAAGGAGGTGCGAGCGGGGGCAAGGCGACCGGGGGACGTGCGGACCGGGCCCGGCCGGTGGCGGCGTGGTGCGAGCACCCCGACTGCGATCCGGTCAGCCGGCTGCGCACGGTGCGCGACGAGGACGGCTTCCAGCGCTCGGCCCCGTGCCCCCTGTGCTGTCCGACCGCGCGGGTCGGGGCGTTCGGCCGGTCCCTGCGGCACGACAGGAGCCCCGTCTCATGAACAGCACGGACAGCAGCGCGGCCGGCAGCGCGCACAGCTGCGAAGAACCGTATGACAGGGAGGCCGAACAGGCGGTCCTGGGAGCCCTGTTGCTGGTGCCGCGTGCCGTCGACACGGTGGTCTCGGTCCTGCGCTCCGGCGCGGACTTCTACGAGGCGGCCCACGAGGAGGTCTACCGGGCCGTTCTCGCCGTGCACGACCGGCCCGGGGTGCGGGCCGACCCGATCACGGTCGCCGCCGAGCTGGGCCGGCGCGGCTCGCTGGCACGGGTCGGCGGCGCCTCCTATCTGCACACCCTGGTGCAGGCGGTGCCGACGGCAGCCAATGCCGAGCACTACGCCGAGAAGGTCGCCGAGGCGGCCAGACGGCGCGATCTGATCCGTGCGCTCACCGCGGGCCTGCAGCGGGCCCGGCTGCTCGACAACAGCCCCGAGGAGGCGGCGGAGGCCACCCTGGCCGAGTTGCGGCGGCTGGCCGGCAACGGCGGTGAGCAGCGTGGGCTGTGGCTCGGCGATCTGGTGCCGCAGTTCGTGGACGAGCTGGAGGCGGGCAGCGATCCCGACGCCCTCGACACCCCGTGGCCGGACCTGAACGCGGTGGTGGAACTCAAGCCCGGCCAGCTGATCACGGTCGGCGCCGCGACCGGCGGCGGCAAGTCGCTGTTCGCGATGAACCTGGTGGCGCACGTGGGGCTGCGGCGGGCGCGCCCGGTCCTGATGGCGTCGCTGGAGATGGGCAGCAAGGAGCTGGTGGCCCGGCTGTTCGCGTCGGAGGCCACGGTGCCGCTGGACCGGCTGGTACGCCGGCGGGTCGAGGACCGGGACTGGGAGCGGATGGCGGCGGTCGCCGGGATGCTGCAGCAGGCCCCGGTGGTCCTGGACGACTCCCCGTCGCTGACGGTGGGCACGCTGCGCTCGCGGATCCGCTGGATGGCCGCGCAGGGGCGGCCGCCCGCGCTCGTCGTCGTCGACTACCTCCAGCTGCTGACCCCGGAGCGGTCCGGGCGGGCCACCACGCGGGCCCAGGAGGTGGGGGACATCTCGCGCGGACTGAAGCTGCTGGCGGGGGAGTTCGGGGTGCCGGTGGTCGCGCTCGCCCAGTTCAACCGGGGCTCCGTGGGCCGCCGTCCGCTGGTCAGCGACTTCAAGGAGTCCTCGGCGATCGAGCAGGACTCGAACGTGATCGTGCTGCTGCACCGTGAGCTCGACGGGGACGGCGGCGACACCGGCCCCAAGGCGGGGACGGTCGAGGCGATCGTCGCCAAGAACCGCAACGGCGCCGCGGGCCGGGTCGTCGACCTCGCGTTCCAGGGGCACTACGGACGGCTGACCTCGCTCCACGGCAGCCGGGACGCGTTCGCGTAGGTCGCCCTCCGCGTGCTGTCATCCCGGCCCGGCCCGGCCCGGCACGTACACGTACGCGTACACGTACGCCCGAAACCGGGCGGGCGACCGGTTCGGGAAGATCAACAGGACTGCGTGGGTTGGCGCGAGAGCACGTGCACCGTCATCTTTCAGAATCTTTCAGAGAAACGGCTTATCCAGATGAAGATCGCCCTGCTCGGGACCGGCAACGTCGCCAAGGTCCTCGCCCCCAAGCTTGTCTCCCTCGGTCACGAGGTCACGCTGGGTTCGCGTGACCCCGGCAACTCCGCGGGCGCGCAGTGGGCCGGGGACCACGGCGTTGCTCTCACCGGCATAGCCGAGGCCGCGGCCGGCGCCGAGTTCGTGGTGAACACCGCGCCCGGCCTCGCCTCGCTGGACGTCCTCACCGCGGCCGGCGCCGACAACCTGCGCGGCAAGGTCGTCGTGGACGTCTCCAACGCCACGGAGGTCAAGGACGGCGTCCTGGGCGTCGTCACCCAGGCCGACGGCTCCAGCGTCGCCGAGCAGCTCCAGAAGGCCTTCCCCGAGGCCAGGATCGTGAAGGCGCTCAACACCATGGCCGGGCAGGTCATGGTCGACCCCGGCCGCATCCCGGGCCACCACACCGTCTTCCTCAGCGGTGACGACGCGGCCGCCAAGGCGGAGGTCGCCGACCTGCTGAAGTCGTTCGGCTGGGGCGAGGCCCAGATCCTCGACATCGGCGACGTGGTCAGCGCCCGTGCCACCGAGGCCGCGCTGCTGCTGTTCGTACGCCTCTACACCACGTTCCAGAGCCCGGAGTTCAACCTGTCGGTCGCCCGCGCCTGACCCGCGGGTGCGGCCCGGGCCGCGAGCCGGCGTGTGACGTCGGCTCGCGGACGGGCGTAACCCCTGCTCACAGCGATAGGGGTGGCTCGCGAAAGCTAAGGGTTGGGCCGTGCGGAAGCCGCCCGTAACGTCGTCGGCGCTGGGTGCCGTGACCGAGGGAGAGGGAACTGCCATGGACGCTTTGGCCGAAGCGGTGATCGCCGGAGCCCCGCCGGGCGAGCTGGAGCGTGCTGTGGTGCCGTACGAGTACACCGCGGCCCATCTGCGCAAGGACGAGGTGGACGTGTTCGGCGGCGCGGCCGACCGGGACGTGCGCGAGTCGCTGCACGTGGGCCCGGTGCCGATGCCGGAGCTGGCTCCGGACGAGGTCCTGATCGCCACGATGGCCAGCTCCGTCAACCACCACACGGTGGCGTCCGCGACGTTCACACCGCGCCCGGCGTTCGACTTCCTGGCCCAGCTGGGCGAGCAGGGCGGCTTTGAGCAGCGGCACGACCAGCCCTTCCACGCGATCGGCTCGGACGCGGCCGGGGTCGTGGTGCGGGTGGGGTCGGCGGTGCGCCGCTGGAAGGTGGGCGACCACGTGGTGGTGGCCGGTGCGTGGGTCGACTCCCAGGAGCCCGCCACCCACGCGGACGGCATGATCGGCGGCGAGCAGCGGATCTGGGGCGCCGAGACCAACTACGGTGGCCTGGCCCACTATTCGGTCGCCCGCGCCGACCAGGTGCTGCCCAAGGCGCCGCACCTGACGTGGGAGGAGGCGGCCTCCAGCACCCTGTGCGCCACGACCGCGTACCGGATGCTGGTGGGGGAGCACGGCGCCCGCGTCAAGCAGGGCGACATCGTCCTGATCTGGGGCGCGGCGGGCGGCATCGGCTCCTTCGCCGTCCAGCTCGTACGCAACGCGGGCGGCATCGCGGTCGGTGTGGTCTCGGGCGCCGACAAGGCGCGCCGGCTGGCCGGACTGGGCTGTGACCTGGTGATCGACCGGACCGAACTGGGCCTGGACGACCCCGGGCTGAGCACGGCCGACCGGGGGCGCAGGCTGGGCCGGCTGATCAGGAACGCGTTCGGCGAGGACCCGCACATCGCGTTCGACGCCACCGGTGAGAAGACGTTCGGGATCTCGGTGTACGTCGTGCGGCGCGGCGGGGCCGTGGTGACCTGCGGCTCCGACTCCGGGTCCTGGCACAACTTCGACAACCGCTATCTGTGGATGAACCTCAAGCGGGTCATCGGCTCGCACGCCGCCAACTACCAGGAGGCGTGGGAGTGCAACCGGCTCCTCACCCTGGGGCGGCTCTCCCCGGTGCTCTCGCGCACCTACCCGCTGGCCGAGGTCGGCGAGGCCGCCCGGCTGGTGCAGAACAACGAGCACATCGGCAAGGTCGGGGTGTTGTGCCTGGCCCCGCGCGAGGGCCTGGGGGTCGCCGACCCGGTCCTGCGCGAGCGGATCGGCGAGAGGAAGCTGACCCCGTTCCGGGTCGGGGCGCCGACCGGCTGAACGGGGGGCGGCGCGGGCCGGCCGCGCCGGCGGCGCCGTATCCCTGACGGATACGGGCCGGCCGGCGCGGCCGGCCCCGCTCCCGTGGTCACGGGAGCGGGCTCACGCGGTGGTCCGCGAACTGCTCGGCGAGGCGCCGTGCAGGGACGGGGACACCCGGGCCTGCAGGGCGCTGCGCCCGCCCACCCTCAGCTTGCGGTAGACCCGGGTGAGGTGCTGCTCGACCGTGCTGACCGTGATGTACAGACGGCTCGCGATCTCACGGTTGGTGTAGCCGCGGGCGGCCAGCTCGGCGACCCGCAGCTCGGCCTCGCTGAGCACCCGTCGCAGGTCGTCCTCGGCCGGCGCGGGCACTCCCGCGCCGGTGCGCGGAGCCGGGGGCCTGGGCGCCAGCGCCGCGCGTACGTGAGCCTCGGCCCCGCACTGGGCGGCCGTCTGCCAGATCCGGCGGGCGGTGAAGCGCGCCCGGTGCGAGTCGCCCAGCTCCAGGTACGCCCGGTTGAGGTCGATCAGGGTGGCGAGCAGCTCGACCGGGAGCCGGGCGGCGTCGAGGAGTTCGGCGGACTCGCGCAGCAGCCCCACCGCCTGGCGCGGCTTCACGGTGCCCGCGCGCAGCCGCAGCAGCGGGCCGTGCACCCGTGGGTGGCGGGCACCCGGCCGGGCCTCCTGGGCGTCCAGGATCTTGGCGGCCCGTTCGGTCTGGCCGAGTCCGAGCAGGGCCTCGGCCACGCCGAGGCGCCAGGGCACGACGGCGGGGATGTCCATGTCCCACGTCTTCATCAGCCCGCCGCACGCCATGAAGTCCCGCAGCGCCGGCAAGTAGCGCCCCTCGGCGAGGTGGTGCTGTCCCCGGGCCTCCAGGTAATGCAGGTGGTAGCGGGTCCTGGGGGCGTCCTCGGGGAGGGGGAAGGCCACCCACTCGGCCGCGGTGCTGTGGTGGCCCATCGCGGTCGCGGCGGAGATGAGCGAGGCCAGCGGCAGTTCGATCTGGGGTCCCCAGGCGCGGGGGCTCATCCGCTGCAGGGCGTCCCGGGCGAGCCTGACGGCCTCCGGCAGGTCGCCGCGCCGGCGGGCCACCTCGGCCAGGGCGGCGGCCTGCACCGCGCGCCACGTGAGGAAGCCGGGCCCGTCGTCCTGGAAGAACCGGGTGGTCCAGTAGTGGGCGCGGTCGAGCTCGTGGGCGTAGACGAGCACGCACACCGCGCTGCCGCGCGGGCCGGTCCAGTACTCCGGCGCCTGGCCGCCGCCCAGGATGTCCTCGGCGAGACGGGCGGCCTCCGTGTGGTCCCCGGCCTGGAGGTGGTCCCACATCATCACTTCGGAGGGCTGGGCGGCCGCCGGGTCCTCGTCGTCGGGCAGGGGCGCGGTGGGCGGCTCCTGCAGTAAGGCCGCCGACTCGGGGTGCGTGCTGAGCAGCGACCGGGTGGTGGTGCGCAGGGCCCGGCCGACCTCGGGGGCGTGCTCGCGCGCGCGGATGGCGCTCAGGATGTCGGCGCCCTCCTCGTCGCGGCCGTGCCAGGCGAGGGCGCGGGCCAGGATGACGGCGTCCAGGTCCGGCAGCTGGCCCTGCTCGAAGGCGCTGAGCAGCGCGGCGAAGTGGGGGGTCGCGCGGGCCGGGTTCATCAGCCACTCGACGCGGACCTTGGCGGCGGTGATCAGTGCCCGCTCCTCGCCGTCGCGGGACTCGCGCAGCGCGAGGTCGAGGTACTGCAGGGCCAGGCCCACCTCCTTGCGCTCCAGGGCCTCCTCCGCGGCCCGGCGCAGCAGCGGTACGTGCCACGGCAGGTCGATGCGGTCGGCTGCGGCCAGGTGCTGGGCGATCGCGATGGGGCAGGCGCCCTCGCCGTGCAGCAGTTCGGCGGCGCGCAGCCGCAGTCCGGAGGCGTCGCGCAGGGCGGGGTCGTTGAGCACGGCGGCCGCGGCCGCCGGGTGGCGCAGCTCTCCGTCCTCGCCGAGCAGCCCGGCCTCCAGGAGCGCGGCGGTGAAGCGGTTGACGACCCGGCGGGACAGGCCGGTCAGTTCGGACATCAGCTGGGGGGTGGCGTAGAAGCCGAGCAGGGCGACGGCCCGGGCCACTTCGAGACCGGGCGCCCCGCTGTGGTGCAGACAGGCGAGCACCGCGGTGGCGGAGGCCTCGCCGGGACGAAGGGGCTCCTCGCCGCCTTCCGGATGGTGCGTCAGATGCTCTTCCAGCAGCGCCCGGATCACCAGGGGGTTTCCCCCGCCGGCCGCGTGGGCCGCGGGGGCGAGCCGGTCCGCGGTGTCCTGGTCGAGCCGTTCGGCGAGGACGGCGGCGACTCCGCGCACCGACAGCAGCGGGAGCTGGATCTGGCGGTGGTGCGGCTCGCGGAACAGTTCGGCGTGGAAGAGCGGGATGGTCTGCTGCGAGCACTCGCCGGTGACGAGCACCAGCGTGACCGGCGCGGTGCGGGAGTGCCGGATGAGGTGGAGCAGGCCGTTGAGGGAATCGGCGTCGGTGAGGTGGACGTCGTCGGCGATCAGCAGGAGCGGGGTGCGGGCCGCCGAGCGCAGCAGGTCGTGGCAGACGCTCAGGATGAGCTGCGGGGACAGGGTGCCGCCGGAGGAGGCCAGTCGGGCCCGCAGTTCGTCCGCCGAGGGGCAGGTCTCCAGGATCTGCCCGAAGATACCGAGACCGGGCCCGGCGTCGGCCGCCGACGCGTGGGTCCGTACGACCCGGACGCCCCGTTCGGCGGCCAGCGCGGCGAGCTGGTGGGTGAGTTCGGTCTTCCCCGAGCCGACCGGGCCGGTGATGGTGACGACTTGCCCGAAGCCGCCGAGCGCTTCGCCGAGAACGTTTTCCAGGAGGGACAGTTCTTCCGCGCGCTCGACGAATGCCATCCTCTTCCCTTTTGCCTCACCTCTGCCGATCCGGCGCGCCATTGGACCGTGATCGGGCGAGCTGTCTGTTTTCTTCGAAAGTGCGGTAGGGGCATTCCGTCGGGCGTCGTGCACGCCGTCGGAGCGGCCTCGTGCAAAGGTCATGCGTCCCCCGTGCCATGGTGACCAGTTCTGGCCTTCGTATTGCTGTCCGTGATTGTAATGAGTGGTTGATTCGGATGGGCGGAAGGGCCGTCGAAGCTGCGGTGGTCCGGGCCGGCCCGACCATGAAGAGGAGTTGAATATTCCGGTTGCACTACCCTCGGTGATCGGTTGATTTCACCGATTGGCTGGGATTGATCGCTCTTTCCGGAGAGTCAACCTAGTGAGGCGCACCCCCTAGCGGTCAACCCCTACAGGTCATTCCACCTGCGGAGATGGCGTTTGCGTCGCCCCGGCGCCGCCCCGGCGTGCGGGGCAGGGGCCACCGGCCCCGTAAGGCACGCGAGTACCCCTACCCCGTAATGCCCGGGAAACAGGAGATAGGGGAGCAAGGTAAGGGTTGGCCTGCGACGGGACCGCAAGTAGCGTTTTGCCTGTCCGAATTCACCGCGCAATCACAGGCCGCTCACTGAGCTCTCATCGTGCAATAACGGGCGGCTCATCCACTGGTTTCCGCAATTCGGAAAAGCGGCTGGAGAGCTTGTGTCGAACGTCACTTCCGTCGGCGGTCGGCGCAGGCGGCCGGGGTGCCGGAAACCGGCCGCGCGACCGGTTTTCCGAAACGCTTGTCCCGCGGGCCCCGCGCGTGTGCGGAGCCCGCGGCGGACCGGGGGAGCGCCGGGAGAAACCACCCGCGAAAGCGCCCCGAGAACGCGTCCAGGAACGTCTGAGCAAGCCTGAAAGGAAGGCGAGGGTACGGCCATGACCGACGAACCCCGTTTCGACAGCGGCCCCCAGGACCAGCCGGCCCCGGCGGAGCCCGTCGCCGTCGTCGGTCTGGCCTGCCGTCTGCCCGGCGCTGCCGACCCGGCCGCCTTCTGGGAGCTGTTGCGCACCGGCACCGAGGCGGTCACCGACGTGCCGTCCACCCGGCTCGCCTTCGGCCCCCGGCCCGAGGGGGCCCGTCCGCTGCGGGGCGGGTTCATCGACGGCCCCGACCGGTTCGACCCGGAGTTCTTCGGCGTCTCCCCGCGCGAGGCCGCCGACATGGACCCCCAGCAGCGGCTCGCCCTGGAACTGGCCTGGGAGGCCCTGGAGGACGCCGGCATCGTGCCCGCCGCCCTCAAGGACACCCGCACCGGTGTCTACCTCGGCGCGATCTGGGACGACTACGCCAAGCTCGCCCACCAGCGGGGCGCCGACGCCGTCAACGGCCGCTCCCTGGCGGGCCAGAGCCGCGGCGTCATCGCCAACCGCGTCTCCTACGTGCTGGGCCTGCAGGGCCCCAGCATCGTCGTCGACACCGCCCAGTCCTCCTCGCTCGTCGCCATCCAGCTGGCCTGCGAGAGTCTGCGCGGCGGACAGAGCGACCTGGCCCTGGCGGGCGGGGTCAGCCTCAATCTTCTCCCCGAGGGCTTCACCGCGGCCGAGCGCTTCGGTGCCCTCTCGCCGACCGGCCGGGCGTCCGTGTTCGACGCCCGCGCCGACGGCTACGTACGCGGCGAGGGCGGCGGTGTCGTCGTGCTCAAAACACTCCGGAAAGCCCTCGCCGACGCCGACACCGTGTACTGCGTGATCCGAGGGGGCGCCGTCAACAACGACGGCGGCGGTGACACCCTCACCGCTCCCCGCGAGAGCGCGCAGCGCGACGTCCTGCAACGGGCCTACGAAGATGCGGGAGTGGACCCCGCGCAGGTGCGTTTCGTGGAACTGCACGGCACGGGAACCCCCGTCGGCGATCCCATAGAGGCGTCCGCGCTGGGCGCGGTCATCGGCCGCGCCCAGCCGGACGCCTCGCCCCTCCTGGTCGGCTCGGTCAAGTCCAACATCGGGCACCTGGAGGGTGCGGCCGGCGTCGCCGGATTCCTCAAGGCCGCCCTCGCCCTGCACGAGCGCACCCTTCCGCCCAGCCTCCACTACGAGAGCCCCAACCCGGCGATCGATCCGGACGCCCTCGGCCTGCGGGTCGCGGCCGCCGCCGTCGACCTCACCCCCGAGCCGGGCGACGAGCGCCCGGTGTTCGCCGGGGTGAGCTCCTTCGGCATGGGCGGCACCAACTGCCACCTGGTGCTGTCGGACACCACCGGACTCCCCGTGCCCGCCTCCGGCGAACCCGCCTCCGGCGAACCCGCCTCCGGCCACCGCGCCGGCGGCCCACACCCCGTGCTGCTCTCCGGACACGTCGAGGGCGCGCTGCGCGACCAGGCCCGCCGGCTGCGCACCCACCTCGCCGGCCGCTCCGGCCCCGGCCTGCCCTCGCTCGCCCGTACGACCGCGCTCGCCCGCGCTCACCACCGTCATCGGGCCGTGCTGCTCGCCGACGACCGCGACGCCCTCGCCGCCGCTCTCGACGACCTGGCGGACGGTCGCACCTCACCGCGCGTCGTGCGCGCCGCCGCGGGCCGCACCGAGCCGCCCGTCGCCTTCCTCTTCACCGGCCAGGGCAGCCAGCGCCCCGGCATGGGCGCCGCCCTGCACGCCGCCCACCCGGTCTTCGCGGACGCCTTCGACGCCGCCTGCCGTGAGCTGGACGCCCACCTCGACCGGTCCGTACGCGACCTCGTCCTCGGCGGGCCGGACGCGCCCGACGCCGGCCTCCTCGACCAGACCGTCCACACCCAGGCGGCACTCTTCGCGTACGAGAGCGCCCTGTACCGCCTGCTGCGGCACTGGGGCATCACCCCTGCCGCCCTGCTCGGCCACTCCATCGGCGAGCTCACCGCCGCACACGCCGCCGGTGTGCTGTCACTCGCCGACGCGGCGGCCCTCGTCGCCGCGCGCGGCCGTCTCATGCAGGCCCTGCCCGAGGGCGGCGCGATGGTCTCCGTCCAGGCGTCGGAGGCCGAACTCGCCCCGGAGCTGGCCGGCTTCGCCGGACGCGTGGAGATCGCCGCGCTCAACGGCCCCGCCGCCACCGTCCTCGCCGGGGACGAGGACGCCGTCCTCGCCCTCGCCGGGCAGTGGCGGGAACGCGGCCGCAAGACCAAGCGGCTGCGGGTCAGCCACGCCTTCCACTCGCCGCACATGGACGGCATGCTCGACGACTTCCGCCGGATCGCGCGGAGCCTGACCTACCACCGCCCCCGGCTGCCGGTCGTCTCCAACCTGACCGGCCGCCCGGTCACGCCCGACGAACTGCTCGACCCCGAGCACTGGGTACGCCACGCCCGCGAGGGCGTCCGCTTCCTGGAGGGCATGCGCGCCCTGGAGGCCCGGGGCATCACGCTCCACCTCGAAGTCGGACCGGACGCGGTGCTCGCCACCATGGGGCGCGACTGCGTCGGCGCCGGCGCGGCCTTCCTGCCCACCGCCCGCTCCGGCCGCCCCGAGCCCGACACCCTCGCGGCCGCGGTCGCGGGACTGCACGTACGAGGCGTGCCCGTCGTCTGGGACCGCGTCCTGGAAGGCACGGGCGGGCAGCGTGTGCCCCTGCCCACGTACGCCTTCCAGCGGGAGAGCTACTGGCTCGCGGAGGGCGCCGACGCGCCGGCCGCGGCCGCGCCCGGCGCGGCAGGCGAGGCAGGCGCCCTGGCCTCAGCTCCGGCCGCGCCCCCCGCCGTAAACCCGGCCGGCGCCCCGCGGGAGCAGCTTGCCGCGCTGCCCGGCGCCGAGCGCGAGCGGGCGCTGGCGGACCTGGTCCTCGCTCAGGTTGCCGCCGTCCTCGGCCACGGCTCGCCCGAACGCGTCGAGCGGGAGCGCACGTTCAAGGACCTCGGCTTCGACTCACTGGCCGCCGTCGAGCTGCGCGACCTGCTCACCGAGTCCGCGGGCGTCACCCTGCCCTCCACCCTCGTCTTCGACCACCCCACCCCCGAGGCGTTGATCCGCCACCTCGGCGCCGAAGCGTTCGACGCCCCGGCGGCGGACCGGCCCGCCCGCGAGCGGGACGACGAGCCGGTCGCCATCGTCGGCATGGCCTGCCGCCTGCCCGGCGGGGTCGATTCCCCCGAGGCCCTGTGGAACCTGGTCGCCGAAGGGCGGGACGTCATCGGTGACTTCCCGGTCGACCGTGGGTGGGATGTGGAGGGTCTGTACAACCCGGACCGGTCGGTGGCGGGGACGTCGTACACGCGTCGGGGCGGGTTCCTGCACGAGGCGGCCGAGTTCGACGCGGAGTTCTTCGGTATCTCGCCGCGCGAGGCCCTGGCCATGGACCCACAGCAGCGCCTTCTGCTGGAGACGTCCTGGGAGGCCATCGAACGCGCCGGAATCGACCCCGCCACCCTGCGCGGCAGCAACACCGCCGTCTACGCGGGCGCGTTCGCCTTCCGTGACCACACCGCCCCCGGCGGCGGCCCCGACCCGCTTGAGGGCCAGCACATGACCGGCGGTGCCAGCAGTGTGCTGTCGGGGCGGGTGTCGTACACGTTCGGGTTCGAGGGCCCGGCGGTGACGGTGGACACCGCCTGCTCCTCGTCTCTGGTAGCCCTGCATCTCGCGGTTCAGGCGCTGCGGCGCGGTGAGTGTGATGTGGCGCTGGCGGGGGGTGTGACCGTCATGTCGACGCCGGGGACGTTTGTGGAGTTCTCCCGTCAGGGAGGACTCTCCGAGGACGGCCGCTGCCGCTCCTTCTCCGCCGATGCGGACGGCACGGGCTGGGCCGAGGGCGCGGGTGTCCTCCTGGTCGAGCGGCTCTCGGACGCCCAGCGCCTGGGCCACCAGGTTCTGGCGGTGGTGCGTGGTACGGCCGTCAACCAGGACGGTGCCTCCAACGGACTGACCGCCCCCAACGGCCCCTCCCAACAGCGTGTCATCCGCGCCGCCCTCGCCGACGCCCAGCTCACCCCCGCCGACATCGACGCCGTCGAAGCCCACGGCACCGGCACCCGCCTCGGCGACCCCATCGAGGCGCATGCGCTGCTCGCCACGTACGGACAGAACCGTCACGACAGCGAACCGCTCTGGCTCGGCTCCCTCAAGTCCAACCTCGGACACACCCAGGCCGCCGCCGGAGTCGGCGGCGTCATCAAGATGGTCATGGCCATGCGCCATGGGCTGCTGCCACAGACCCTGCACGCCGAGACGCCCTCGCCGTACATCGAGTGGGGGACGGGCGCGGTGGAGCTGCTCCACGAGGCACGTCAGTGGCCCGGGAACGGACGGCCGCGCCGGTCCGCGGTGTCCTCGTTCGGGATCAGCGGCACCAACGCCCACGTCGTCCTCGAATCCCCCGCCGAGGTCCCGTCCGACGCCCCTGCCCGGACCGTCGACTCCGGAGTCGTTCCGGTGGTCGTGTCGGCCCGGAGCGCCGAAGCCCTGCGCGGACAGGCCGGTCGTCTGGCCGACTTCCTCACCGAGCGGCCCGACGCCCGGCCCGCCGACATCGGCTACTCCCTGGCCACCACCCGCGCCGCCATGGAACACCGCGCCGTCATCGCCGCCGCCACCCGCGAGGAGTTGCTCACCGCGCTCGCGGCGCTCGCCGCCGGGGAGGACGACTCCCGCCTCGCCACTGGACAGTTGGCCGGCGGCGGGCTCGCGGTGCTGTTCACCGGCCAGGGCAGCCAGCGCCCCGGCATGGGGCGTGAACTGCATGAGACCCAGCCCGTCTTCCGGCAGGCCCTCGACGAGGCCTGCGCGCTGCTGGACGCCGAGCTCGCCGACGAGCTGGCCGAGGCCGAGGCCACCTCGCTGCGGGATCTCATGTTCGCCGCACCCGGCAGCCCTCAGGCCGAGGCCCTCGACCGTACGGTCTTCACGCAGGCCGCGCTGTTCGCCTACGAGACCGCTCTCTACCGGCAGGTCTCCGCCTGGGGCCTGACGCCCAGTCACCTGGCCGGGCACTCCGTGGGCGAAGTCGTCGCCGCACACGTTGCCGGCGTCCTCACCCTCACCGACGCCGCCACCCTCATCACCGCACGCGGCCGCCTCATGAACGCCCTGCCCCACGGCGGCACCATGATCTCCATCCGCGCAACCGAAGAACAAGTCACCACCGCCCTCGCCACCACCGGCGGCCAAGTGGCCATCGCCGCCGTCAACACCCCCACCTCCATCGTCATCTCCGGCGAGGAAGAAGCGGTCGTCAAGACCGCCGCCCTCCTGGAGGAACAAGGCGCCAAAACCCGCCGCCTCACCGTCAGCCACGCCTTCCACTCCCCCCTCATGGACCCCATGCTGGACGACTTCCACAAAGTCCTCAGCACCCTCACCTTCCACACCCCCCAAATCCCCGTCATCTCCAACCTCACCGGCAACCCGGCCACCGGCGACGACCTCACCACCCCCCACTACTGGCTCCGCCACATCCGCGAAGCCGTCCGCTTCGCCGACGGTGTCCATGCCCTGCGAGCCGAAGGCGTCAGCGCGTTCCTGGAGCTCGGGCCCGACGCCGTCCTCACCGCCCTCGGTGCGGAGACGCTGTCCGGCGAGGACGGCGACCCGCTGCTGGTCGCCGCCGTACGCCGGGACACGTCCGAGGTGACCGCGCTGGTCCGCGCGGTGGCCACACTGCACACGCGCGGCATCTCACCGCAGTGGGAAGCCGTCTTCGCCGGAAGCGGTGCCCGCACGGTGGAACTGCCCACCTACGCCTTCCAGCACAAGCGCTACTGGCACCGCCCGGCGGCCGCCGCCAGCGACGCCGCCGGGCTCGGCCTCGGCGTGACCGGGCACCCGCTGCTCGGCGCCGCCGTGCCGTTCGCCGACCACGACGGGATCCTGCTCACCGGCCGTCTGTCGACGGCGGCCCGCCCGTGGCTGGCCGACCACGCCGTCCTGGGCAACGTGCTCTTCCCCGGCACCGGTCTCGTCGAACTGGCCGTGCGCGCCGGTGACCAGGTCGGCGGCGGGGTGCTGGAGGAACTCATGCTGGAGGCGCCGCTCGTGCTGCCCGCACGGGGCGGTGTCCAGCTCCAGGTCGTCGTCGGGGAGGAGGACGAGAGCGGCCGACGGCCGGTCGCCGTCCACTCCCGGCCCGAGGGCGACGGGGCGGGGGAGTGGACCCGGCACGCGTCGGGTGTGCTCGCCCCGGAGGGCGAGGCGCCCGCCCCGGTCATCGAACCGGGCGGCGTGTGGCCGCCGTCGGGTGCCGAACCGGTGGACCTGGACGGTTGGTACGAGACGCTGGCGGAGCAGGGTTTCGCGTACGGCCCCGCCTTCCAAGGACTCAAGGCCGCCTGGCGGCGCGGCGACGAGGTGTTCGCCGAAGTCACCCTCGACGAAACACAGACCAACGAAGCCGCCCGCTACGGACTGCACCCAGCCCTCCTCGACTCCGCCCTGCACGCCATCGAACTCGGCGCCCTGCCCGCCACCCCCGGCCAGACCCGCCTCCCCTTCGCCTTCAACGGCGTACAACTCCACGCCACCGGCGCCCCCACCGCCCGCATCCGACTCGCCCCCACCGGACCCGAGTCCGTCTCGATCGAGGTGGCCGACGACGCGGGCAACCCCGTCGCGAGCGTCGGTTCGCTCGACCGCCGTGCCGTCTCCCGCGACCAGCTCAAGGCCGCGCGCGGCGCCGTCGACGACGCGCTGTTCGAGATGCGCTGGCGCCGCCCGCAGGGCGCGCCCGCACGGGCCGCGGCCGGCCAGAGCTGGACGGTCCTGGGCACGGCGCCCGAGGGTCTGGGGGTGACGGCGACCGAGGCCGCCGGCCTCGACGCCGTCGAGGAGGCGCCCGATGTGCTGCTGCTGCCGCTGACCGGGCGGGAAGTCGCACCCGACGACACCGCCGACGCGGTCCACGCGGTGACCCGCGACGTACTGGCGCTGGTGCAGGACTGGCTGGCCCGGGACCGCTTCCAGCGCGGGCGCCTGGTGGTGGCCACCACCGGTGCGGTCGCCACCGGCGACGGCGACGACGTGAGCGACCTGCCGCACGCCGCCGTGTGGGGTCTGCTGCGGTCGGCCCAGACCGAGAACCCGGACCGTATCGTCCTGGTCGACCTGGACGGGGCCCCGGAATCCTGGGCCGCGCTCGCGGACGTGGTGGCCGCGGGCGAGCCGCAGAACGCCGTACGGGCCGGCGCGGCGCTGGTGCCGAGGATGGCCAGGGCCGAGGGGCCCGCCGCCGAAGCCGGTGCCGGCGAAGCCCGCTTCGGCGAGGGCACGGTGCTCGTCACCGGTGCGACCGGTGCGCTGGGCGGCCTGTTCGTACGGCACCTGGTCACCGCGTACGGCGTACAGGACCTGCTGCTCGTCAGCCGTCGGGGCAAGGACGCCTCGGGGGCCGGCGAACTCGCCGCGGAACTGGACGGACTGGGGGCCCGGACCGCCTTCGCGGCCTGCGACACCGCCGACCGGACGGCCTTGGACGCGGTGCTCGCCGGTGTCCCCGCCGACCGGCCGGTCACCGCCGTCGTGCACATCGCCGGCGTCCTGGACGACGCGACGTTCGCGTCGCTCACCCCCGACAGCCTCGACCTGGTGCTGCGGCCCAAGGCCGACGCCGCCTGGAACCTGCACCGGGCCACCGCCCACCTGGACCTGAAGGCCTTTGTCCTGTTCTCCTCGATCCAGGGCTGGGTCGGCGGCGCCGGACAGGCCAACTACGCGGCGGGCAACGCCTTCCTGGACGCGCTCGCCGCCCACCGCCGCGCCCAGGGCCTCACCGCCACCTCACTGGCCTGGGGCCCCTGGGCCGAAGGCGGCATGGCCGCCCAGCTCAGCGCCGCCGACCAGGCACGCTTCGCCCGGGCGGGCATGACCGCACTGCCGCCGCAGCGGGGTCTGGCGCTGTTCGACGCGGCGCTCACCCTGGAGACGGCCGCACTGGCCCCGGTCATCTACGACCCCTCCGTCCTGCGCACCCGCGGCGCCGAACTCCCGCACCTGCTGCGCGGCCTGGTCCGGGTGCCGGCCCGCCGTACGGTCGCCGCGCACTCCGCGCAGGGCGGCGCGGCCCAGGGCCCGTCCCTGGCGGAGCGGCTGGCGCCGCTCTCCGCGCCGGAGCGGGAGAAGGCACTGGTCGATCTGGTGCGCACCGAGGTCGCGGCCGCCCTCGACTACGACTCCGCCGACGGCGTGGACGCCGTCAAGGGCTTCAAGGACCTGGGCCTGGACTCGCTGACCGCCGTCGAGCTGCGCAACCGGCTCGGCAAGGCGACAGGCCTGCGGCTGCCCGCCACCGTCGTCTTCAACTTCCCCACCCCGGCGGGTCTCGCCGGGCACCTGGCCGCCGAACTCTTCCCCGCCGGGACGCAGGAGGAGACGGAGGCCGGGTCCGCCGCGGCCGCGCCGGAGTCCGGGGCGGAGGCGGTCGAGCCGGACCTCATCGACGCCTTGGACGTGGAGGAGCTGATCCGGATGGCGCGCGAGGGCACCGAGTCCTGAGCCCGCGGCGCGGCCGGCCCCCGGTGCGCCCCGCCGGCCGCGCACCCCCCGTAGCCCAGACCGCCGCAGCCCAGACCGCCGAGCCCCAGACCGCCGCAGTCCCAGAGCGCCGTAGCCCCAGATCGCCGAGAAGGATCACGGAGCACATGTCAGACGAACAGAAGCTGAGGGAGTACCTCAAGCGCGCCACGGTCGAACTGGCCGACTCGCGCAGGCGGCTGAAGGAGGCCGAGGCGGACCGGTCCGAGCCGATCGCCATCGTCGGCATGGCCTGCCGGTTCCCCGGCGGGGTGCGCTCGCCCGAGGACCTGTGGGACTTCCTGCTGGACGGCTCGCAGGCGAGCGGCGAGTTCCCCGCCGACCGCGGCTGGGCGGTGCCCGGCGCACGGGTCGGCGAGCCGGGCGCGGGCGGCGCCGGGGTGGGCGGGTTCCTGCACGACGCGGCCGACTTCGACGCGGAGTTCTTCGGCATCTCGCCGCGCGAAGCCCTCGCCATGGACCCCCAGCAGCGGCTGTTCCTGGAGACCTCGTGGGAGGCGCTGGAGCGCGCCGGAATCGACCCGAAGGCGCTCAAGGGCAGCAGCACCGGCATCTTCGCGGGCCGCGTCACCGAGGATTACGGTCTGGTGCTCGCCGAGCCGAGCGACGAGATCGAGCCGTACCGGCTGACCGGCCTGGCCGGCAGTGTGCTGTCGGGCCGGCTCTCGTACATCCTCGGCATGGAGGGGCCGGCGGTCACCGTCGACACCGCCTGCTCCACCTCGCTGGTCGCGCTGCACATGGCGGTGCGCTCGCTGCGCCAACGCGAGTGCTCGCTCGCCCTGGTCGGCGGCGCGACCGTGCTGGCGACCCCCGACAGCTTCACGGACTTCGGGCGGCGCGGTGCGCTGAGCCCGGACGGCCGGGTCAAGGCGTTCGCCGCCGGGGCCGACGGCACCGCGCTGGCGGAGGGCGTCGGCGTCCTGGTCGTCGAGCGGCTCTCCCAGGCCCGCCGCTCCGGGCACCACGTGCTGGCTGTGGTGCGCGGCTCGGCCGTCCACCAGGAGGGCAACAGCGGGGGCGCACCGGGCGGCCGGGCCCGGCGCCGGGTCATCGAGCAGGCCCTGGCCGACGCCCGGCTCACCCCGTCCGAGGTGGACGCGGTGGAGGCGCACGGCGACGGCACCCTCGCCGGCGACCTGGCGGAGGCGACCGCGCTGGCGGCCGCCTACGGCCAGGGCCGCGCGCCGGAGCGGCCGTTGCTGGTCGGCACCGTCAAGTCGCAGCTCGGGCACACCCTGGCCGCCGCGGGCCTGGCCGGGATCGTCCGTACGGTGATGGCGCTGCGCCACGGCGAACTGCCGCCGACCCTGCACACGGACACGCCGTCGCCGCACATCGACTGGGACGGCGGCTCGCTGGCCCTGCTGACCCGCCGCACCCCCTGGCCCGAGACCGACCGGCCGCGCCGTGCGGGCGTGTCGGCATCCGGCATCACCGGCACCCACGCGCACGTCATCCTGGAGCAGGCCCCCGAGCCGGAGCCGGAGCCGGAGCCGGAGTCGGAGCCGCAGGCGCAGGCGCAGGCGGCGCCGCGGCGGGCCCTCGCCGCCCTGCCGCTGGCCCTGTCGGGCGCCGGGGAGGGCGCGCTGCGCGCCCAGGCCGCCCGGCTGCGCGCGTTCCTGGCCGCCGGACACGAGCCGGACCTCGCGGACGTCGGCCTGTCGCTGGCCGTCACCCGCTCGGCGCTCGGCCACCGGGCGGTCGTCCTCGGCGAGGACCGGGCCGAACTGGTCGCCGGCCTCGACGCGCTGGCCCGGGGCGCCGCGGCCGCCCGGGTCGTGACGGCGCCCGGCGGCGGCCGGGGCCAGGGCAAGACCGTGTTCGTCTTCCCCGGTCAGGGCAGCCAGTGGGTCGGCATGGCCGAGGAACTCCACGCCCACGACCCGGTGTTCCGGCGCAGCTTCGAGGAGTGCGCGCGCGTACTGCGCGACCACGTGGACTGGGACCTCGCCGAAGCGCTCGGCGACCCGGCGGCCCTGGAGCGCATCGAGGTGCTGCAGCCGGTCCTGTTCGCCGTGAACATCGCGCTGGCCGCCGTCTGGCAGGCCCACGGCATCCACCCCGACGCCGTGATCGGCCACTCCCAGGGCGAGATCGCCGCCGCGCACGTCGCGGGATCCCTCAGCCTGGAGGACGCCGTACGCATCATCGTCGTCCGCTCGCAGATCTTCGCGGACGAGCTGACCGGCCACGGCGCGGTCGCCTCCCTCCAGATGACCGAGCAGGACCTGGCACACCGCCTGGAGGCCTACAGCGGCCGCCTGTGGATCGCGGGTGTCAACGGCCCCACCGCCGTCACCGTCGCGGGCGACAACGACGCCCTGGAAGAGCTGGTCGCCGCGGTGACCGCCGAGGGGATACGGGCCCGCATCGTGCCCTCCACGGTCGCCTCCCACAGCCCCAAGGTGGAGCCCCTGCGCGAACGCCTCCTGGCCGCACTCGACTTCGTCCAGCCCAAGAAGGCCACCCTGCCCCAGTACTCCACCGTCAACGGCGCCGTCCTCGACGGCACCGAACTCACCGCCACGTACTGGTACGAGAACTGCCGACAGCCCGTCAGCTTCGCCCCCACCCTCCACACCCTCCTGGCCGACGGCCACACCACCTTCATCGAAACCAGCGCACACCCCGTACTCACCACCGCCATCGAGGAGGGCGCCGACAGCGCCGGCGCCCAGATCACCGCGCTGGCCACACTGCGCCGGGGCCAGGGCGGCTTCGCCCGGCTGCACACCTCGCTCGCCGAGGCGTGGGTGCGAGGCCTGCCGGTGGACTGGAGCGCGCGGTTCGCCGGCACCGCCGCCCGGCGGATCGACCTGCCCACGTATCCCTTCCAGCGCAAGCGGTACTGGTTCCTGCCCGAGGCCCCCGACGCCCGGCCGCAGGAGGACGGCCCCGCGCTGAACGCGCTGTGGGACGCCGTGGAGAGCGGCGACGCGCCCGGCGCGGCCGACGCGCTCCGCCTCGGCGGGGCCGAGCGCGCGGGCGCGCTGCGCGAGCTGCTGCCCGCCCTGGCCACCTGGCGCCGGGGCCGCCGCGTCCGTACCGCGCTGGCCTCCTGGCACTACCGCGGCGTGTGGCGCCCGCTGCCCGAGCCCGGTTTCGCGGTCCTGTCCGGCGACTGGCTGCTCGTCGCGCCTGCCGGGCACCGGGCCGCGGACGAGGTCGAGGCTGCCCTGAGGCGGCACGGCGCCGGTGTGCGGCGTGTGCGGACCGGCCCCGACGACCTGGACGAACACCGGCTCGCCGCGCTGCTCCTGGAGGCGGGTGCCCAGCGGGCCGCGGGCGTGGTGTCGCTGCCGGAGACGGCCGGGGACCCGCACGTGGCGGCCCTGGGCGTCTCGGCGGTGCTGCCGCGGGCGCTGGCCGCGCTCGGCTGCGGCGCACGGGTGTGGACGCTCACCCAGGGCGCCGTCCGCACCGGCCCGCACGAGGCCCCGGCCGGTCCGGCGCAGGCCCAGCAGTGGGACCTGGCCCGTACGGCGGCGCGGGAGAACCCGGAGCTGTGGGGCGCCGTGATCGACCTTCCGGCGCGCCTGGACGAGCGGGTCGCGACCCGGCTCGCCCTGGTCCTGGCCGCGGGCGCGGCCGGCACCGGCCCGGCGGCCGGGGAGCGGGAGCTGGCCGTGCGCCGCACCGGGGTGTTCGCCCGCCGTCTGGTCCGCGCCGACGCCGCGCCCGCGGCCGCCGACGGCTGGGCCACGAGCGGGGCGGCCCTGGTCACCGGCGGCCTCACCGGCGCCGGCGCGCACGTCGCCCGGTGGCTGGCCCGGGCGGGGGCGACCCACCTGGTGCTGACCGCCGTACGCCTGCCCGAGGCGGACCGCAGCGCCGCACTGGTCGCCGAACTCGCCGCCCTGGGCGCCGGGACGACGCTCGTCGAGGCCGACCCGGCCGACCCCCGGGCGCTGGCCCGCGCGCTCGCGGCGGTGCCCACCGGGCTGCCCCTGAGCGCCGTCGTGCACACGGCTGCCCCGCGCGAAGCCGCCGCGCCGCAGGGCCCCGGGCCGGAGGGCGCCGCGCCGCAGGGCCCCGGGCCGCAGGAGCGCGCCCGGCTGCTCGCGGCCGAGGCTGCCGCCGCCTGGCACCTGCACGACCTCACCCGCGACCACCCGCTGACCGCGTTCGTGCTGTTCTCCTCGCTGGGCGGCGTGCTCGGCGCGGCCCCGGGGCCCGGCGAGAGCGGCGGCGCGGGCGCGTACTTCGACGCGCTCGCCGCGCAGCGCGCCGCCGAGGGGCTGCCCGCCGCCTCGGTGGCCTGGGGCGCGTGGGCCGACGGCAGCGCGCCCGCGCAGGAGCGGCAGGAGCCGCAGGAGCCGCAGGAGCAGAGCGGGGTCCGCCCGCTCGCCCCCGACCTCGCGCTGGCCGCCCTGGGGGCGGTCCTCACCCGCGGGGACGGCACAGCCCTGGTCGCCGACGTCGGCTGGCCCGGTTACCTCGCCGCGCACGGCGCGAGCGTGCCCGCCGCTCTGCTCACCGAGATCCCCGAGGCCGCGCGCGAGTTCCGCCCGGCGGCGGCCGCGCCGGGCGGCGCCCCGGAGCGCACCGCCGCGCCGGCCGCGTTCCGCGCGCGGCTCGCCGCGCTCGCGCCCGCCGAGCGGCACCGGGCGGTGCTCGACCTGGTGTCCCGGGAGATCGCCGAGGTCCTCGGCCACGCGGGCACCACCGCGCTCGACCCCGGCCTGCTGTTCCTGGAGCTCGGCCTCGACTCGCTCACCACGGTCGAGCTGCGCAACCGGCTCGCCGCCGCCACCGGGGCCCGGCTGACCGTGCGGGCCATCCTCGAACAGCGCACCCCGGACGCCCTGGCGGCCCATCTCGCCGCCCAGTTGGCCCCGGAGGCGGCCGGCCCGGCCGCGTCCGCCCCGGACACGGCCGGCGGGCCCGGCCTGGTCGCCCCGCTGTTCCGGCGGGCCCGCGAGACGGGCCGGGCGGGGGAGTTCGTTCGGTTCCTGACGGCCGCCGCCGGATACCGGGCGTCCTTCGAGGAGGTGCCCGACGAGGGCGGCCTGCCCGCGGCGCTCCGGCTGGCACGCGGCGCCACCGGCGCGCTGTTCTGCCTGCCCAGCCCCCTGGGCGACCCGGATCCGGAGCAGTTCGCCGCCCTCGCCGCGCACTTCGACGGCGATCACGACGTCACCGCGTTCGCCCTGCCCGGCTTCCGGGACGGTGAGCCGGTGCCGCGGACGCTGGACGCGCTGGCCGGGGCGCTCGCCGAGGCGGTACGCCGCCGGGCCGGGCGGGCCCCCGCCCTGCTGGTCGGCCACGCCGCCGGCGGTCTGCTCGCCCAGGCCGTCGCCGCCCGCCTGGAGGCGGACGGCGACCCGGTGGCCGGTGTGGTCCTGCTGGACACGGCGCCGGTGACCGAGGCCCAACTCGCCACCGCCCGGGGGCCGTTCCTGGACGAGCCGGCCGACGCCGAGCCGCCGGACGAGGTCCGGCTGACCGCGCTGGGCGCCTATGTCCCCCTGCTCACCGGGCCGGGTCCGGCCCCGGCCGCCGCGCCCGTCCTGTCCGTACGGTCCGCGGAGCATACGGACAGGACGCCGCTGCCCGCCGCGCACCGCTCGGTGCGGGCCCCCGGCGACCGCTTCACCCTGCTCACGCAGCACGCCCCGTCGACCGCCCGGCTGATCCGGGCCTGGCTTTCCGCTCCCTCGGGGCCCGCCCCGGAACCCGCGGAATGAAGGAGCACGTCCCCATGACCGAGAGCACCCTGCCCGCCGCCGGCGGCGTCGGCACTCCCGTCCTGATCGTCGGGGCCGGACCGTGCGGTCTCGCGCTCGCCTGCGAACTGATGCAACTCGGGGTCCCGGTGCGGATCCTGGAGGCCCGCGAGGACCGCGTCGTCGGTTCCCGGGCCGTGCAGCTGTGGCCGCTCGGCCTGGAAGTGCTGCGCGCCGTCGGCGTCCTGGACGAGGCGCTCCGCCGCGGCCTGCGGGTCCACAGCAACGTCTACCACCTGCGCGACCGCGTCCTGACCGTGCCGCTGGGCCGCAACGAGCCGCTGCTGCTGCCCCAGGAGCAGACCATGGAGCTGTTGGAGGAGGCCCTGGAGCGGCTCGGCGGGCGCGTCGAGCGGGGCGTGCGCGTCACCGCCGTCGAGGTGTCCGACAGCGGCGCGAGCGTCAAGGCCGAGGGCCCCGACGGCACCGCCGAACTCATCGAAGCCGACTGGGTGGTGGGCGCGGACGGTGTGCACAGCGTGGTCCGCCGCGAGCTCGGCATCGACTTCAACGGCGTCCGGCTGCCCCTGGACTTCCTGCTCGCCGAGGGCCGTATCGAGGGCGACTACGAGCCCGGCACGCTCCACTACCACCTCGGCCCCAAGGGCTCGGTCGTCTTCGGCCCGATGCCCGGCGGCAAGGTGCGCGTCTCGGGCGTGCTGGCGCCCGGCTTCCCGCTGACCGCCGAGGCCGTCCAGGGCTTCCTGGACGAGCGCACCGGCGGCGGCCTCAAGGTCGTCGAACTGGACACTCTCGCCACGTTCGCCACCGCCGAGCGCATCGCGACGGGCATGCGCAAGGGCCGGGCGTTCCTGGTCGGCGACGCCGCCCACACGCACACCCCGGTCGGCGGCCAGGGGCTCAACCTGGGGCTCCAGGACGCCCACAACCTGGCCTGGAAGCTGGCGGCCGTGGTCAACGGCCAGTACGCGCCGTCGATCCTGGACAGCTACGAGACGGAGCGCCTCGCGGCCGCCCGGCAGATCGTCACCACCACCCACCGGCTGATGAGGATGTTCACCCTCGGCCCGGCGGCCTCCCGGGTGCAGAACGCCTCCTGGAAGCTGCTCGGCGCCACCGGGGTGCTCCGCACCTGGTTCGTCCCGCTGCTCGCCGGACGCAAGGTCCGCTACCCCCAGGCGCTGACGCCGGTACGCCCGGTGCCCGAGCGGCGCACCGCCGCGCTGCGCGTGCCCGGGCGGCCCCTGCCCAGGCCCGGCTCGCGGCCGCCGCACTGGGTGCCCACCGCCCCGCCCGGCGCGGCCACCGGCTTCCGGCTGCTGACGCTGGGCAGCCCCACCGGCTCGGAGATCGCCCGCCGGGGCCGCCGACTGGCCCAGGCGCACAGCGCCGCCCTCACACACGAGCACCACCACCGGTGGGGCGCGACCGGCTACGTCCTGCTGCGCCCCGACGGCTATGTGGCGGCATCCGGCGCCGACCCGGCCGGTCTCGACCAGGTGGAGAGCCTGATCATCGGCCTGCGGGCCGGGCGGGCGATCCCGTCCGCCTGACCACGAAGAAGGACATACGCATGCACAGCACCCTCGTCGGCACGGCTCCCGCGGTCCCCGCGGCCGCCGGAGCGATCGCGGAGCCGGCCCCGCCCGTCCCGCCCGCCGCCCCCGTGCCCGTCCCGCCCGCCGCCCCCGCGCCCACCCTCGCCGAACTGCGCGCCGAACTCGCCCGCCGCAAGGAGGCCGCCGTCCAGGGACCGGACCCGGCCGCCACCGAACGCCAGCACGCCAAGGGCAAGCTGACCGCCCGTGAGCGCATCGGACTCCTCCTCGACAAGGACAGCTTCACCGAGATCGAGGGGCTGCGCCGGCACCGTGCGACCGGCTTCGGCATGGAGGCCAAGAAGCCGTACACGGACGGCGTCGTCACCGGCTGGGGCACCGTCCACGGCCGTACGGTGTTCGTCTACGCCCATGACTTCCGCATCTTCGGCGGCGCGCTCGGCGAGGCGCACGCCGCCAAGATCCACAAGCTGATGGACCTGGCCCTGGCCGCCGGGGCTCCGCTGGTCTCCCTCAACGACGGCGCGGGCGCCCGGATCCAGGAGGGCGTCACCGCGCTGGCCGGCTACGGCGGCATCTTCCAGCGCAACACGCGCGCCTCGGGCGTCATCCCGCAGATCTCCGTGATGCTCGGCCCGTGCGCGGGCGGCGCCGCCTACAGCCCGGCGCTCACCGACTTCGTCTTCATGGTGCGCGGCACCTCGCAGATGTTCCTGACCGGGCCCGACGTGGTGAAGACCGTCACCGGCGAGGAGGTCAGCCACGACGGGCTGGGCGGCGCCGACGTCCACGCGGCCACCTCGGGCGTGGCCACCTTCGCGTACGACGACGAGGAGACTTGCCTGGAGGAGGTGCGCTTCCTGCTGTCCCTGCTGCCGTCGAACAACCGCGAGCTGCCGCCGGCCGCGGCCGGCGGCGACCGGGCGGAGCGCCGCACCGAGTCGCTCGCCTCCCTGGTGCCGCTGTCCGGCAAGGACTCCTACGACATGCGCGCCGTGCTGGAGGAGATCGTCGACGACGGCGACTACTTCGAGGTCCACCCGGCCTGGGCGACCAACGTGGTGTGCGCGCTCGCCCGCCTGGACGGCCAGGTAGTCGGGATCGTCGCCAACCAGCCCCGCGCGATGGCCGGGGCCCTGGACATCTCCGCCTCCGAGAAGGCGGCCCGCTTCGTGCAGTTCTGCGACGCGTTCAACATCGCGCTGATCACGCTGGTGGACGTGCCCGGTTTCCTGCCGGGCGTCGACCAGGAGCACGGCGGGATCATCCGGCACGGCGCCAAGCTGCTGTACGCGTACTGCAACGCCACCGTGCCCCGGATCTCGCTGATCCTGCGCAAGGCCTACGGCGGGGCGTACATCGTCATGGACTCCCAGTCCATCGGCGCCGACCTCACCTACGCCTGGCCCAGCAACGAGATCGCGGTGATGGGCGCGGAGGGCGCGGCCAACGTGGTGTTCCGGCGCGAGATCAACGCCTCCGAGGACCCCGGGGCGACGCGGGCCCGCAAGGTCGAGGAGTACAAGGCGGAGCTGATGCATCCGTACTACGCGGCCGAGCGGGGCCTGGTGGACGACGTGATCGACCCGGCCGAGACCCGCGGCGTTCTGATCCGGTCGCTGGCGATGCTGCGTTTCAAGCACGCCGATCTGCCGTCCCGCAAGCACGGCAATCCCCCCGCCTGACCCGCACCCGCACCCGCCCGCCCCGCCGTCACGCCAAGGAGCAGCGCATGCCCCAGCAACCCCCCGCCGCGCCACAGAGCTTCATCGAGGGCCTCGCCTCGGGACGGCTCCCGTGGGAGCTGTTCGCCGCCTTCCCCCAGCCGGGCCCCGAGGAGGGCGCGAAGGCGCAGGAGCTCCTGGCGGAGCTGGGCGGCCTCGTCGACTCCCGGGTGGACGGCGACGAGGTGGACCGCACCGGCCTGTGGCCGGACGGGCTCCTCCAGGAGCTGCGCGAGCGCGGCTACTTCCGGCTGCTCGGCCCCGACGGGCGGGGTCTGACCCGTTACGACCTGGTCCGGGCCGCGGCGCGGGCCGACCGCCGGTCCATGGGCGTGGGGCAGATGCTGCTGGTGCAGAACGGCATCGCCGCCGGCGCGCTGCTCCCGGCGATCCCGCCCGGCCCGCTCCACGACTTCCTGCGCTCGCGCAGCGCGGACGGCGCCGTCTCCGGCTTCGGGGACACCGACCCGGCGGGCCAGAACAACACCCTGCCCGCCACCACCGCCACCCTCACCGAGGACGGCGCCGCCTATGTGCTGAACGGCGAGAAGCTGTTCATCGCCAACGCCGGCATCGCCGACGTCATCGGCGTCTCCGCCACCGTCACCGGGCCCGGGGGGCCGAGGGCGGGCGTCTTCTTCCTGCCCACCGACACGCCCGGCTTCCAGGTCACCGCCCCGAGCGGCTTCATCGGCGTCAACGGCCTCTCCGCGTCCTTCCGGCTCACCGATGTACGCGTGCCCGCCGAGCACGCCCTGCTGGGCGACGCCACGATGCGCCTGCCGATGGCCATCGCCCTGCAGGGCTCCTTCGGCCGTACCGCCTTCGCGGTGGCGGGCGCGCTCGCGGTCCTCGCCAACTGCCTGGAGTACTCGGCCGAGTTCGTCGCCCGGCGCGAGATCGACGGCCGGGGCCTGGCCGAGTACGACAAGGTCCAGCGGATCCTCGCCGCCACCTTGGCGGACGAGTTCGCCGTGCAGAGCGCGGCGCGCTGGACCATGCTGGAGGACGGCCCCCAGGACCGGTCCTTCGAGCTGTACGTCACGAAGAACCTGGCCGCCGAACGCGGCTGGCAGGCCAGCGACCGTACCGTGTCGCTGCTCGGCGGCGAGGGCATCGAGACCGCGCACAGCAAGCGCCTGCGGGGAGCGGTCGCGCACCCCGTGGAGCGCTACCACCGCGACGCGCGCACCCTGCGCGTCGTCGGCAACGTCGACTTCATCAACGACCACCGCGCCGGGCGCCTCCTGCTCGCCCGCCACCAGGCCGGGGCCCCCGCGGTGTTCCCGCGGCTGTGCACCGCCGACACGGGCCTGAGCGAGGCCAACCGCCGCCATCTGGAGGCCGCGTCCAGCGCCTTCCAGGAGCTCCGTCTCATCTGCCGCCGCCTGGTCGCCGCGCACCCCGAGCCGTCGTTGCTGGCCGCGCGCGAGGAGGCGGTGATCCTCGTCGGCCGGCTCGCCACCGAGCTGTTCGGCCTCTGCGCGGTCCTCGGCCGAGCCGCCGGCGCCGGGGATGAGCGGGCCCAGGAGCTGGCCGGCGTGTACGCCACGGAGGCCCGGCACCGGGTCACCGACCTGATCCGGCGCCTGTCCGCCGAGGAAGAACCCGATGCCCCCGACTACGCCGAGATCAGCCGCGCCTGGCTGGCGGCCGGCTGACCTCACGGAGACCCCATGACCACCACCCCCGAGTCCCTCGCCCTGCCGGACGTCCTCGACGGCTTCGACCTGACCGACCACACCCGCTTCGCCGCCGGAGTGCCCTACGAGCTGTTCGCCCGGCTGCGCCGCGAGGCGCCCCTCCTCTACCACCCGCCGGGCGTCAACAGCACCGACGGCGAGGGCTTCTGGGTGCTCAGCCGGTACGCAGACATCGCGGCCGTCGCCGCCGACCCGGCCTTCTCCGCCCAGGGCGGCGGCTCTCGTGCGGGCGGCGGCACCCACCTGGAGGACATGGAGATCGGCGTCCACGCCGGCGTGCTGCTGCCGATGATGGACGACCCGCGCCACCAGGTCTTCAAGGACATGATCACCCCGTCGCTCGGCGGTCCGGGCTCGCTGCTCCAGGACGACGAGCTGCGCGGCCACGCCGGCGAACTCGTCGGCGCGGTGCTCGCCCGCGGCCGGGTCGATCTCGTCGACGAACTGGCCGAGCCGTTCGCGCTGCGCGCCGTCGCCGGGCTCTTCGGCGCCCCGGAGGACGTCTGGGACCGGCTGCTGACCTGGGTGCACGGCGTGGTGGGCCTGGCCAACCGCCGTACCGGGCAGGCCGACGACTTCTCCCGCACCACGTTCATGGCCATGGCCCGCTACTTCAAGGACCTGCTGGCCGCCAAGCGAGAGGTGCCCGGCCAGGACTTCGGCTCCCTGCTCGCCCACGGCCGCTTCGCGCCGGGCTCCGGTGAGCCGGAGCTGAGCGAATACGAGCGGGAGCACAACTTCCTGGTCCTGTTGATGCACGGGTACGAGCAGACCCGCAACGTGCTGGCCGACGCCCTGCTCGCGATGGCCCGGCACCCCGGTCAGTGGCGGCTGCTGCGCGAGGACCGCTCGCTGCTGCCCGGCGCGATCGAGGAGCTGCTGCGCTGGACGCCGCCCAACCCGTACAACCGGCGCACCGCCACCCGCGACGTCGAACTGCACGGCCAGGTCGTCCGGGCGGGCGACAAGGTCACCCTGTGGTGGCCCTCCGCCAACCGCGACGGCGCCGTCTTCGCGCGCCCCGACACCTTCGACATCCGCAGGAACCCCAACCCGCACCTGTCGTTCGGCGCGGGCATCCACGACTGCGCCGGAGGCGAGGCGGCCCGGACCGCGCTGCGCCCGCTGTTCGACGTCCTCCTCGACCGCGTGGCGGAGATCCGGCCCGCCGGAACCGCGGTCCACACCCCCTACAACAAGCACACCGTGCTGCTCGACCTGCCCGTCGAGCTGCTGCCCGCGTAAGCCCCGAAGGAGAGCACAGATGACCGAGACCCTGGCGCCGACCGAAGAGAACAAGCCGCCGCAGGTCCTGCCGTACGACCCGCTGAACCCGGAGTTCCTGGCCAACCCGTACGGGAACTACGCCGAGCTGCGGGCGCAGGCCGCGGTGCACCGGACCGACGCCGGGGTGGCCGTGCTGTCCTACAAGGAGGTCAACAAGGCGCTGCGCAACCCGCGTCTGGGCCACGGCGACGGCCTGGGCGTCCAGGACGCCAAGCTCCCCACCCCCGACGGCCCGGGGGACGGCCTGATGCTGATGGACCCGCCGGACCACACCCGGCTGCGGTCCCTGGTCAACCGCGCGTTCACCCCCCGGGTGGTGCAGCGGCTGCGCCCGGTCATCGAGGAGATCGCCGTCGAACTCCTCACCGCGGCCCGCGCCAAGCACGGCGAAGGGCCGGTGGACCTCTCCGCCGAGTTCAGCCGCCCGCTCGCGGTGCGGTCCGTCAACCGTCTGGTCGGCGTGCCCGAGGAGTACACCCAGCGGTGCATCGACTTCGGCCGTGACGGCGGCCGGGGCCTGGACCCCGGCTTCACCCTCACCCCCGAGCAGGAGCACCAGCGCCGCGCGGTGCGCGAGGGCGTCATGGAGATCGGCCTGGAGATCATCGCGGACCGGCGCGCCAACCCCCGCGAGGACGACCTGGTCACCGATCTGATCCGGGCGGAGGAGGCGGGCGACCGGCTGACCGACACCGAACTGCTGCTGACGATCTCCATGATCTTCCTGGCCGGCTTCGCCGCGCCGCAGGCGATGCTGGGGCTCTCGGCGGTCGCGCTGATGAACCACCCCGACCAGCGCGCGTACTACGTCGCCCACCCCGAGCACGCCGACCGGTCGGTGGAGGAACTGCTGCGCTACGACGGCACGGTGCAGCTGGTGGAGCGGATGGCCCTTCAGGACACCGAGGTGGGCGGTGTCGAGGTCAGGGCGGGCGAGGAGGTCTACCTCATGCTCGCCTCCGGCAACCGCGACCCCGAGGTCTACGAGAACCCCGACGTGCTGGACCTGACCCGGGTCGGACCGCGCAACCTGGGCTTCGGGCACGGCATCCACTACTGCGTGGCCGCGCCGGTCGCCAAGCTGATCACCGAGGTGGGCCTCAACGTCCTGTTCGGGCGGTTCGACCCCGAGCTGCTGACGCCCAGCCCGCCCACCAACGGCGCCATCACCCAGCGCAGTTACAGCGAGATCCCGGTCACCTTGAAGTGACCGGCCGGTGACCGCGTACGCGGTCCGGCCCTGTAGAGTGGATCATGTCTGCTGCGGTGACGGTCCATCACCGCGTTTTTGCTTCCCGCGGTCTGCATCGTGCGCGCTCACCTCGTCATCCCGAGGGGTTTTCCATGAGCGTCTCCGTCAACGACCTTCTGAAGAAGTACATCGACGTCTTCAACGAGACCGACGACGTCGCCCGCAAGTCCGGCGTCACCGAGCTCTTCACCGAGGACGCCGTCTACTCCGACCCCATGGGCGAGGTCGTGGGCTGGGAGGGCATCGAGGGCTACCTCAAGGCCTTCCGCCAGCAGGCCCCCGGCCTGATCTTCGCCCTGGGCGAGATCAAGGCCCATCACGACGTCGTGCTGTTCGCCTGGAGCGCCGCCCCCGAGGGCGGTGCCCCGATCGCGAGCGGCAAGGACTACGTGCTGCTCAAGGACGGCCGCATCGCGCGTCTGCACGGCTTCTTCGACTAGATCGTCAGATCCGTCAGATCCGTCAGATCCGTCAGATCCGTACGACGTCCTGTCCGGCCGGGGGCCGTCCCCCTCGGCCGCGGCGGTTCGCCGGGCCCGCGCCCGGCCGGGTTCTCCCGGCCGGGCGCTTCGCCGTGTCCGGGGGCGTTCGCCCCCGGAAGGCTCAGCAGGCGCCGAAGGCCCGCAGCGAGTGGCGCATCTCGGCGTGGAAGAGCTTGGCGGGCCGGCGCGTCTGGGCGCCGAGGTGCCCGTACACCTCCAGGGACACCAGGCCCTGCATCCGTCCCCACAGCCGCAGCGCGCCCGCCAGGGCGGCCGGAGAGGCGTCCGGGTGCGTGGCGCGGACCCGGACGACGTACCCGGGCTCGAAGTCGCCCCAGTCGTACGGCAGGCGGCCCGCCGCGGGCTCCGGCGCGCCCCGCAGCCGCAGGCACGCCGCCACCAGGCCGGTGAGCAGCACCGGGACCCGGTGGGCCGCCTCCGGGACCTCTTGGCCCGGGTCGGCGGGGTGGCCGTGGATGAGGTGGAAGTGGCGCGGGTTGGCGATGCCCCACTCGCGGTAGGAGTGGCCGAGCGCGAAGACCGCGGCGGCCGGTCCCTCCCCCGGGGCGCGCCCGCAGGCGGCCTCCAGCCGGTCGGCCAGGGCCGTGTGGAGATCCGCTATCAGCGCCGTGATGAGCGCCTCGCGGGTGTCGAAGTAGCTGTAGATGGCGCCGGCCGTCATCCCCATCTCACGGGCGATCGCACGCAGTGAGACGGCGCCCGAGCCGCCACCGGCCAGGTGGTCGAGCGCAGTCGCCTTGATCTGGGAGGTCGTATGTGCGCGCAGGCGCTCTCGCCGGCTCTTCCGTGGGATCCCCATACTTGACACTCTACGGTGCATGATTCCTATACTGCATGCGAAAGTTAAACACTGTGTAGGTAGTGCGCATGGTGCAGACCGCAGCAGACACCCCGGGTGGACCCCCCGGACGTACGGCACTTCGGCGCCGGACACCCCGCAGGCACGGCGAAGGCTCCGGACGGTATCCCCGTCCGGAGCCTTCGCCGTGCCTTCCCACCCCCTGGTGAGCCCTACGCCGCCCGGGCGGGCAGGGGCAGTTGGGCCAGCCACCGGCCGACCGCCCGCGCCGTGGACGGCGCGTGCTCCTCGATGAGGGTGAAGTGGTCGCCCGGCACGTCCAGCACCGTGGCGAGCGCGGCGAGTTCGGTCCGGTCCGGCCCGGAGGAGCCCCAGCCGTGGTCGCCCGCCCGCACCAGCAGGGTGGGCGCGGACAGGGCGGCGGGCCGCCAGTCGGCGAGGAGGCGCAGATACCCGCCCATGGCGCTCAGCCGGGCGTCGTCCAGGCCGGTGACCTCCGCCCGTTCGGCCATCGCCGTCACCAGGGCGGGCCCGAACTCCGCGAGGCGGCCGCCGCCGACCGGGAACGTGTCGAGCAGCACGACCGCCGCCGGACCCGCGCCCTCGGCTTCCAGGCGGGCCGCGACCGAGTGGGCGAGCAGCCCGCCGGAGGAGTAGCCGAGCAGCGCGTACGGCGCGTCGCCCGCGCCGTCGAGGACCGTCGCCGCCAGGGCCGCCGCGAGCGCCTCGACGCCGGCGGGCAGCGCCTCGTCCTCGCGGAAGCCCGGCAGCGCCAGCGCGAAGACGTCCGAGGCGCCGCCGAAACCGGCCGCGAGCCGGGCGAACTGCTCGGGCCCGGAGGTGGCCAGCACCGTGGGCAGGCAGAACAGCGCGGGCCCCGACCCGCCGCGCGCCAGCAGCACCGGCGCGGCGAGGTCCGCACCGCCCTCCTCCCCGAACACCGGCCGGAAGTCGGCGGCGGTGGCCAGGAGCTCGGTGAACTCCCCGGCCCGGCCCGCCGCGAGCGCCGTACGGAAGAGCCCGGCCAGGGTGGATTCGGCGGGCGCGTGCGCCGCCGGGGCGCTCCCGGCTCCGCCCGGCTCCTGCTCGCCGAGGGCGGCGGAGACGGCGCCGGCCAGCGCCTGCGGGGTCCGCTCGTCAAAGATCTGACGGACCGTCAGTCGTACGCCGGTGGCGGCGGCGAGCCGGTTGCGCAGCTCCACCGTGGTCAGCGAGTCCATGCCGAGCTCCAGGAAGCCGCGCCCCGCGTCCACCTCGGCCGCCCCCGCGAGGCCCAGCACGGCCGCGATCTCGGCCCGTACGACACCGAGCAGCGCCTCGTGGCGGGCCCGCGCGTCCAGCAGGGCGAGGGCGGGCGTCCGCGCCGCCGCGTCCGCGTCCGGGCCGGCGGGCAGGGCCGCGGCCGCCTCGGGCAGCGCGGCGAACAGCGGACCGCGCCCGGCCGCCGTGGCCGGCACGTAGTCGGGCCAGACGATCTCGGCGGCCAGCAGGTCGCCCTCACCGCCGTCCAGGGCCTGGTCCAGTACGGTCAGGGCGTGTTCGGGGGCGACGGCGGGGATGCCCCGGCGGCGCAGCCGCTCGTGGCGGGCCCGCTCCAGCCGGGCCCGGGCCGGATCGGCGAACTCCTCCACCCACACGCCCCACGCCACGGCGGTGGCCCGCCGTCCCGCCGCGCGCCGGCGCTGGGCGAGCGCGTCCAGCTGGGCGTTGGCGGCGGCGAACGCGCCGAGCCCGACACCGACCCCCATGCTCCCGGCGATGGAGGAGAACAGCACGAACGCCGACAGGTCCAGGTCCCGGGTCAGCTCGTCCAGGACCGTGGCGGCGACCGCCTTGGCCCCCAGGACCCGCTCCAGCGACGCCAGTTCGACGTCGTCCAGCGGGCTCTCCTCCAGCACCTCGGCGCAGTGGAAGACCGCGGTCAGCGGCTCCTCGCCGGGGAGGGCTGCCAGCACCTGGGCGCCCTCGATGAGGTTGGTGAAGTCGCAGCGGACGATCGTCACCCGCGCGCCCAGAGCCGCGAACTCGGCCTCCAGCGCGGCCCTTTCGCCCGGTCCCGGCTCCTGCGCGGCGCTCAGCAGCAGATGGCGTGCGCCCGCGCCCGCCAGGTGCCGGGCGACCGCCGCCCCCATGCCGTGCGTGCCCTGGGTGACCAGGACGGTGCCGTCGGGGCGCCAGGCGTCGCCCGGCCGGTTCTCCAGCGGTGCGCGCACCACCCGCCGGGCGAGCACGGACGGTCCGCGCAGCGCGACCCGGTCCTCCTCGCCGGTGAGCACCGCGGCGAGCAGGCCGGCCGCCGTGCTGTCCGGGTCGTCGGCGGGCAGGTCGATGGTGCCGCCCCACAACTGCGGGTGCTCCTCGGCCAGGACGAGGCCCAGGCCCCACACCGCGGCCTGCGCCGGAGAGCCGACCGCATCGCCGGGGGCGGCCGCGACCGCGCCCCGGGTCAGCGACCACACCGGCACCTCGGCGCCGAGCGCGGCCAGCGCGCCCACCAGCGCGAGCGTGCCGGTCAGCCCGGCTCCCAGCGCGGGGCGCCCCGGGTGCGGGCTGTCGTCGAGCGGCAGTGCGCAGACGACCCCCCGCAGCGGGCCCGCCTCCACCACGGGGGCGAGCTGCGCGGCGAGCGTCTCCTTGTCGGTGCCGGGCGCCACGGCCAGCCGGACCACGCTCGCCCCGCCGTGCTCCAGCGCCCCGATCCACGGCTGCGCCTGCCGGGACGCGGGGGAGGCGGGGGACTGCGCGGGGAGCACCACCAGCCAGCGCCCGGACGGCGCCCGGCCGGCGGGCGGCGCCACCTCGTGCCACTGGGTGCGGTAGCGCCAGTGCGCCACGGCCGCCTGGCGGCGCGCCTCGTCCCGCAGTTGGGCCAGGGCGGGCAGCACCGGCTCCACGGCGCCCGCCCCGGCCACGTCGAGCAGCCGGGCCAGCGCCGCCCGGTCCTGCCCCTCCACCGCGGCCCAGAAGTCCGCGTCGGGCCCCTCGGCGGCGGGCGCGGCGGCCGGGCGGGCCCCGACCCAGTACTTCTTGTGCTGGAAGGCGTACGTGGGCAGCTCCACCGTCCGTACGCCCTGCGGCGCGGGCCACCGGACGGCGAGCCCGGCGGTCCACGCCTGCGCGAGCCCCTCGCCCACCGGCAGCGCGTGGACGACCAGCGCACCGGCCAGTGCGGCCGCCTCCTCGATGCCCACGGCGGCGCCCGCCATCACGAAGGTGCGGTAGCCGTCGGCCAGCAGAGCTCCGGCCACGGGCCGGGCGGGGCCGGCGGGCGCCCCGGCCCCGGTGACGGCCCGGACGGCGTCCTGAAGCGTTTGGGCGCCGGCCAGGTAATCGGAGACGAGATCGCCCAGCGCATGCCCGGTGGCCCTCTCGACCCGTACGCCGTGGTCCTGCCACAGACCGGCCAGCGCGAGCGCGACCGCGAACAGGACGGGCCGCCCCACCTCCTCCCCCTCGTACGAGGGGGAGGAGGCCGCACCGCGCAGGACCTCCTCCACACGCCACGGCACCCGGGCCTCGACGGCCTCGGCGAAGGGGCGCAGCCGGGCGGCGAACGCGGCACTGGAGTCGAGCAGTCGGGCGGCCGACGCCAGCAGCTCGGTGCCCTCCTCGGGCAGTACCAGCGCCACGCGGCCCGGCTCGCGGGCCGTGCCCGTGACCACGCCGGGCCCCGGCGCACCGCGCGCCAGCAGCTCCAGGGCCGCCGGGACGGAGCCCGTGTCCGTCACCGCCGCCCGGTGGCGCAGCGCCGCCCGGGTGGTGGCCAGGGAGTGCGCGACGTCCGTGAGGCGCAGCGCGGGGTTGAGCGCGAGGTGTTCCGCAAGGCGTCGCGCCTGGTCGCGCAGCGCCCGCGGGCTCGCCGCCGAGAGGACCAGCGGCGCGCCGGCGGTGTCCGGGGCCGCGCCCCGGACCGGCGCGGCCGGCTCCGGCTCCGCCGGGGCCTGTTCGAGGATCACGTGCGCGTTGGTCCCGCTGACACCGAACGCGGATACGGCGGCGCGGCGCGGGCGGCCCGTGTCGGGCCACGCCTCGGCCTTCGTGAGCAGCTCCACCGCGCCCGCGTCCCAGTCCACCATCGGTGTGGGCTCGTCCACGTGCAAGGTGGCCGGGAGCAGGCCGTGCCGCATGGCCTGCACCATCTTGATGACACCGGTGACGCCCGCCGCGGCGCCCGCGTGACCGAAGTTGGACTTCACCGAGCCCAGCCGCAGCGGACGGCCGGCGGGGCGCCCCTGCCCGTAGGTGGCCAGCAGCGCCTCCGCCTCGATCGGATCGCCGAGGCGGGTGCCGGTGCCGTGCGCCTCCACCGCGTCCACCTCGGCGGGCGAGAGCGCACCGCTGTTGAGGGCGGCGCGGATGACGCGTTGCTGGGAGGGACCGTTGGGGGCGGTGAGCCCGTTGGAGGCGCCGTCCTGGTTGACGGCGGAGCCGCGTACCACCGCGAGGACCCGATGGCCCAGGCGCCGCGCGTCGGAGAGCCGCTCCACCACCAGGGTGCCCACCGCGTCGCACCAGGCGGTGCCGTCGGCGGCGCCCGCGAACGCCTTGACCCGGCCGTCCGGTGCCAGGCCCCGCTGACGGCTGAAGTCCACGAACAGCTGCGGCGTGGAGATCACCGAGACCCCGCTGACCAGGGCCAGCGAGCACTCGCCCTGGCGCAGCGACTGGACGGCCAGGTGCAGCGCGACCAGCGAGGACGAGCAGGCGGTGTCAATGGTCATCGAGGGGCCGGTGAGGCCGAAGACACCCGAGACGCGGGCGGCCAGCGCGTTGCCGCCGCCGGTCAGCCGGTGGGCCGCCACGTCCTCGGGCGGATCGGCGAGCAGCATCGTGTAGTCGTCGACGCTGCACCCGGCGTAGACCGCGGTGTCGCTGCCGCGCAGCGAGGCCGGGTCGATCCCGGCCCGCTCCAGCGCCTCCCAGGTGGTTTCGAGCAGCAGCCGGTGCTGGGGGTCCATCGCCACGGCCTCGGCGTCGGAGACACCGAAGAACGCGGCGTCGAACTCCCCGGCCTCCGGCATGAACCCGCCCTGGCGCACGTACGAGGTGCCGGGCCGGTCGGGGTCCGGGTCGAAGAGGTTCGCCAGGTCCCAGCCCCGGTCGCCGGGAAACTCGCGCAGCGTGTCCTTGCCCGCCGCGACCAGGTCCCACAGGTCCTCGGGCGAGCGCACCCCGCCGGGCATCCGGCAGCTCATCGCCACGATCGCGACCGGGTCGTTGCCGCGCGCCTGGAGGTCCTTGAGCCGGCCCCGCACGTCACCGAGTTCGACGGTGACCCGTTTGAGGTAGGCGCGCAGCTTGTTCTCGTCGGAAGATGCCGTTCCCGTCGTCATCGGGTCCTCACTGTCCAAGCTCGTTGTCGATGAAGCTGAAGATGTCGTCGTCGGAGGCGGAGGCGAGCTGGTCCTCGACGTCCAGGCGCGCCCCGGCGGCCGACGGCTCGTCCGCCACCTCCTCCAGCAGACGCCGCAGCCGGGCCGCGACCAGGGCGCGGGCCGCCGCGTCGTCGGCCAGACCGCTGCCCTCCAGCACCTCCTGCAGCCGGTCGAGTTCGGCGTCCAGCGACACCGGCGCCTGCTCCGGGAGCAGTTCGCCGCGCAGGAACGCGGCGACCGCGGCCGGGGTGGGGTGGTTGAAGACGAGCGTGGCCGGCAGCTTCAGTCCGGTCACCGCCCCCAGCCGGTTGCGCAGGGTGACCGCGGCCAGGGAGTCGAAGCCGAGTTCCTGCAGGGGCCGCTGGGCGTCGACCGCCTCGCTGTCGCTGTGGCCGAGCACGACCGCGGATTCGGTACGCACCAGATCGGTCAGCACCCTCTCCTGGTCGGTGGGGGAGAGGCCGGCCAGGCTCTGCGTCAGGTCCTGCGTGGCGCTCGCCGCGGCCGTGGCGTCCGGCGCCGAACCCGCCAGCGCCCGTGCGGCCTCCGGCAGTTCGTCCAGCAGCGGGCTGCTGCGCACGGCGGTGAGGGCGGGGGCGAACAGCTCCCAGTCCACATCGGCCAGGACCAGGGTGTCCTCGTCCCGGGCCACCGCCTCGACGAGCGCGGCGACCGCCTGCCGCGAGGACAGCGGCGCCACCCCTCGGCGGCGCAGCTGGGCCCGGCGCTCCGCCTCGGCCTCCTCGTCGTCCAGGCCGGCGCCCGCGTCGCCCCACGGGCCCCACGCGACGGAGGTGGCGGGCAGACCGAGGCCGCGCCGCCGGGCGGCGAGCGCGTCCACATGGGCGTTGGCCGCCCCGTATCCGCCCTGGGTGGCACTGCCCCACACGCCGGCGAGCGAGGAGAACAGCACGAACGCCTCCAGCTCGGTCTCCCGCAGGAGCTCGTCCAGGTTCGCGGCGCCCAGCGTCCGGGTGCGCAGCGCGCGCTCCAGGGCGGCCGGGTCGAGGTCGCCGAGCGGCGCCGCGTCCAGCTCGCCCGCGGTGTGCACGACGGCGGTCAGCGGAGCGTCGTCGGGCACCGAGGCCAGCACGGCGGCGAGCGCTTCCCGGTCGGCGACGTCGCACACGGCGACACTCACGCGCACCCCGGCGGCCGCGAACTCGGCCTCCAGCGCCACCTGTTCGGCCGGTGCGAGCTCGCGCTCCACGGTCAGCAGCAGGTGCTCGGCGCCCAGCTCGGCGAGCCGGCGCGCGGTGTGCCCGCCCATGCCGCGGGTGCCGCCGGTCACCAGAACCGTGCCGTGCGGCTTCCACGTACGCCGTACCGGCACCGAGGCCAGCGGGGAGCGGACCAGGCGGCGGGCCAGCGTCCCGGCGTCGCGCACCGCGAGCTGGTCCTCGTCCGCGAGGCCCGACACCGCGGCGGCGAGACGGGCGAGGGCCCGGTCGTCCGGGTCGGCCGGGAGGTCGACCAGACCGCCCCACCGGTCCGGGTGCTCCACCGCGGCCGTCCGGCCCAGCGCCCAGACCTGGGCCTGCGCCGGGGAGGCGGGCACCTCGGCGCCGAGGGCGGCGACGGCGCCCTGCGTGAGCGCCCACAGCGGGGCCGTCACCCCGGCGTCGGCCAGCGCCTGGATGAGCAGGAGGGTGCCTGCGGTGCCCTCGGTGAGCGCCGGGCGGCCGGCCGCCGGCGTCTCGTCGAGCGCCAGCAGCGACACCACCCCCGACACCCCGCCCGACGTCGACGTGCCGATGTTCTGGGCGAGTTCGGCCCGGTCCGGGGCGGGCCCGGCGTCGAGCCGCACCACGTCGGCGCCGTGGCGCTCCAGGGTCTTCGCCGTGCGGTCGGCGAGAGCGGCCGCCTCGGCGTGCCCCTGCGGGGCCACCAGCAGCCAGGTGCCCGACAGGAGGACCGACGCCGGCTCGGCCACCGGCCGCCACACGGCCTTGTAGCGCCAGGCGTCGGCGGCCGAACGCGCCGCCGCCCTCTGCCGCCAGTCGGCCAGCGCGGGCAGCACCGCGCCCAGCGGTTCCCCGTCCTCCAGACCGAGGGTGGCCGCCAGGGCCTCCAGGTCACGGTTCTCCACCGCCTCCCAGAACCCGGCCTCCACCGTGTCCCGCGTCCCGCCCGCGGGCCGGTCGCCCGCCGCTTCGACCCAGTACCGCTTGCGCTGGAACGGGTAGGTGGGCAGGTCCACCCGGCGCGGTCGCGCGGGCACCGGCGGGCGCACCGGCAGACCCCGCGCCCACGCCTCGGCGAGCGAGGTGTTCAGGCGCAGCGGTCCGCCCTCGCCGCGCCGCAGGGTGGCGAGCACCAGGGCCTCGCCCTGCGCCGCGTCCACGATCTCCTCGATGGCGGTGGTGAGTACGGGGTGTGCGCTGGTTTCGATGAACGTGGTGTGGCCGTCGGCCAGGAGGGTGTGGAGGGTGGGTGCGAAGCTGACGGGCTGTCGGCAGTTCTCGTACCAGTACGCGGCGGTGAGTTCGGTGCCGTCGAGGACGGCGCCGTTGACGGTGGAGTACTGGGGGAGGGTGGCTTTTGTGGGCTGGACGAAGTCGAGTGCGGCCAGGAGGCGTTCGCGCAGGGGCTCCACCTTGGGGCTGTGGGAGGCGACCGTGGAGGGCACGATGCGGGCCCGTATCCCCTCGGCGGTCACCGAGGCGACCAGTTCTTCCAGGGCGTCGTTGTCGCCCGCGACGGTGATGGCGGTGGGTCCGTTGACGCCCGCGATCCACAGGCGGCCGGTGTACGGCGCCAGGTGGGGGAGCACGTCGTCCTCGGTCATCTGGAGGGAGGCGACCGCGCCGTGCCCGGTCAGCTCGTCCGCGAAGATCTGCGAGCGGACGACGACGATACGGGCGGCGTCCTCCAGCGTGAGCGCGCCCGACAGGTGCGCTGCGGCGATCTCGCCCTGGGAGTGGCCGATCACCGCGTCGGGGTGGATGCCGTGGGCCTGCCAGACGGCGGCCAGCGCGATGTTCACGGCGAACAGGACCGGCTGCAGCACCTCGATGCGCTCCAGCGACGGCGCTTCGGGCTCACCGCGCAGCACGGCCTCCACGCGCCAGGGCACGTACCGCTCCACGACGGCCGCGCACTGACGCAGCCGGTCGGCGAAGTCCGGTGTGGTGTCGAGCAGTTCCACCGCCATGCCGTGCCACTGCGAGCCCTGGCCGGGCAGCACGAACACCGTGCGGCCCCACTCGCGGGCGGTCGCGGTGACCACCCGCGGCGACGACTCGCCGCGCGCCAGCGCGTCCAGGCCGTCCCCGAACACGACGGCCCGCTGGGGCAGCGCCGCCCGCGTGGTGGCCAGCGCGTGCGCCACATCGGCGCGGCGCAGCTCCGGGTGGAGCGAGAGGTGCGCGGCCAGCTGCCGGGCCTGGTCGCGCAGCGCGTCCGGGGTGGTGGCGGAGAGCCGCAGCGCCACCTCGGCGCGCTCCGCCGCGTCCTCGGGCGGCTCCTCGGCCGTCGCGGCGGGCTCGGCCGGGGCCTGCTCCAGGATCACGTGCGCATTGGTGCCGCTGATCCCGAAGGAGGAGACTCCGGCGCGGCGCGGCCGCCCGGTCTCGGGCCACTGACGCGCCTCGGCGAGCAGCTCCACCGCGCCCGCGTCCCAGTCCACGATCGCCGACGGCGTCTCGGCGTGCAGGGTCTGGGGCAGCACCCCGTGCTGGAGCGCCTGCACCATCTTGATCACCGACGCGGCGCCCGCCGCGGCCTGGGTGTGGCCGATGTTGGACTTCACCGAGCCCAGCCACAAGGGGTCCTCGCCCGCACGCTCCTGGCCGTAGGTCGCCTGGAGCGCCTGCGCCTCGATGGGGTCGCCCAGCGGGGTGCCGGTGCCGTGCGCCTCCACCGCGTCGACATCGGCGGGAGTGAGCCGCGCGCTGTTGAGGGCGGCGCGGATGACGCGCTGCTGGGAGGGGCCGTTGGGGGCGGTCAGTCCGTTGGAGGCGCCGTCCTGGTTGACGGCGGAGCCGCGTACCACCGCGAGGACCCGGTGGCCCAGGCGCCGCGCGTCGGAGAGCCGCTCCACGAGCAGCATGCCCGCGCCCTCGGCCCAGCCGGTGCCGTCCGCGTCCGCCGAGAACGACCGCGAGCGGCCGGTCGGCGACAGAGCCCGCTGCCGGGAGAACTCGATGAACGTGAACGGCGACGACAGCACGGTCACGCCGCCCGCGAGCGCCAGCGAGCACTCGCCCGAGCGCAGCGCCTGGATCGCCAGGTGCAGCGCCACCAGCGAGGAGGAGCAGGCGGTGTCCACCGACACGGCCGGGCCCTCGAAGCCGAAGGTGTACGAGATGCGGCCCGAGCTGACACTGCCGGTGTTGCCGGTGCCCAGGTACCCCTCCAGGTCGCCCGGCATCTCGGGCAGCCGGCTCACGTAGTCGTGGTACATGACGCCGGTGAACACACCGGTGTCACTGCCGCGCAGCGCCGCCGGGTCGATCCCGGCGCGCTCCAGCGCCTCCCACGAGGTCTCCAGCAGCAGCCGCTGCTGCGGGTCCATGGCGAGGGCTTCGCGCGGGGAGATGCCGAAGAACTCCGCGTCGAAGTCGGCCACGTCGTGCAGGAACCCGCCCTCGCGGGTGTACGAGGTGCCCGGCCGGTCCGGGTCCGGGTCGAACAGGTTCGCCACGTCCCAGCCCCGGTCCGCCGGGAACTCGGAGATCGCGTCGCCGCGGCCCATGACGAGCTGCCACAGGTCCTCCGGCGAGCGCACCCCGCCCGGATAGCGGCAGGCCATCCCGACGATGGCGATCGGCTCGTCGGCGTCGCGCAC
The DNA here is from genome assembly GCF_040639555.1 of Streptomyces sp. NPDC023838. Taxonomy (NCBI): domain Bacteria; kingdom Bacillati; phylum Actinomycetota; class Actinomycetes; order Kitasatosporales; family Streptomycetaceae; genus Streptomyces; species Streptomyces sp. NPDC023838. The sequence continues at coordinate 152,173 of NZ_JBFAAD010000015.1, forward strand.
GGCCCGCGTCGCGGCGCCGCGGCCGGCGGCCGCGGCCGGGGCCTGCGCGGAGCGGAGCTCGGCGAGCAGGTGGTCCGCGACCGCGGCGGCCGAGGGATGGTCGAAGACCAGCGTCGCGGGCAGCCGCAGCCCGCTCTCCTTGCCGAGCCGGTTGCGCAGCTCGACGGCGGTCAGCGAGTCCAGGCCCAGGTCCTTGAAACCGCGCCGGGCATCGACGCCCGCAGCGTCCTCGAAGTTCAGCACGGCCGCGATCTGCGCACGCACGAGTTCCACCAGGATCTCGCGCTGCTCCGCCTCGGGCCGCCCCGCCAGGCGCTGGGCCAGCGGTGTGGCGGCGGCGGTGGTGGCCGCCCGGCGGGCCGGGACCCGCACCAACGCCCGCATCAGCGCGGGGAGTTCGTCGCCGAGCGCGCGCAGCGCGCCGGTGTCCAGCGCCACCGGCACGGCCACCGCCGTGTCCAGGGCGAGGGCCGCGTCGAACAGCGCCAGGCCCCGCGCGGGCTCGATCTCCTTCATCCCGGTGCGGGCCAGGCGTGCCTGGTCGGCGGCGCTGAGCTGGGCGGCCATGCCGCCTTCGGCCCAGGGGCCCCAGGCCAGTGAGGTGGCGGTGAGGCCCTGGGCGCGGCGGTGGGCGGCGAGCGCGTCCAGGAAGGCGTTGCCCGCCGCGTAAGCGGCCTGGCCCGCGGTGCCGTAGGTACCGGCGACGGAGGAGAACAGGACGAAAGCGCTCAGGTCCAGGTGGGCGGTGGCGCGGTGCAGGTTCCAGGCGGCGTCGGCCTTGGGGCGCAGCACCCCGGAGACCCGCTCCGCGCTCAGCGCGCCGATCACGCCGTCGTCGACCACACCCGCCGCGTGCACGACGGCTCGCAGGGGGTGGGTCGCCGGGATCTGCGCGAGGACGCGCTCCACGGCCTGCGCGTCGCTCGCGTCGCACGCGGCGAACGTGGCCTCGGCGCCGAGCGCGGCCAGCTCCGCCGCCAGCTCGGCGGCCCCCGGGGCCTGGCCGCCCCTGCGGCTGGTCAGCAGCAGGTGGCGCACCCCGTGCTCGGCGACCAGGTGCCGGGCGACGAGAGCGCCCAGGGCGCCGGTGGCGCCGGAGAGCAGGACGGTGCCCTCGGGATCCCACTCGGCGGGCGCCGGCGCCGGCCCGGCGCGGTGCAGCCGGGGGGCGAGCAACTTGCCGTCCCGCACGGCGAGCTGGGGCTCGCCGGAGGCGATGGCGGCGGCCAGGGCGGTGGCCTGCCGCGCCGGGTCGGCGGCGCTGCCCTCGTCGAGGTCCACCAGCACGATACGGCCCGGGTTCTCGGTCTGGGCCGACCGCAGCAGGCCCCACACCGCCGCGCCGGCCAGATCCGGCACGTCCTCACCGGAGGCGGCCGCGACCGCCCCGTGGGTGACGGCGACCAGAGGCGCGTCCTGCGTACGCTCCTCGGCCAGCCACAGCTGTACGGCCGCCAGGGCGCGATGAGCCAGTTCGTGCACCGACTCCGGCGCCCGGGCTCCGGACGCGGAGGTGAACCGTACCGCCGCCGCCGAGCCGTCGGCGGCGGCCGCCAGGGCGTCGGTGACGTCGGCGTAGGACGGCACGTCCTCGGTGCCCGTGGCGGTCACCGGCACCCAGCCGAGGGTGAACAGCGCGTCGCGCGGCCCGGTCGCCGCGGCCGCGAACTGCCCGGCGTCGGCAGGCCGGAGCGACAGCGACTCGACCTGAGCGACCGGCTGCCCGGCGACGTCGGCGACGGTCACCGACACCGATCCGGGTCCGGTGGGGGCGAGTCGGATGCGGGCGGTGGGGGCGCCGGTGGCGTGGAGTTGTACGCCGTTGAAGGCGAAGGGGAGGCGGGTCTGGCCGGGGGTGGCGGGCAGGGCGCCGAGTTCGATGGCGTGCAGGGCGGAGTCGAGGAGGGCGGGGTGCAGTCCGTAGCGGGCGGCTTCCTCGGTCTGTGTTTCGTCGAGGGTGACTTCGGCGAACACCTCGTCGCCGCGCCGCCAGGCGGCCTTGAGTCCCTGGAAGGCGGGGCCGTACGCGAAGCCCTTGGCGGCCAGCGTCTCGTACCAGCCGTCCAGTTCGACAGGTTCGGCGCCCGACGGCGGCCACACGGCCAGGTCCTCCCCGGCCACGACGGCGGTGTCGTCGGCGAGGACGCCGGTGGCGTGCCGGGTCCACTCCGGGCCCGTGTCGCCGCCGAACGCGTCCTCACCGGACAGCGCCTGAGCCGGGTCCGCGTCCGGGCGCGAGTAGACGCTCAGCGCGCGCCGCCCGGTGGCGTCCGGGGCGGCGACGACCAGCTGCACCTGGCGCCCGCCGGTCGCGGGCAGCACCAGGGGCGCCTCCAGGGTGAGCTCCTCCACCGCGGCGAGCCCGGTCTCGGCGGCGGCGCGTGCCGCCAGTTCGACGAGACCGGTGCCGGGGAAGAGCACGTTGCCCAGGACGGCGTGGTCGGCCAGCCACGGCTGCCCGTCCAGGGAGAGGCGTCCACTGAGCACCACGCTGCCGGAGTCCGCCAGCGACATCGTCATCCCGAGCAGAGGGTGCCCGGCGGCGGACCCGGCCGTGTCGGCGTCCGAGGGCAGCCAGTACCGCTTGCGCTGGAAGGCGTACGTGGGCAGCTCGACGGTCCGCGCACCGCGGCCGGCGAACACCGCCTCCCAGTCGAGGGCGAAGCCCCGCGCGTGAACGGCGCCCACCGCCCGCACCAGACCGGCGGTCTCGGGCCGGTCGCGCCGGACGGCGGCCACGAACTCGGCGTCCTCGCTCTCGCCGTCACGGCCGAAGGCGGTGAGGACGGCGTCGGGCCCGAGCTCCAGGAAGGTGAGGACGCCCTCGGCGTGGAGGGTGGTGAGGGTGTCGTGGAAGCGGACGGCTTCGCGGATGTGGCGGAGCCAGTAGTGGGGGGTGGTGAGGTCGTCGCCGGTGGCCGGGTTGCCGGTGAGGTTGGAGATGACGGGTATGGCGGGGGTGTGGAAGGTGAGGGTGCTGAGGACTTTGTGGAAGTCGTCCAGCATGGGGTCCATGAGGGGGGAGTGGAAGGCGTGGCTGACGGTGAGGCGGCGGGTTTTGGCGCCTTGTTCCTCCAGGAGGGCGGCGGTCTTGACGACCGCTTCTTCCTCGCCGGAGATGACGATGGAGGTGGGGGTGTTGACGGCGGCGATGGCCGCCTGGCCGCCGGTGGTGGCGAGGGCGGTGGTGACTTGTTCTTCGGTTGCGCGGATGGAGATCATGGTGCCGCCGTGGGGCAGGGCGTTCATGAGGCGGCCGCGTGCGGTGATGAGGGTGGCGGCGTCGGTGAGGGTGAGGACGCCGGCAATGTGTGCGGCGACGACTTCGCCCACGGAGTGCCCGGCCAGGTGACTGGGCGTCAGGCCCCAGGCGGAGACCTGCCGGTAGAGGGCGGTTTCGTAGGCGAACAGCGCGGCCTGCGTGAAGACCGTACGGTCGAGAGCCTCGGCCTGAGGGCTGCCGGGCGCGGCGAACATGAGATCCCGCAGCGAGGTGGCCTCGGCCTCGGCCAGCTCGTCGGCGAGCTCGGCGTCCAGCAGCGCGCAGGCCTCGTCGAGGGCCTGCCGGAAGACGGGCTGGGTCTCATGCAGTTCACGCCCCATGCCGGGGCGCTGGCTGCCCTGGCCGGTGAACAGCACCGCGAGCCCGCCACCGGCCAACTGCCCAGTGGCGAGGCGGGAGTTGTCTTCCCCTTCAGCCAGTGCGGTGAGAGCGCTCAGCAGTTCCTCGCGGGTGGCGGCGGCGATGATGGCGCGGTGTTCCATGGCGGCGCGGGTGGTGGCCAGGGAGTAGCCGATGTCGGCGGGCCGGGCGTCGGGCCGCTCGGTGAGGAAGTCGGCCAGACGACCGGCCTGTCCGCGCAGGGCTTCGGCGCTCCGGGCCGAGACGACGACCGGGACGACGACCGGGACGACCCCGGAGTCGTCGGCCCCGGCGGTGCTGTCCGTCTCGGTGTCGGCGGGGGATTCGAGGACGACGTGGGCGTTGGTGCCGCTGATCCCGAACGAGGAGACACCGGACCGGCGCGGCCGTCCCGTCTCGGGCCATGCGCGTGCCTCGTGGAGCAGCTCGACGGCGCCCGTCTCCCAGTCGATGAAGGGGGAGGGGTTCTGCGCGTGCAGCGTGGACGGCAGGGTCCGGTGCTGCATGGCCATGACCATTTTGATGACGCCGCCGACTCCGGCGGCGGCCTGGGTGTGTCCGAGGTTGGACTTGAGGGAGCCGAGCCAGAGCGGTTCGCCGCCTTCACGGCCCTGTCCGTAGGTGGCGAGCAGCGCGTCCGCTTCGATGGGGTCGCCGAGGCGGGTGCCGGTGCCGTGGGCTTCGACGGCGTCCACATCGGCGGGGGTGAGCTGGGCGTCGGCGAGGGCCGCGCGGATGACACGCTGCTGGGAGGGGCCGTTGGGGGCGGTCAGTCCGTTGGAGGCACCGTCCTGGTTGACGGCCGTACCACGCACCACCGCCAGAACCTGGTGGCCCAGGCGCTGGGCGTCCGAGAGCCGCTCGACCAGGAGAACTCCGGCGCCTTCGGCCCAGCCCGTGCCGTCCGCATCGGCGGAGAAGGAACGGCAGCGGCCGTCTTCGGAGAGTCCTCCCTGACGGGAGAACTCCACGAACGTACCCGGGGTCGACATGACGGTCACACCCCCCGCCAGCGCCACATCACACTCACCGCGCCGCAGCGCCTGCACCGCGAGATGCAGGGCGACCAGAGACGAGGAGCAGGCGGTGTCCACCGTCACCGCCGGGCCCTCGAACCCGAACGTGTAGGAGACACGCCCCGACAGCACACTGCCCAGGCCGCCCGTGAGCCGGTGCCCGTCCACGCCCTCCACCGACTTGTGCAGGTGCGGGCCGTAGTCGTGGTACATCACCCCGGCATAGACACCGGTGTTGCTGCCGCGCAGGGTGGCGGGGTCGATTCCGGCGCGTTCGATGGCCTCCCAGGACGTCTCCAGCAGAAGGCGCTGCTGCGGGTCCATGGCCAGGGCCTCGCGCGGCGAGATACCGAAGAACTCCGCGTCGAACTCGGCCGCCTCGTGCAGGAACCCGCCCCGACGCGTGTACGACGTCCCCGCCACCGACCGGTCCGGGTTGTACAGACCCTCCACATCCCACCCACGGTCGACCGGGAACTCCGTCACCGCGTCGGTCCCGGCCAGTACGAGGTCCCACAGCCCGTCGGGAGAGACGACCCCGCCCGGGTACCGGCAGGCCATGCCGACGATCGCGATCGGTTCGTGTTCCCGGGCCGCCAGTTCGCGGTTCTGCTGCCGCAGCCGGGCCGTTTCCTTCAGCGAATCGCGCAGCGCCGCCACCACCGCATCGGCGGACGACGAGGCCTTCGGCGAGGCGTCCTTCGGCGAGGCGTCCTTCGGTGCGGACGTCATTGATCTGCCCTCCCTGTCGTGCGCGGGCTCTCGCCGAGCGCTTCACGTTTCGAAGTGGTGTGTTCGGTTGCCCCAAGGATGGAGTCCGGGGCCGGCCGCGTGCGCAGCCGGCCCCGGACCCGCGCTGCGGCGGCCCGGTCCGGGGCCGCGCCGGGCTGTGCGGTCGCCCTCAGGCGTACGTGTAGAAGCCGCGGCCGGTCTTCTTGCCGAGCAGCCCGCCTTCGACCATGCGCAGAAGCAACGGCGGCGGCGCGTACAGCGGTTCCTTGTGCTCCGCGTAGAGCGCCTCGGCGATCGCCACGGTGGTGTCCAGGCCGATCAGGTCCAGCAGCCGCAGCGGCCCCAGCGGGTGCGAACAGCCCTTCACCATCCCCTGGTCGACGACCTCGGCGGTGGCGAAGCCGTTGTCCACCATGCGCACGGCGGCCAGGAGGTAGGGGAAGAGCAGGGCGTTGACCAGGAATCCGGCCCGGTCGGGGGTGCGGATGACGCTCTTGCCCAGGACGTCGGCGACCAGGTGCTCGGCGCGGTCGAGGGTGTCCTCGTCGGTGAGGACGGAGCCGACGAGTTCGACCAGCGGCAGCACCGTGACGGGGTTGAAGAAGTGCATGCCGACGACCCGGCCGGGGTTCTGGGTGGCGCTGGCGAGCCGGACGATCGACAGCGAGGAGGTGTTGGAGGCGAGGACGGCCTGCGGGTCCTCCACGATCTTGTCGAGCATCGTGAACAGCTCGACCTTGGTGGGCTCGTGCTCGACGATCGCCTCGATGACCACCTGCCGGTCGGCCAGGTCCTCCAGCGAGGTGGTGAAGGTGATCCGGCCCAGGGCCGCGTCCCGTTCGGCCTCGCTGAGCCTGCCCTTGGCGACGGCCCTCGCCAGCGAGCCGGTGAGCCTGCCCAGGCCCCGTACCCGGGAGTCGTCGGAGGAGACCGCGACCGTCACGTCGAGGCCCGCCTTGGCGGCGATCTCGGCGACTCCGGCGCCCATCTGGCCGCAGCCCACCACGCCGAGCCGCTGGAAGCGCGGCGGCCGGGTGGCGGTGTCCGCGGTGTCGGTGTCCGCGTTGGCGGTGTCCGCGGTGGCGGTGTGCGTCATGCCGCTTCCCCCTGCCAGCGCAGCAGGGTGGAGCCGACGGCCATGCCGCCGCCGAACCCGGCCAGCAGGACCAGGTCGCCGTGGCCCAGCCGCCCGGACCGGTTGGCCTCGTCGAGGGTGACCGCGATGGAGGCGGAGCCCGTGTTGCCGTAGCGCTCGACCGTGCGGTGCACGGTGGCGTGGGTCAGCCCGGAGGCTTCGACGAGTTCGCGCATCATGACTCCGTTGGCCTGGTGGGGGATGAAGTGGTCGATGTCGGCGAGGGCGAGCCCGGTGCCTTCCACGAGGCGGCCGAGCGCCGGGGGCACGTGCTCGTTGACGAACGCGCGCACCGCCCGGCCTTCCATCCGGAAGTAGTGGCCGCCCTCGGCGACGGTCTGGCCGGAGGCGGGCAGACGGCTGCCGCCCGCTTCGACGCGGATGAGGTGGTGGGCCCCGCCGCTGGTCGCCAGGTCGGTGTCGAGGATCCCGTACGGCTGCTCGGCGGCGCCGACCACGGCCGCGCCGGCTCCGTCGCCGAACAGCGGCGCGGTGCGCCGGTCGGAGAAGTCCAGGATCCGGGAGTACACATCGGCGGCGATCACCAGCGCGCGGGCGCCGGGGCGCAGCGCGATCAGGCCCCGGGCGAGCTCCAGGCCGTAGACGAAGCCGCTGCACACGGCGTTGACGTCGAAGCAGGCCGCGCCGTAGGCGCCCAGGGCGTGCTGGACCAGCGCGGAGGTCGGCGGCTGCGGGGAGTCGGCGGTGGAGGTGGAGACGATGAGGTAGTCGACGGCGGTGGGCTCAAGCCCCGCGGCCTTCAGCGCCTCGCTGCCGGCCCGGGCGGCGAGGTCGGAGGTGGCCTGGTGCGGCGGCGCGTACCTCCGGGTCCTGATCTCGGTCTTGGTTTCGATCCAGTCGGCGGTGACGCCGCAACGCGCCGCCACCTCTTCGTTGCTGACTTCTTCCTTCGGTACGTACGAGCCGGTCGCGAGGATTGCGGCCGTGTGGTTCGGCACCGTCGAGCCTCCTTGGGCGGTCGTGGGGTCAGAGCGCCAGGGCAGGGGCGGGGGCGGGGGCGTCGTCGGCCCGCAGGGGGTTGATGCGGTCCTCGCCGATACGGGCACGCAGCTCCGGATTGGTGACACCCAGGCCCGTCGTGGGCGCCAGGCACAGCACACCGACCTTGCCGGTGTGCCGGTTGGTCTGCACGAGCCGGGCCGCCTCGCCGACCTCCTCGAGCGGGTAGACCGTGGAGAGGACCGGGTTGAGCAGCCCCAGCTGGAAGAGCCGGTTGCACTCCCACTGCTCCTGGAGGTTGGCGGCGTGACTTCCCACGATGCGCTTGAGGTTGCCGCGCAGGGAGAGGTTGTCGTACTGGTGCTGGTAGCCGGTGCTGGATCCGCAGGTGACCACCGTGCCGCCGCGCCGCGCCACATGGACCGACAGGCCGAAGGTGGCCTCGCCCACGAAGTCGAAGACGATGTGCGGGTCCTCGCCCACCGCGGCACGGATCGCATGCCTGAGCCGGTCGCCCAGCTCGGCGGTCCGTTCGGGGGTGCGCGGCACTTCGCCGCCAATGCCGATCTCGTCGCGGTTGATCACCACGTCGCAGCCCAGGCGGCGCAGCAGTTTCGCCTTGGCCTCGGAGCTGACGACACCCACCGGGATGCCGCCGGCCTGCTTGACCAACTGCACGGCGAACGCGCCGAGTCCGCCGGTCGCACCCCAGATCAGCACGACGTCGCCGAGCTTGACCCGGGCGCCGCGCTCACTGATCAGCATGCGGTACGAGGTGGCGGCCGTGAGCATGTTGCCCGCCGCCTCCTCCCAGGTGAGGTGGGAGGGCTTGGGCAGCAGCTGGCTGGCCCGCACCACGGTGTAGTGCGCGAGGCTGCCGAAGTTGGTCTCGTATCCCCAGATCCGCTGGTCGCCGCCGAGCATGGCGTCCGAGTGGCTGGCCGGCTCCTGGTCGTCCACCTGGACACAGCTCGCCACCACGTGGTCGCCGGCCTTCCAGCGCCGCACGCCCTCACCGGCGCGGACGATGACACCCGCCGCGTCCGAGCCGACGACGTGGTACGGCAGGTCGTGCCGCGCCGCCCAGCCGCCCAGCGCGCCGAAGCGCTCGAGGAACCTGAAGGTGGGTACGGGAGCGAACGTCGCCGACCACACCGTGTTGTAGTTGATCGAGCTCGCCATGACGGCTACCAGGACCTCGTCGGGTGCGAGCTTGGGCATCGGTACCCGGCCCACGTGGAGCGTGTCGCGCACATCCGGATCCGGGGTGGCGAGGGCCTTGTCCATGTCCTCGGCCCGCAGATGGGCGGCGAGGTAGTCGGTGGGCACGTTCTCGCGGGCCAGCTCCTCCGGACCGGCCCCGGCGAGCACCGCACTTGCCAATGAATCCATGACATCCCTTTGGCCGAATGGTTTCCGCACGCCACGCCGCGCACGCTGGGTCTGCAGGAGAGGGTCGGCGACGCTGCCGAACTGCCGAACTGCCGAACTGCCGGACTGACTGCGCGACTTGCGGACGCGTGCCGCGACGGCGCGCCGGCACGAGCACGGTGCCGGTGAGTCCATGGGGACGCTACGTGGCACCCAGGCCCCGGCCAACCCCAGGTTTGCCCCGCGCCCCCTACTCGGTCCGCCGTCGGCACTAGGGGTGGCGTGTCCGGAACCGGGTCGCCAACAACTGTTATGCGGAACGCGCTTGACACTTTACGGTGAGCGATTCCTATACTGCATGCGAAAGTTGAACACCGTTTAGATAGTGTGCGCAGTGCAGGCCGCACCGGCGATACGCCCGGTGGGGCCGCCCGTACGACGTGGCCCGTCCGCGTCGCCACTTCCGTGTCGTTTCTAGGAGATTGATCAGGCCATGGCGGATTCGTTGACCAGGGCGCCCGCGCGGTTGGGGTGGCAGCTGGCGCTGTTGGGTTTCTCGCAGTTGATCATCGCGGTCGACTACAACATCGTGTACGTGGCGCTGCCCGACATCGGTAAGGACCTGGGCTTCTCGGCCCAGTCGCTGCAGTGGGTCGTCTCGGCGTACGCCGTCGGCTACGGCGGCCTGCTGCTCCTGGGCGGCCGTATGGTCGACCGGCTCGGAGCCAGGCGCGTCTGGCTCACCGCGATGGTGATCTACGGACTGTCGTCGCTGGCGGGCGGCCTGTCCACCAACCCGGGCATGCTCATCACGGCCCGCGCGGTCCAGGGCATGGGCGGAGCGCTCCTCTTCCCGGCCACCCTCACCCTCATCTTCATCGGCTTCCCCGAAGGCCCGCAGCGCAACAAGGCGCTGTCGGTGTGGGGCGCCATCGGCGGCGGCGGTCTGGCCGCGGGCTCGGTCCTCGGCGGCCTCTTCACCGACTGGTGGGGCTGGGCGTCCGTGCTCTTCGTGAACGTCCCGCTCACCGCCATCGCGCTGGTGGCCGGACTCGTGCTGCTCAACCCGGACGGCCCGGCCCAGAAGGGCATCCGCGACTTCGACGTCCCCGGCGCCCTGCTCGCCACCGCCGGCTCCTCGCTCATCGTCTTCGGCCTGGCCTCCGGCCCCGACAAGGGGTGGACCTCCTTCCAGTCGCTGGGCACCGAAGTGATCGGCGCCGTGCTGCTGTTCGCGTTCTTCCTCGTCGAGGCGCGCACCTCCTCGCCGCTGCTGCCGCTGCGCCTGCTGAAGGTGCGCACCCTGTCGGTGACCATGGTGGTGGCCTGCCTGTTCATGGCCACCCTCTCCACCGGCTACTACCTGCTGACGACCTACCTCCAGCCGGTCCTCGGCTACAGCCCCATCAAGGCCGGCCTGGTCTTCCTCCCGCTGTGTGTCTTCTCCATGGCGGCCGGGCAGCTGACGGCGCCCCTGCTCACCAAGTACGGCCTGCGCAAGGTCTTCACCGGCACGCTCATCGTCAACGGCGCGGGTGTCGCGGTCACCGCGCTCGGTATGTCGGTCGGCGGCTCGGTCTGGGCGCTGATGCCGGGCATCTTCCTGTGGGGCCTCGGCGGCGGTGTCGGCTTCACCGTCACCTTCGCGGCTGCGGGCATGGGCATCTCCCCGCTGGAGCAGGGCGTGGCCTCCTCCGCGGTCTCCACGACGCAGCAGGTCGGCGGCGCGATGGGCCTGGCGGCGCTGGTGGCCGTGGCCAACCACGGCATCGACTTCGACGGGGCGACCCCGCCGAGCGCGGGCGACATCGTGGACGGACTTCAGCTCGCCGGTGTCATCGCCGGTGCCCTGGTCGCGGTCAGCGCCCTGGTCACCTTCTTCTTCCTCAAGGACCCGGCCCCCTCCGCCCTCGCGGCGGTCCCCGGTGAGGGCGCGGACACCCCGGCCGAGGAGCCGGTGACGACCAGCTCCTGACCCCCGCGGGGCCGGGCACAGCGCCCGCTCCCGCCCCCGGACCTCGTGGCTTGACCGGTCCCCCGCCCAAAGGCCACGAGACACAGAGGATCCGGCCGAGGACCCATCTCCTCGGCCGGATCCTCCTTTTGCTGTCCCTCGCCCCTCAGACCCCGGCCGGCGACGGCAGCGGCAGCCCCAGCGACGCGGTGAGGTCGAGGAGTTCCTGGTGGTAGAGCTTGGCGGGGTCGACGATCTGTGTCCGCAGGTGCCCGTAGACCTCCAGCGCCACCAGCCCGTGCATCCGCCCCCAGATCCGCAGGGCCAGCGCGAGAGCGGCGGGCGACAGACCGGGCTCCTGCTGGTGCAGCGCGTGGGTGAGATCCGGCTGGAAGTCCTCCCAGGCGTGCTCGTCGGCGGAGTGGGCGGGCGCCGCGTACGGCCAGGCGGCGGCGACCAGCTGGCTCAGCAGCATGCACACCCGCAGTTCCGCCTCGCCGGCGGGACTGCCCTCCGGCATCCGGTACCCGGGCACCGGATCCCCGTACACCAGCTGGAACTCCTCGGGATGGCCGATCGCCCACTGCCGGTAGGCATGGCCGTGCGCGAGGATCCGCCGCGCGGTGTCGTGCTCGGGCACCTGGTCGTGCGCCGCCTCCAGGGCGTCGGCGAGCGACGTGTAGACGTCGGTGATCAGCGCGTTGATGAGCGCGTCACGCGTGTCGTAGTAGCTGTAGATGGCGCCCGCGGTCATACCCATGTCCCGGGCGATGGCGCGCAGAGACAACGCCGCGGCGCCGGTGGCGGCCATGTGCTTGAGCGCGGTGGCCTTGATCTCCGCGGCCGTCTCGGCCCGAAGCCTTTCGCGGCGGCTCAGTGTCGGTTGTCCCATGAAATTCACTTTACCGTGCGCTGTACGGGTCCCCTACGGTCAGTTCCGGGCGGCCGCGGAGACGGAAAGGGGCATCCCGCCAGGTCGGGCGACCCGGCGGAATGCCCCTGGGGCTACGGGAGCAACCCTCAGCGCCGACTGCCGTCGGCCGGCTCGGCCAGCGGCTCGAAGCCGGGGGCGGCGGCCGCACGCGTCCCCGCGCCGGCAACGGCGGCCCGGGGACGCCGTGATGAGGCGAACCTGCGCATCACCGGAGTCTCCACCCCCCGGAACGTCGCCCACGACAGCACGACCACCACGGCCAGCGCGAGGCCGATGAAGCCCCACGTGCCCGCCGTGGACAGCGGCTGGTGCTTCTGGAAGAGATGGCCGAGCCACATGAGAACCAGGTAGTGCCACAGGTAGAAAGCGAAGGAGATCTCGCCCAGCCACACCATCACCCGGCCGCGGAAGGGCGACCACTGGCCGCCCAGGTCGGCCCGCGCCGCGGACGCGATCAGCAGACCGAACGGCAGCCCGGTGCACGCCGCCAGGCTGTACTCGTACGGAACCTGGGTGGACAGCCAGTAGCCGCCGACCGCCAGCACCACCGCGGCCGGCAGCGGGAGCCGGAAGAGCCGGCCCTCGCGCACCATCCGGGCCAGCAGGATGCCCAGCAGGAAGTCGAGGGTGCGCACGGGCGGGAAGCCGTTGATGAACCACAGCTCGGTGGCGCTGATCGGCATCCCGGGGACCGGGGCCTCCTCGGGGATCACCACCTTCGCGAGCGAGGGGATCGCGGTGATCGCCGCGACGGTCCCGGCCACACCCACCCACAGCCGCTCGGCCGGTATCCGGTTCACCAGCTTGATCAGGAACGGGAAGCAGAGGTAGAAGAACGCCTCGGCGCACAGCGACCAGGAGACGGGGTTGACGCCCCACCAGGTCGTGAACCGCCAGTCCCAGTCGTGCACCAGCAGCACATTGGAGACGGCGACGCCGACACCCGGGAAGACGTCCAGGTAGACGAGCAGGAAGATCCCGGCCGTCACCGTCAGCAGGTGGTTGGGGAACACCTTGAACAGGCGCCGCCGCCAGAAGCCGGTGAGGGTGTCGCTCGGACGGACGGCCCAGGTCAGGACGAAACCGCTGAGCACGAAGAAGAAGGTGACGCCGGCCCAGCCGCCCTGGTCGAACAGGGAGTGGTAGGCCTTGGCGATGTCGGGGTCGGCGAACGGCGCCAGGGCGCCGATGTGGAACGCGGCGACCAGGACGGCGGCGATGATCCTCATCCCCGTGAGTGAGGGCAGCGAACTCCCCCGTGGGGTGCTCATGTCGGTGGTTCCTCCTTCTGGAGCGCGCTCGGACAACCGGCGGCGCGGCGGCGCTGGGCGACGAAAAGCCCCGGGCGTCGACACCGGGCGAGAAGGCGCCGGCACGTCCGGCGGACGCTTCCTGACTGGCCGGGCCGCGGCGGGGGAGACGCGGGCCGGCCAGCCGGGAAGCACCCGCCGGGCGCCGTCCGGACACAGGGGCCAGGTGTGACGACCGGGGTGCGGTGGGGGAAGGGTGCGAAGAGGGTCAGGGCCGGTCGGCGAGCACCGGGTTGAGCTGCGGGTCCCACTCCACCAGCAGGTTCAGCGGCCCGCGGAAGGAGGTGTTGGGCAGATACGTGATCTCCTGGTCCTCGACCAGACGCATGTGGGGCAGCCGCTTGGCAAGCTCCTCGATGAAGATCCGCATCTCCTGGCGGGCGAGGGTCGCGCCCATGCAGGCGTGCGCGCCGAAGCCGAACGTCATATGACGGTTGGGGCGGTCCCGGTCGATGTCGAAGACCTCCGGATCCTCGAAGACCGCCTCGTCGTGGTTGGCCGAAGAGGTGATCATCATGATCTTGCCGCCGGCCGGGATCGTGACACCGCCGACCGTGGTCTCCTTGACGGCCAGACGCCGCCAGGCGGCCACCGAACCGTCGTAACGCAGCGACTCCTCCACCGCCTTGGGAATGAGCGCGGGGTCGGCGCACACGCGCTCCCAGGTCTCCGGGTTCTCCAGGAGGGCGCGCATCGCGTTGCCGCTGGCGTTGGTGGTGGTCTCGTGCGCGGCGACCAGACCGGCCAGCGCCGTGGTCTGCAGCTCGTTCTCACCGAAGAGACCGGGCTTGTCCTGGCTCTCACGGATCAGATGCGGAAGCCAGCCCGGCCCGTCGGCGTTCTGCTGGATCTTCTCCACCAGCTCGCCGGTGAACTCCCAGTACCGGCCCAGGTTGGAAGCGACCTGCTTCTGCTCCTCGGGCGACGGCCGCCCGTACATGAACACCGTCTGGTCCAGGGTGAACTGCCGGCACGCCGCGATGTCCTCATCGGGAATGCCCATGAAGATGAGCGCGATGGTGATGGGCGCCTCCTGGAAGAGATCGGCCATCAGATCGGCGCGCCCCTTCTTCACGAACGTGTCGACATAGGTGCCGACCAGCTCCTGAATACGCGGAAGAAGGGCCTCGACCTCCTTGCCCTTGAACGGCCCCTGGTGCGCCTTGCGGCGCTCACGGTGCGACTCGCCGTCCTCGTTGACCAGCGCGAGGCCGGGGTTGAACCCGTGCTCGATCAGAATCCCGATGGTCTCCTCGGTCGACGGGGTGATCTGGTCCAGGGTGATGGAGGCCGAGAAGGTCTCCGTGTCCTTGAAGATCTCCTTGACGTCGTCGTACCGGGTCACGACCCAGTAATCCAGCTCCGGACTGTAGAAGACCGGCTCCTCGGTGCGCGCGTCGGCCATCGACACACCCGGATGGGCCTGGTACTCGGCCCCGAACGGGTCGAAACCGGCGGCCAGTCCGGTAACCGGGCAACCGGTCGGACTCTTGAGATCGGGACTCGTGGTCATGGACTTCCCCTCGAAAACCAAGCGACGGGCTCGGGCTGCTCAAATGCGGGCGCTAGCCGTGACATTACGATCACCCCCGCGCCACCCCAACCCTTAATGTGACCGGCTGCACCCCTATCGCGCGGGGACCGGCAGCGGCTGCGCTGGAGGGTCCGGGCGCACCTCCGCGGCGATGACGGGCACGTCGCGGTCCGGCAGGGCGTGCAGCCGGGCGTAAATGGGCGCACGGTGCGGCGCGAAGGCGCGGCGGTGCTTCGGTCCGCCCGGGGAAGAAGGTAGAACCGCGGAGGCCAGGGGTAGCCAAGGTGCCCGGTATCCGCGCCGATGGCGGACGCACGCACGGGCAGCCAAGGAGAACCATGACCGGTAAGCATGGCATCGGGATCGCTCTGTCCTCCCTCGCCCTGATGGCGGCGAGTGTCGGATGGGCGCCCACAGCGCAGGCCCACACCGCTCAGAACTGCACCGGGCAGGAGAACATCACCTACGGATCAGGGCTCGGTCTCTCCTCCAGGACCACGACCATCACCGTCGACGGCGGCTACCACTGCACGGATGCTTCAGGCCGCAGCACCACGGCCGAGTACCACACCGAGGGCACCACCCCGGCCACATGCCTGCTCCTCGCGTCGAACAAAGCCAGGGAAACCCTGCATTACGCGGACGGCAGCACAGCAGTCATCGCCTACGACTCCGGTACCTCTTTGCGGATTTTGGGTCTCAACACCGCCAGACTCCACGGTGTAGTCATCAGCGGACGCGGCAAGGGATCCACTGCCGAGAAAATCATCCAGACGGTGCCCGCAAACCTTCCGACCGACTGTGTGCTCACCGACGGCATCCGGCACACCACCGCTTTCACGCACCTGAGCATCCGACCAAACCCGTGAACAACCCACGGCGGACCGATCTGGTCGACGCGTGCCGCGCCGACCGAGGCCGACGGAGTCGGCTTCGCCGTCCATGGTGAACCGCTCCAGGGGCAGCCGACCCACACGGCCTTCCGTCCGCCGGTGGTGAGCCGTACTTCCCCCATGCTCCTGCCATCAGCCGGAGATGAGTGGAGGTCAGCTCATCCCGGGTCTCGAGTCCGAGCTGTCGCTGGGTCGCAGCCGCCCGCACCACCGTGACCGCGGCTGCCGGCTCCCGCGTATCTGAGCCTTCATCGGATGCCTCCCTGTCCTCCCCCTCCTGGCTCTGTCCAGGAAAGCCGGCCCCCCGGCGCTCTGGACCCCACGCCCCGGGAGCACCCCGGCGCGGCCCGGGCCCTGAGACCCGGGCGCCGGACGTGCGTCTTGCACGGCTGTGCGGCGACGCGCCGATCCGTGGGGGCGCGGCGTCGCAGAAGGGCCGGCAGCACCTGCGCCGGGCATCCGGGCCCCGACGTCAGCCCGGGTGGTCGTGGCGGATGGCGCTACTGCGCACGCGCGCTCTGGCCTGCCTTCAGTCGTTCCGACCGTGCGAAGGGAAGGGCGGGGCCGGCCATGTCCTGCTGCTCAGACTGCTCCGACTGCTCCGACTGCTCCGACTGCTCCTGCTGCTCCTGTTGCGTCTCGTGGAGCACGGTGGTGGCAAGACGGCGCAGGACATCGGCGTGTTCGGTGAGAACCCGGTGCGTGTGGGAGTCGTCCGGGTCGGTGAGCAGCAGACGGGCCGCGGTGTTGACGGCACGCAGCCGCGGCTTCTGGGCATCCCGCTGGCATGCGGGGAGGCACCGCCAGGCGGTGTTGGCGACCGTGACGAGCCGCCAGGTGGGGGAGGAGGCGGGCTCCGCCTCGTAGAAGCGCAGGGCGTGGCGGCTGATCAGCCAGTACGACAAAGCCACCGACGCACCGGTGACGGCGTCGAACGCCAGCCACGGGTAGGCGAGCCGGCGGTGCCCGGTCAGTTCGTCGACCAGCCATGCGAGTCCGGCGCCGCCCGCACCGAAAACAGCAAGAGCGACCAGGGTGAAGAGCAGCACTGCGGGAAAGAGACCAATACAATTATCGCTCTCCAGGCGCGTCAGACCTTTCCAGTGGGGGGCGAGATAGCGGGCGTACCGCACAGTTCTGGGGGCGGGCTCGATGATGGCGATACGTCTCGCCCAGCTTACAGCCATAGCAATTTCACTCCACGAGTCCTGAGGGTGCACATATTGGACATTTGAGGGAACGAGTGGAGTGCGCGTGAGGCCCTGCCGAGAACTAGAAATAACGTTCCTGTGAACCGGATGTTACACCGAACGGCGGGGCGCAATAAAGGCGCATAAAGGCGGCGCGTTCAGCTTTATGAAGAGCAGGTCGGTAAATATCCCCGGCGGCTGCGCCGTGAAATAACGTTTCTTTGGATCGCCCATCTGTACGGTCCGTACCGAATGGACGTCCTACCCGCAGATGCACGTCTTCGAGGTCATAGGAGGGAATTCCCTGCCGACGGCGAGCCGCCGCACCCACGGCGGACGGGGCCGCCGAACAGCCGAGTGCGGTGGCCGGCCAGGTGCGGAGCGCGCGCACCGCACCTCCGGCCGGCCGCCTCGCGCGAGGGCCTACTGCGAACCGTGGGAGGCCGTCTGCCAGTGGTTGAGAATCCCGTCCCAGTTGTACGCGACGGTCTGCGAGTCGGCTGGAACATACGGCTCGTAGTAGTCCTGAGTCCAGGCGCCGGGATGACCCGCCATCGGCTGCGTCGGTACGGCGCCGACGCCGGAAAGCACATACCGGTGGTGCTCGGAAGGCGCCTCGTCATACCCGGGATCGTCCTCGACTGCCGCCTGGCCACGAGAGCGCCGGTGGCGGCCCGGCTCCCGGGCGTGCTGCTCGCTCAGCCGCCCCTCGGCGGACAACTGCTGCACACGGGTCACCAACTGCACCAGCTCCAGCCCGAACTGACTGGCCAGAACGGTCAGGTCGAGGCCCTGCTGCCAGCTGCTGACCAGCAGCGCGTCCAGCGCGGCCGTCCACGGTTGCCCACCTGGCGTGGGCTGGCCCTGTGCGGGCGGCCTGACAGGCGGCGCCGTGTGGTCGTACGACTCCTGCACAACAGGAGGCTGATGCTGGTTCTGGGGCGGCTGCGCCTGTGGAGGCGGAGCCTGAGCGGCCTGGCTCTGAGTGGCCTGAGCCCGCCAATAGGCCGACCCCTGCGGGCCCGGCCCGGCCGACGCCGCCGGCGGCGGGGCGTAGGCCTGTCCTGCGACCGGCGGTTCGAACGTGTCATAGGTCTCCGGGACAGTGTCGTCCTGCGGACGCGGCGGGGGGACGAGAAGCGAATTGGCGACACTCCGCGCGTTCTCCTTGCCCACCGAGCGCCGGGCCTGCCGCACCTCCCTTTCCTGCAGGCCCAGCAGCCCCGCCACCACCCCGTCACTGCCCACAGTCACGGCGAACGCGGCCAGCGTCTGGCTCCGGTTGGCCTGCGCCTCATCCAGCGACACCTGTGTCTCCCGCACATGGTCGTCGCTCATACAAAATGCCCTCGCAAGCACCGCATGCCGTTCCCACAGTTGCCTCGGTTCCATACTGCACTTAACGCGTGATGCCATGTTCGGCTCCGCTCCGATTTCATCGCCACTCGATTGGCCGTCCCCAACCGTCCGTGAAGCTTGTCCCACATTCCGCGCCGGCCCCCGAATGGCCCAATCCCTCCGCAGCGGAACATCGTTGAACTGAAGTGCCTCAAATTAAAGCGCAACTGTTGCGACGCCTGGGAGCCTGGATGATGTACTCCGCCGGCCACGAGGGCAACGACGTCCTCCCGCCACCCGTGTACCTCGAAAACTCCGGGAAGGTCGTCAAACTGGAATACGCCGGCGAACCCCTCACCACTCTGCTCGCCGAGCTCGACCACATCAGGGACAGCACACGGCCCCGCCGCAGATGCCGCCAAGACGTACAGGAGCGGCCAACCCACGCCGGCGTCCCGGCCCAGAAGGCACGGACCACATCGCCCGAATGAGGGACTGCGGCTGCGCGTCCGCCCGCACCGGGCCGACGCGCGCGGCGGCTTGCCGACACAGCCGACGATCAGATGTGGTGTCAGCTCACTGACCTGTCTGTCTGACCTGACGGATGCCCTTGGGCATGAGTCTTGGTGGGGCGGACCTGCTGTCCCTTTGGGTGTGTGAGATTCCCTGGGGTCTTTGAGAACTCGTATGGGATTGTGCGGGGACGGGGTGGTGTCACCTGTTGCTGTCGCGTTCGGGTCCGGGGTCGGTGTGGGTGCGGAAGGTGCGGCGGTAGGTGTCCGGGGGGACGCCGACGGTTCGGTGGAAGTGCCGGCGCAGGGTGGTGGAGGTGCCCATGCCGGTGGTGGTGGCGATGGTGTCGATGGTGTCGTCGGTGGTTTCCAGGAGTTCCTGGGCGTGGCGGATGCGTTGGGTGTGAAGCCACTGCAGCGGTGTGGTGCCGGTGAGTGATTTGAAGTGGCGGCCCAGGTGGCGCGAGCTCATGCGTGCCTGTCGGGCCAGGTCCTCCACGGTGAGCGGCTCGTCCAGGCGTTGCAGGACCCAGGGGAAGAGCTCGGCGAGGGGGTGGTTGCCGGGGTCGGGAACCGGGGTGGAGATGAACTGGGCCTGCCCGCCGTCGCGGTGTGGGGGAACGACCAGCCGACGGGCGATCTTGTTGGCGTTCGCCGAGCCGTGGTCGAGGCGGACGAGGTGCAGGCACAGGTCCATGGCGGCGGCCTTGCCGGCCGAGGTGAGCACGTCGCCGTTGTCGACGTAGAGGACGTCCGGGTCCACCGTGACGCCGGGATGGCGGCGGGCGAGTTCCCCGGTGTGCGCCCAGTGCGTGGTGGCGCGTTTGCCGTTCAGCAGGCCGGCGGCGGCCAGGACGAATGCCCCTGTGCACAGGGAGACCACGCGTGCGCCCGCCGCGTGGGCCGCGCGCACGGCGTCGATGAGCTCCACGGGCGGGTCCACATCCGTGTCGGCCCAGCCGGGAACGATCACCGTGTCGGCGTGCGGAAGGTGGTCGAGTCCGTGGTCCATCTCCAGGCGGAAGCGGTCGATCCGCACGGCGCCCGGTCCGCAGAGGGAGAAGTCGTACCAGGGGTCCACGATGTGGGTCAGATCCGAGCCGAACACCTCGATCGCCATGGACAGCTCGAAATGCAGCATGCCGTCGGTGACGGCCAGCGCGACGGTATGCATGTCCGAAAGTGTATGACGCATGTCGTTCCAGACGCTCGTGGGGGGTCCCGTTTCTCGTCAGGATGTACACAACGGATCACAGCGGAGCAGCCGCGGAGCAGCCGGATGCAGGGAGCAACTCATGGGCACGGGCCAGCAGGTGGCGGTTTTCGGCGCGTACGGGCACACCGGACGGTTCGTCGTGGCGGAGCTCCTCAAGCGCGGGTACGTCCCTGTGCTGAGCGGCCGTGACGCCGACAAGCTGAAGGCACTGGCGCACGAGGCGGGCCTGGAGGCGCGGGTGGCGTCGGCCGGCGACGCGGCCTCACTCGACCGGGCCCTGGCCGGTACGTCTGCCGTGATCAACTGTGCCGGGCCGTTCGCGTCCACGACGGCCCCCGTCATCGAGGCCGCCCTGCGGGCCGGGATTGCGTATCTGGACGTCGCGGCCGAGATCGAGGCCAACCTCGACACCTTTGCCCACTTCGCCGACCGGGCACGCCAAGCAGGAGCGCTCATCGTCCCGGCGATGGCCTTCTTCGGCGGTCTGGGCGACCTGCTGGCCACCGCGGCGATGGGCGACTGGACCCAGGCCGACTCGGCGCACGTCGCCTACGGACTGAGCCACTGGCACCCCACCGCCGGCACCCGCCTGTCCGGCGCGGTCTCCCGGGAGCGGCGCGGCGACTACCGCCTGCGCTACACCGGCGGGCAGTGGGAGCACCGCACCGATGCCCCGCCCGCCCTGCAATGGTCCTTCCCCGAGCCGATGGGATCACGTCAGGTGATCGGGGAGTTCACCATGGCCGACGTGGTGACCATCCCCAGCCATCTGGCCATCCCGGACGTGACCACGTACATGACGGCCGAGGCAGCCCGCGACGTCGTCTCGCCCGACACGCCCGCGCCGGCTGCGGCCGACGAGAGCGGCCGGTCCGACCAGACCTTCCTCATCGACGCCGTCATACGGTCGGGCGACACGGAACGACGCGCCGTCGCACGCGGGCAGGACATCTACGCCGTCACCGCGCCCCTCGTCGTGGAAGCCCTCGACCGCGTCCTCGGCGGTCGCACCCACGCGGTCGGCGTCGCCTCCGCGGGCCAGATGTTCGACGCCCCCGACTTCCTGCGCGCACTGTCCCCGCACATCACCCTGGAACTGCATCCCTGAGGACTCTCGTACCGGACAGCCCGTGACAGCCACTTCCTGAAGGAACCCCCGCCATGCCGTACTTCGAGTCCGCCACGGACCGCGCCCGCCTCCATTTCGTCGACTACGGTCCCTCGGACGGCCCCGTCATCGTCTTCGTCAACGGCGCCTACTTCGGTACGGAGATGTGGGAGTACCAGATGGTGCCGCTGGTGGCCGAAGGGTTCCGCTGCGTGGGCTTCGACCGAAGGGGACACGGCAGGTCCGAGGACGTCTGGGACGGCTTCGACCTCGACACCCTCGCCCGGGACCTGGGCTCGCTGCTCGATCACCTGGACCTGCGCGACGTCACCTTGGCGGCGCATTCGATCGGCACGGCCGAGGTGGTCCGGTACCTGACCCTGCGCGGTACCGACCGGGTGGCGCGTGTGGCCCTGATCGGCGGAATCGCCCCGGGCCCGGCCCGCTCCGCGGACCACCCGCAGGGACTGGACCCGGAGCTGATCCGCGGATTCAACAAGACCTTCCGGCAGGACCGGGCCAAGTTCTTCGCCGACGGCGCCAACGCGTTCTTCGCCCGCCATCTGCCCGGCCCGCAGGTGTCGGACGCGTACGTGGCGTACATGGTGGACCGCTGCCACGGGGCAACGGCGCACGCCGCATGCGCCCTGGGGGACATCCTGCCCTCCCTGAACCTCGTCCCGGAGCTGGTGAAGGTCGACTGCCCGGTCCTCGTCATCCATGGATCGGACGACGCCTCCGCACCCCTGGCCCTCACCGGCCGCCGCACGGCGGACCTTGTCCCGGGGGCGGAGCTGCACGTGTACGAGTACGCGGGTCACGGACTGTTCGCCACCCACGCGGACCGCCTCAACGACGACCTGCGCGCCTTCGCCTCCGGCCGCGCCTGACTCCTGACGGTCGAGCCCACGACCCGCGCAGTGCGTGAGCTTCCGTCCGCCCCACCTCGCCACCGAGGCACTCAACTGGACGGTGTTCGCAGAAGGACCGCCACCCAGACACCCCGAACCAACGGAGCTTTACGCCATGACGGTCCAGCCCACCCGTGCCGCGCTCACCATCGACGGCCGCGCCCTGTCATACCTCGACTTCGGCGGAACCGGCCGCCCCCTGGTGACTCTGCACGGCCACCTCTCCGAGGGAGCATCTTTCACCGCCCTCGCTGCCGCCCTCGGGCCCCAGTGGCGGGTGATCGCACCCGACCAGCGCGGTCACGGCGACTCAGATCGCGCCCCCGAATACACCCGCGCCGGCTACGTCGCCGACCTCCTCACCCTCCTCGACCACCTCGGCATCGACCGTGCGGTCTTCCTGGGCCACTCCCTCGGCGCGTTCAACGCCTTCCACCTGGCCGGCGAACGCCCAGAACTGGTCGAGGCCCTGATCATCGTCGACACCGCCGTCGACCTCCCCGACCACGGCACCAGCCCCCTCGCCTTCGTCCTCGACTTCCCCTACACCGCAGCCACCCGCGAGGAACTCGCCGCCTCCTGCGGACCCCTGGCCGCCGCCCTCGGCCCCCTGCTGCGCCCACTGCCCGACGGCTCCGGCTGGCGACTGCCCTTCCACCCGCAGGACACCGTCGACTCCGAGAACCTCGTCCACGGCGACCACTGGAAGCAGTGGCTCGCTACCGACTGCCCGGCGCTCCTGATCCACGGGCTGCGCAGCCAGGTCCTGCCCACCGAACAGGCGCAGGCCATGTGCTCCAGACGCCCCGAGACGACCTACCGCTCCCTGGACACCGACCACTTCGTCCAGCAGGCCGACCCGGAGGGCTTCGCCACCGCGGTCCGAGAGTTCCTCGCGAGTATCTGAACCACTCGCAGCACCGCGGGGCCGGAGCGGGCAACGATGCCCCGGCTCGGGTCGCCGGCATGGCGCGCCGCCCACAGGGTTCGAGCGACCAGCGACGGAGGCCGCTTCGCCCACCAGCCAGGACGGTCTGATGGGTGCGTTAGTGGATCGTTAAGCCAGCCTGCCACGATCCCCACCGTGTCGGCAGAAACACCGGCACCCAGCCAAAGGAGAAACCATGAGCGTCACCAAGCGAGCCGCCGCCATCCTCGCCACGGCCATCGCCGCCCTCAGCCTCACCGCGGGTGCCATCGCCCTCCAGGACAGCGGCCACAGCACCACGCAGGCCGGCAATGTCACCAACCGCCCGTAACCGCTGCATCTGTCGCGACTCCGGCCCCCGCCCACCAGGGCAAGAGCCGCTTTCCAGGTTTCGCTGTCGGGGCGCCAGTGGTGCACACCTGCCCCTGTACTCAGGCAGCTCAGCTGTCCTTATGGTCTTCAAGCTCATCTCGCCGAAGATGACAGAAAAAAATGGGGAAGGTTCGTATTCCGTGAGGAACTTCAAGCGCGTTTCCGTTGCCGCAGGCGCACTATTCGCAGCGTTGACCATGATGTTCACGCTCTCGCCCACTGCCTCCGCGGTCGACAACATGCTCATGAACCAGAGCGGTTGGTGTCTGGGTGTCGACGGGGGATACGACGGTAACGGCGGGAGTCCGATGCTCTGGACTTGCAACAACAACCCTGATCAGCACTGGGTCTACTCCCGAGTCGGCTCCGATTCTTCGGGCACGTACTACAACATGACCAACGACTCAGGTCGCTGCCTCGGCATTCTGAACGGCTCCAGATCCGCAGGTACAGGGGCGATCCTGTGGGACTGCAACGGCAACGACGACCAGCACTGGTACATCGACCGCAACTACCGTGACAGCAGCGGCAACCTGATGGACCACCTTCGCAACAGGGGTTCCGGCATGTGTCTTGGCTCCCTCAACGGCGGTGGCCGCGGTGCCTACATGATTCAGTGGCCCTGCAACAACAATCCCGACCAGATCTGGTATCGGCAGAACTGACTGCGTGTTCCCTACTGGGCGATGTCCGGGCATGCAGCCGCCGCCGTACACAGCGCGAGGCCTCGCCATGCCACGGCTCGCCCACCCGCCTCTCGCGTCCTTACCCGGGGGTAGTGGCCGGCCTCTGGTGACGCGAGCCCAGATGGAGGCGACGGGCCGGTCACCGAGGCCGGTCAGCAGGTCCAGAACCGCGCTGGGTTGCGGTCCGCAGGCGATGTCACCCGTGAGGACGATCAGGTCCGCCTTGGCGACATCGGGTTCCGCAAGGACCGCCTCCACGGCCGGCAGCACGCCATGGATGTCGGAGAGGACTGCTACACGCTTCACCATCACCCCAAGTATCCCAGGTGCACGCGCACTTGGTGACTCGCCACGGGGTGTCGGCCGGGTGCGTGGTGATGCCCTCGGTGAGGAACTGCGATCGCAATCACGGCGGCAGCCGCCGTGCACGCGGCTGTGACGCGCTCACCGGGGACAGCCATGGCGATGGAGAGCCTCGGGGTGATCTGGGTGAGCGACGGTGCCGTGCGCGTCTTCCCGTCTGGGGCCTGCCGTGGCCGGGCGGTCGGCTCCCGTACCGGCGGAACTATCGCAACTATGATAGTTGGAGGAAGGGTCGGGTTCATGGAGACGAGGACGTACACGACGATCGACCTGCGCAAGCAGATGGGCGAGATCCTCGATCGCACCCGGATTGCGGGCGAGCCCGCGGCGATCACTCGCAAGGGCAAGACTCTCGCCTACCTCGTGCCAGCTGAGTGGTTCGAGCAGTACACGACTGCCCAGAACCCGTCGGCCCGCGCCTCCGGCCAGGACGCGGCCTGACCGCCCGGCCACGCTGACCGCCCGGCCACGCGAACAGGAAGCCCGCGTCATGACTGCCCAGCCCGTGCAATTCGACGGCCCCGGCGGTGACAGGCCCCGCCATGTGCCACCGATGCCGGAACGCACCCCCCAGGCGCTGCGCCTGGCCATCCAGGAGCATGCTCCCCACCTGCTGCCGGACTTCGAGGCCCACTGGCGCCGCGCAATCGGTGACGCCTTCAACCTCACGCCGGTCCCGGCGTTCATGCGCCTGTGGTGGACCCAATACGCCATCGCCCGCGACCCCGGCCTGGAAGCCCATCTGCGTGACCTCGAGGCCCGCGCGGCGACGTCGAAGGATCCTGCCGAGTCGACCCGTCTGCTGGCCGAGTACAGCGGCCTGCGCCGCCAGGCGGGTGCCGTGGAGCCCGGCCGGTGACCGATGAGCTCCCCGGCCCGCCGTGGCAGATGGACTGGACGGCAGAGGCCCTTCAGGAGTTCGAGGGCATGCCCGAGGACGGCAAGCAGCTGGTCCTGTCGGCCCGCGCGGAGCTGATCACCGCCGCGGACCCCTATTACCGGGGCATCGACGCCGACCTCGGCCTGCCGCATCGGATTACCGTCCGACCGCTGGCGTCGACCAGCCCGGGCGGCCCGCACATCGCCGACCTCGCCGGTGGCCGCGGCTGGCTCATCTTCACCTTCACCTGCCGCCACGCCGACCCACAGATCACCGTCACCGACGCCTTCTGAGCCTGACCCCGGCGATAGGCGCTGCGGGTTCTTCACGGGGCAGCGACAAGGGAGTACCTACTTCGGGCCCGCGCGTTCGCCCGCACTGAGATCCGGGCTGAGGTCGTGGCGGAGGCGCGCGGCGTAGTGTCGGCAGCGGTGGTACCGGCTTTCGCGTGGGGTTCGACCGGGCTCGTTTGACGAGCTCGGTGTGCACTCGCGAGGCGTCCCCCCCTCACTCACACACGATGCTGGCAGCCGGCACATCTCACGGTCACCGTGAACCGCTCCAGGGGCAGCCGACCCACAGGCCTTCCGTCCGGCCGGTGGCGAACCATCGCCATCATGTCCGCTCCGACCTCCCCAACTCCCGCACTATCAGACAGACATGAGTACAAGTCAGCTTGCCCCGGCCTCAAGTCCCAGCCGCTGTACCGCGGTCACCGGGGCCGCCCCGGCCGTACCAAGCAGCCGTCACCCTCGCTTCACTCCTGATGCGGGCGTGACATTTGAAGACAACTCCTAGGGCGAAACACCGTGGCAGAGCCTGGTCGCCCGCCTGGTGGAGGTGGTGCTGGAGGTGAGGGCCTGGGCCGCTCGCGCGGCGGGTTCACCAGCAAGCTCCACCTGAGCGCGGACGGCCACTGCCGCAGGTTTTCCCCCCGTCCTGCAGGCGACGGGACCTGCGCCGCTCGCCGTCCTCACCACAAAGACGGCGCACCACACCTTCCCCAGACCGGCGGTCCGCACCGGAGGGGGCCGGCTCGTTGTCGTCGGGTCCCTGGAGAGAGCGGATCGGAGGTATGCCCATCTTGGGGCATCGGCTGGGCCACCCAGCCCACACCCGACTGTTCCGGGAGAACATCTGAAGCAATCCTGGACAGCGACAGACCCGACAGCCGCTCCCGCTCGCCCTGCGAAGAGAGGCATGCCGCAGGGTCGTGAGCTGGGCCTTTCGGCAGGAGCTTCAGCATGATTGCACCCGTTCAGGTGGGCAGCGCCGCCTCCCCGGTCGCGCCGTTCCGCAACCCCTTCCCGTACGACGGGAACGCGCCGGTGGGCACCGGGTTCTGTGAGGCGTTCTTCGTGGACGCGACGGGGGTGGTGAAGTACCTGAGCTCCCACGCGGGCCGGTACTGGTCGGTGGAGGATCCACCCGGTGCGCCGTCGGAGGGGTGGCAGCTGGGGGGTGGTGACTCGGGGGGCATCGTCGCGGTGCTGAACCTGTGGGAACGGCCCGGTGGTATCTATCTGTTCTGGACCGATCCGTCCGGTTTCCTGGCGTCGTGCCGGCTGGACGAGAGCGGGCAGCTGGACACGCCGGTGCTCTTCAATGGCCAGAACGGCAACCCGAGCGCGCCGATCACCGGCAACCTGCAGGTCGCCTACACACAGGTCACGGCCACCGGTGGCCCCGGGCAGGAGTCCCTGACCACTGTCGGCGGGACTGCGGTGGTCTACGGCACCCATGTCACCGACGGCAGCGACGAGCTGGTCGTCATGTTCTGGAACACCGAGCAGTGGACCGTCAACACCTACACGGGGATCGACGAGGGTTACGAGGAGCCCGTCCCGTTCGGGTCCCAACTGACCAACAACGGTTTCACGATGGTGCCGTTCAACCCGGACGATTCCGAGAACATCAGCTGGTTCCTGTTCTGCAACCTCAGCTTTCAGAGGGACAACTCCATGCTCGGGATGTTCTACGGGGTGTCGGGCCCCGACCCTGGCCCCACTGTGCAGATGATGAACGAGATCGACCCGCCTTCGGGCGCCATGCGGCAGGGCACCGGGATCATCGCCGGGGTTTCCGTCATGGACCAGACCCTGAGCGTCAAGATCAGCTGCATGTACGTGGACAGCACGGGCAACCTGATGAGCTGGCTGGCCATTGAGAACATCCCCGCGTATGCGGTGCCGGTGCCGGATCTCGACTGCCAGTCGGTGGCAGTGGGCAGCGTCGTGTCGGCAGCCTTCACCTCGCTGTACCTGGTCACCGGTGACCAGAATGCCTATGCGCTGCCCCAGGTGGGGCAGTGCTTCGACGGCCAGGTGCCGATGTTCGGCCTGCCCTCCCAGCTCCACGCCGCGGGCTCGGGCACCGACCTGCTCACGCTCGCCCCGGACAGGGTCATGTTCGACGCCCCGTGCGTCTTCGCGGTCGGCACCGACAGCACTCTGTGGCTGTACGAGCCCAACGGTCAGAAAGGCTCGTTCGACACCACGTTGTCCGCCTGGACAGGGCAGTGGGGTGCGACGCAGATCCAGACCGGGACGGTGACGGGGGCGCTGTCGACCGGCACGGCGATCCCGTCAGGTACCGGCCTCCAGTCGTCGGCGGGCTGGTACCTGCTCATGCAGACCAGCGGCAATCTCACGGTCAGCGACGGCCCGGACTCCGCAGTGGTGTGGGAGACCGGTACCACCGGCAACGGGGTCGACGCCGCATTCACCTCCGACGGCCACCTGGAGGTGTACGACGGTGCCGGCCTCCCCGTCTGGACCTCCGACACCTACGGCAAGCCCGCGGGCGACACGATGGCCTTTGACGACGGCGACAACTGGCTGCAACTGCTGAACTTCCAGGGCAAGCACCCCGTCTACCAGGCCGTCCCCAGCCCCAACCCTGCGCCCACCGAGCTGGTGGGAGCCGAGAGCTCGTACGTCTCCGTCATGTCCTGCAACGGGTTCGTGCTGGCCCTGCAGGAGGACGGCAACCTCACCCTGTGCACGTACGACGGTGACCAAGTATGGGATAGCGGCACCGTGGGGGCCGGGAAGGACGCCATGTTCACCCAGAGCAGCGGTACCGAGGGCGGCAGTCTCGAGATCTACGGGTCCAATGGATCCACGATCTGGTCCTCCCACCGTTTCGGTGGCACCGCGGGCACCCGGATCCAGCTCGCCCCGACAGGACTGCAGATCCTCGACGCCGGTGACACCGTGGTCTTCCAGTCCCTGTCCAGCCCCTCCCCCGCCGGTACTCCCTTGCCGGTCGGTACGGTCATGTCCGCGGGCGGATTCGCCCTGGCTTTCCAGGCCGGCGGCGACCTCACCCTGTTCCTCCCGGACGGCACTGCGGTCTGGAGCACCGACACCGCGGGTACCGGCGCGAGTGCCGCGTTCTCGGCCGAGGGCAACCTCGAGGTCTACGACACCTCCAGCACCGTGATCTGGTCATCCGCCGACTACGGGGGCAGCGCGGGCGCCTGGTTGGAACTCACCTCCAACGGCCTGCAGATCCTGGACGCCTACGGCGCTGTGGTCTTCCAGTCCGTCCCCAGCCCCTGCCCGGCCGGCACCGCCTTCAGCCCCGGCACCGTCATGTTCGGCGACGGGAACGTCCTCGCCTTCGGGGACGACGGGAACCTCGCCCTCACCACCGGCTACGGCGGGCCCGTCGGGTGGGAGACGGGCATCACGAACGCCGCCGTGAGCGGTGCGTTCACCGGCGACGGCGCCCTGGAGCTGTACAACAGCGCGGGCACCGCCATCTGGGCCTCCACCACCTGGGGCCGCCCTGGCACCCGTATGCAACTCGCCGCCGACGGCCTGCAGATCCTCGACGACAACGATGCCGTGGTCTTCCAGTCCCTCCCCGGCACGTGTCCGGCCGGGACCGTCCTGTCCGCGGGCACGGTCCTGTCCGTAGGCGGGTACGCGCTGGCCCTGCAGACCACCGGAGCCGAGGCCGGGAACCTCACCCTCACCCAGGGGCTGGGCGGCAGGGTGCTGTGGGACTCCGGCACCACCGGCAAGGGAGTCGACGCCGCATTCACCGCCAAGGGATTCCTCGAGGTCTACGACAGCGCCAGCAACACCGTCTGGTCCTCCACCGACTGGACCGCCGACCAAGGGGGCACCCCGGGCGCCCAGTTGCAGCTCGCCGCCACCGGTGTGCAGATCCTCGATGCCCACAGCGCCGTGATCTTCCAGGCCGTTCCCAGCCCCTGCCCGGCCGGCACCGCCCTGCCCGTGGGGGCGGTCATGTCCCTCGGCGGGTACACCCTCGCCTTCGACACGGGGGACCTGTACCTCAGCCGCGCCGGCGGCGCCGCGCTGTGGTCCACCGGCGTCGGACAGCTCGCCCAGGTCAGCAGCGTCTGCTTCGACTCGACCGGCAACCTGACCCTCCTGGACGCGAACGGCGCCCAGCTCTGGGTCACCGGCACCAACGGCAACTCCGTCAACGCCTGCGGAGCCACCCTGGCCCTCGCAGGCGGCGCCGCCGTGATCGCCGACGCCGTCGCCAACCAGCTGTGGACCAGCGCCCCGATGCCCTCGACCGTTCCGGGCGGCACGTACTTCTCGAACGGATCGAAGATGGTCACCGAGCAGCAGGGCCGGCGATTCACCTTCGAGGAGAACGGCTTCCAGCTCTGGAGCTGGGAGGGGCCGGGCTGGTCTTCCCCCTCCGCACCCGAGGGACCCGCCTTCGGCGTGTTCCAGAGCGACGGCAACCTCGTGGTCTACAGCGCGAACGGCACGGTCTTCTGGACTTCGCAAACCTCTGCCTCAGCAGCCATTCTCAACCTCACTGACGGCGCCGTGTCCATCATCGGCCGCAGTGGCACACCGATCTGGTCGCACTCCTGAGCCCCGGCCCGGGCTACCACCGCGTCCTGCGAAGCCCTCCCGGAGCGTCCCGCGCTCCGGTTGCCCGGGTGGCACCACCACCCCTCGTCAGTACCTGAACGGGCATGCGAGCCAAGGGAAATGAGAGACCGGACATGAGCACTGCCGCCTACCAGCCGACCGGTGCGTTCACCGCCACCGCCCACAGCGTCCTGTGCCAGGACTGGGTCAACACCGACAACATCATCGTCAGCCTGCCGGCGAACAACCCTCAGCAGACCATGTCGCAACCGCAGGCTGCGGCGTTCTGCAACCCCAACAACCGCTTCTTCGCGGGGGCCGCCGAGGCCTTCGTCATCACCGACACGACCGCCGACGGCAAGTCCGACGGCAAGTCCGACGGCAAGTCCGACGGCAGGTCCGACGGCAGGTCCGACGGCACCGTCCAACTGCAGTACCTGGCGCAGGACCCCACCTCCGTGAAGGGCTGGACCCTCACCCCGCTCACCCCTCCCGCCGATGCCACGGGCACCCCCTTCGCGGTGGTCGCGTTCATGCAGGGCGAGACCCCGCACTTCGTCTGTGTTCTGGACGACAACGGCTATTACCACTGGTGGCACGGCTGGCAGAACAGCGACCTCACCTTCGACGGCACCTTCACGACCTGGATGGCCAATGGGGTCGACCAGGCATGGAACTACGCCGGCCTGAGCGTGTGCTACTACCTGCCCGAGTTCCAGGTCAGCGGCCCCGACCCGGCTGCGACGGTGTCCATGGTCTGCAGCTTCGGCGACCTTCAGGCCGTGTGCACCATGAACTGGGACGGCAGCGACTGGCAGTCGAACACGACGCTGCTGCCCACCGGTGACACGGTGGGCCCGGGAGCCGTCCTGCTTCCGTTCGGCCACGCCAATTTCGCGCTCGTCGCCACTCAGGGCGGGGCGTTCCAGTCGTACTGGTCAGTTGTCGGGGATCCGCTCCAGGCGGAGGACTTCTATCGCCCCTCCGAGACCCTCCCCCCGATCACCGAACCGTCGTATGCCTGCGGGATGGTGTGGACAGGCTCCGACTACGGCTTCCGGCCCGTCTACCTCGACACGAAAGGCATCCCGTTCCTGTACGACCAGGTGTACGGGAGCGTGATCCTGCCCGTGAACGCGCCCGGCGACATCGAGCTGGCGCAGGCTGTCACCAGCACCACCAGCGGGCAGCCCCTGACGACGGTGTACTTCGCCGACGAGGACGAGAACCTGTCCGTCCTCAACCAGACCGGCTTCTACCGGAACAGCGCCAACCCGAACGCCTGCACCGCCCAGTGGGCAGCCAGCATCCCGATCGCCACCGGCGACAGCGAGACCCAGAGCGAGGGTGTGTCCGCGCTCTACCCGTCCTACTACCCCCTGGACCCGCCCACCCTGTTCACCGCCAACGCCATCGGCGAACTCCGGCTGCACCAGCTCAACACCAACTCCACCACCGGCAGCTCCGGCTGGCTCTGCCACACCCCCGCCCTGAACCAGAAGCTCTCCTACGAGACCACCAACTACCGCACCCAGGTCACGTTCATCGACTCCCAGAACGTGCCCGTCGCGTACTACCCGTTGAAGCTGACCGCGCCCTTGCCCACCGGCGTCGTCCTGGCCGACGGCACCCTCCAGATCGTCGGTCCGCAGGCCGGCCAGGACGCCACCGTCACCACCGACGCCGGTGGCACTGTCACCCTGATCATCGCGGCCTCCGACTTCTCCCCGCCCACCGTGGTCCTCACCGACCCGGCCGCCGTCACCGTTCCGCCCTCCGGCCTGCAGGGCGAGCTTGAGATCAACCCCGGCGGACCCGTTCAGGCCTACCTCGCCGGCGGCCCGACCGGCATGCAGAACGCCGGCGTCAACGCCAATGGCACCCTCAACTACCTCAGCCCGCAGTACGGGACCTTCAACACCAACGTCACCGGCCAGGCCGACCTGTTCCCCGGCTGCTCCGGCTCCACCCCCACCATGAGCCCCCAGGACGCCGTCACCGCCGTCAACAACACCATGGCCGTGGGCGTCGAGAAGGCCGGCGGTACCCCCGGCCCCCGCTCCTGCGCCGGCTTCATCATCAACTGCAACGGCCGCGTCCCCGGCCGCCCCTCCTACCAGGAGTTCGCCACCCGCGAAGAACTCCATGCCGAGCTCGCCCACCACCGCCAGTACCTCCCGGGCGGCTTCATCAGCGACATCAAGGACTTCTTCACCGACGTCTGGGAGGCCATCAAGAAGGGCGTCGCCAAGGTCGACCACTTCGTCGCCGACCTCGAAGCGGGCATCGTCTCCTTCGGCATCCTCATCAAGGACAAGTTCATCCAGCTCGGCGACTACATCATCGAAGGCATCGAAGACGCCTGCAACGCCGTCATGGCCGTCTTCTCCGCCATCGAGGCCTTCATCAAGGACGTCGTCGACTTCCTCAAGGCCTGCTTCGACGCCACCAACATTCTCGCCACCCAGAAGGCACTCGCCGACGGCCTGGAGAAGACCATCCAGGCGGGCCAGCAGGCCGTCAGTAACGCCATCACCCAGATCGGCCCGAACTCGAAGCTGTTCCACGACCTGATCGACGACCTCAACAGCCGGATCACCTCCGCCGCCCACGCGATCGGCCCGAACGCGAGCGCCGCCAGTACACCGAACTGGCAGAACCCCGGCACCCAGGCCCAGCACACCAGCCCCATCCAGCAGACCGACTCCGGTGGCTCGCCCGTCTCCACCGCCGACCTGACCAGCAGCCCCCACGTCCACTACCTCACCTCCCAGACCTTCGCCGCCGCCACCCCGCCACCTACGAGCAGCAATTCCGGCACCCGGACCGCGCCGAGGCCTCCGGAGGCGACGGCAGCCACGCCCGGCGCGGGCGGCATGTTCAGCGCCCTCATCGAGGACTTCGTCCGACGGGTCGGATCGGAGCCCGCCGCCGCAGACGACGATGACGACCCCTTGTGGGACTTCTGCCGCTCGCTGGCCCAGCCGCCCATCTCGACGTACGTGCTCGCCTTCGGCAACGACCTGGACAAGCTCGCCGAATGGATCCTCGGCGAGATCGACCCCTCCGCGCCGGCCTCCTGGTCGGACATCAACATCCAGGCACTGCTGCTGAAGATCGTCGAGGACGGCCTCGACTCCCTGCTCGCGCTGCTCGACGCGATCGTCATCGCCTTCCTCGAGGTGATCCAGGACGCCCTGGGCACGCTCCTGGACGTACTGCAGCAGGACATGGGCGGGTTGCTGGCCGTCCCGATCCAACTGGTCTGGGACCTGTTCAACCTGATCGCCGGCACCGGCGACGACAGTCCCGTCAGCCTCGAAACGGCTCTCACCCTGCTGGCGGCCGTCCCCGCCAACATCGTCGCCACCATCGTCAACGGCGGGGCCACCAGCATCACCTGGCCCCCCGACTTCAGCGACAGACCCGGCCCCGGTGTCCCCGGCCCCGAGATCAACCCCTCAGGCTGGGCGGTCTACTGCGCCATCGGCATGATCAGCGAATTCGTCGCGGGCCTCGCCTTCTTCGCCCAGGACGCGACCGCGTCTCCGTGGGAGATGAAAGGGAACGCCGACGACAAGCTGTACTGGGATCAGGTGGGCAAGGGAATCTACGGAGTCGGGGTGGTCGCCAACACGATCTCGTACGGCCTGAGCTTCCCTCTGGACGACATCACCACCTGGCCGGTGATCGACTGGTTTGCGGGGGCCGGCATCGCCGACGCAACGATGATCTTCTGGGAACTGGCCAAATGGCAGGAGATGAACACGTTCATGGCGTCCAGTACGCGGCCCACCCAACAGCAGCAGGACACGGCCTTCGCGCTGTCGCTGATCTCCGTCTGCCTCGGTCTCACGTCCCTGGGCGTCGGCATCGCCTGCAGCGTCGAGGAAGAGAAGGGCCACCACTGGGACGCCAACCACATCATGTCCCTCGTCAGTTCGATCATCACTCCGTTCTCCAACATCGCCGCACCGTTCGGCACCCAGTTCGTCCAGAACAAGTGCGACCCCTGGGTGAAGGTCGTGCCGTGCGTCGCCGACCTCATCAGCTACGGCGGCGGCGGCCTCCTCAACCTGCTCGTCAACCTGGGAGTCGGCAAGGAAGTAGCAGCGGCCCGCACGGTGGCCCCGGGCGGCGGAGAATCGGTTCGTGTCGGGGCTGAACACGGGACGGACGGACCAGTTCAAGATCAAGCCCCTCAGCCCCGGTGTGATCGCGCTGTCAGTCCATGACGGCCCGTCGTCGCAGGTGACGGTCAGCTTGCCTCTCTTCCCGAGGACCGGCCGGATCGACGACCAGTTCGGCAAGGTGCTGGGTGTTTGCCGGAAGATCCAACTGGTCGAGGAGGGCCGGCGCGGCAGCCGGTTCCAGGCCGCCGTAGATGTCGTGGAAACTCGCCCGAAGACCCCGGAAGACGGCTGAATGCAGGGCGGGAAGCCGAGCGGCGGTGCGGTTCGCCGACTCCTTCACCGTCCAGCGCACCGGGCCCCGAACACTCCAGAACCAGCCGGGCTCGGCGGAGCAGGGCTTCCGATGGCTTGGCCACCACTCGGTCGATGTCGTTACGGAGGACCTCGGCGAGGGCCATCGCGGAAGTGGTCTGGTCCTCGAACCAATCCACCCACAGCGAGTAGGTGAAGGCCTCGACTTCCCTGTCTGCCTCCAGCCGCTGACGGTAGCCGCCCCACAGCACGTCGCTCGGCAGGGAACCCTCCGCACCCTCGTTCGCGAACCGGATCTCGCACGTGACCCAGTACTCGTCGAGGAGGTCCAGCAGCCCGAAGGCCAACCGGACCTGGTGGCAGTTGGAGGAGATATCCGTCCTCGCACTCCATCTCCTCCAGACCGCGCTCGTCTTCGTCAACACCCTGATGATCCAGGACATGCTCACCGACCCGGAGTGGGCGAACCTCCTGACCGACGAGGACAAACGTGCCCTGACCCCGCTGTTCTGGATGCACATCCAGCCCTACGGCGAGGTACGGCTGAACATGGGCAGCCGTCTCCAGCTCGCCCACCCCGTACCCCAGGAGCCGGACCCCGAGCCGGAGCCCGCCGCGGCCTGATGCGCTGTCAGTGCCCCGCGCCACACTGGCCTCCTCGCCGACCAGCAGGGGGGCCAGCGTGGCGTTCAGGGCCGTACACGCCGAGTGGGGAACCGTCTTCGCGCACCTGTCCGACCTCGGATGCGGACGCAGCTGGGAAGCGGTCTGGAAAACCCGGCCACCCGCCCCGCTGACCTGCGACGAGTGCCGACATCCGATGTACGCGGAAGACCTCCCGCAGCGGCTTACGGTTCTTCGCCCACGCCCCCGCCGCCCCCACCTGCGCGCTCGGTCTGGAGTCCGTCGCCCACCACCTGCTGAAGCTGGAACTGGCGAACGCGGCCCGGGACGCCGGCGCCCACGCCGAACTCGAAGCCCCCGGCCCCGACGGCGCCTGGCGGGCCGACGTCCTGGCCACCGACCCCGCCGGAGCCTGGAAGACGGCCCTCGAAGCCCAGCTCGCACCGATCACCAGCGTCGACATCACCGCCCGCACCGAAAAGATGACGGCCGACGGCGTCACCTCGATCTGGTTCAGCGACCGGCCCCGCCCGCCCTGGCTCGGCATCGTTCGCAGCCGCCCGCGCAGCGCGACGGCGGTCTCCAGCAGTGCGCTGCGGACCGGACCACGGCTGGTCTTTGCCAGTGGCGTCTGTGGGGGCCTCCCGCACCCCTTTCGGCGGCGGTCGAACCGGGCTCAGGCACGTATCTCCTGAGGGACGATCAACAGGCCTGTCGCTGGTTACTGGGAGTGACTCCGCGCGCCAGACCTTCGGTTTACGCCGGGACGCAGTCCATCGTGCGGCTCATTCGATGGCGTAGGCGATGAGGACCGCGCTCAGCGGACGGCCTGGGCCTGGACCGTCCACGTGGTATGAAACGTCATCCCTTGGCAGCGGATGTCGGAGTCTTCCTTCAACTTCACAGCGCCAGCCAGCACGAATGGCAGGTTGGCCTGGCTGAGGTCAAGCGTGGGCAGGGGGCCCACGCCGGCCGTGGACAGTTCGATCTGATCGTGGCAGTACGTCATGTCGTCGGCGTTCGCAACGGTGTCGACAACGACATCGCCGGCGGCAATGGCGATCAGTTGGGCCCTTACATTGCTGTTCGGGTTGGTGAAGGTGAGGGTGACGTCTGCGGTTTCACCGGGCAGCAGTGTGGCGGTTTGCTCGCCGGTGACCGTGATGGGGACGAAGTACTCGGCGGAGCCTGCCACTGGGCCCGATGTGCTCTGCTGGATGAAAGGCATGATGTACCTCCTGCTCAGACGGACTGGATGTGCGTAGGAACGGTTTGTCCTCGGCGGCCCGTGCTTCACCGACGCTCGTCAGCGATCAGTGGGCGCTGCCGTGGATTTTCTTGCCGGAACCTGGAGTCGGCGGCTCGCAGCCGCCCGGGAGCCCGATCAGCCGATGTGGCCACATCGGCCTATGGGCCTGGGAAGGGGCCAGCGCTCTGTCGCCGAGAACGCGGACGGCCCTCCCGCTCAGGTCGATCGAAACAGTGGTGAGGGAAGAACACGTCGGCCGGAAACCGTTGCCTCTGCGGGCACTCAGGAAAACGGTCAGGACGGCAGCCGAACCCCGGCCTGGAACGCCGTCCTGGGGCCGACGGTGGGTCAGCTGCCACTCTCCCGTTGGAGGGACGGGCGGCTCACCTGTTCGGATGCGTACAGTAACCCATTCGCACCACACCGTTGACAAGCATATTGACGTCACGTCACCCGAACAGTGGAGCGCTCAGAGTCGACAGCCCGCGGGAAGTGCGCCCTTCGGGTCGTCCCGCATGCGATGGCCTGGCCGGGGCGCGCCTATAAAACTGCCGGACGTTGTTGACACTCGGGTCTCCGATCACTCGGGAGATCTGCCATGCCCACTTCGCTGCAACAGCAACAGGACCGTCAGGCCCAGCATCGCCTGGCGGTCCTGCGTCACGCCGAGGAAGTCATCGGAAACGTTGCGCTGACCTGTCGCTACCACGGCATCAGCCGCACCTGCTTCTACAAGTGGCTGCGCCGGTACCAGGACGAGGGCCTCGAGGGCCTGCGGGATCGCTCCAGCAAGCCCCACCACTGCCCCCATGCCACCGAAGCCGACGTC